>JACQZS010000332.1 GCA_016213725.1 Acidobacteriota bacterium | reverse complement strand
TGCTGCTCGGAAAGAAAACGGAAGAGCCCGCGATAGGCAGCCGTTGAGCCGCCGGTGAGCAGGATGACGCGCGCCAGGGAGCGCTGGCGGGCCAGATAGCGCGCGTTCTGTTCGGCCCAGGCAAAGACGGGCCGTGCGGCGTCGATGGCCAGCATGTCGCGTTCGGCGAATCTCGCCGGCGTGCCGTTGATTGCAAATGCCAGCGCACCGCCGTGGGCCAGATTCTGCCACAGTCGCAGCGGATGTTCCGCGGCGGGCACGGTGGCGAATCGCCACGGGTAGTCTACAAACTGCATGCAGAGGTTGACGCTCATCTTGCCGGGCTGCGAATTGCGGGCGCGATTCACGTTATCGCTGGAGGTGTACGGCCAGAGCGGTAGCGGGCGGGCGACAGCCGTGTTGGATTCGGACATAATCCCATCGGTCCACTCCTCCAGATAGTTGAAGTAGCCGGCCTGAGGACGGATGCGGTGGATGAGTTCTCCAAAGGCGCGGGCCACGCGGCGCGAGGAATCGAACAGGAAGCGGCGGTAATCCGGGTCGCCTTCCGTAGCTGGCAGTTCGCGGCCATACTCGGCGCGGAAGCGCCGGCGGCACTCGGCGCAGTGGCACAGCCCGACGTAGGCGCCGCTGTAGTCGCGGCTTTGATTGCCGAACATGTTGAAGAAGAGGCCGTCCACGTCGTACGCTTGCAGGGCCTCCGTGAGGATGCGGGGCGCGTATTCGGAGTACCAGGCGCTGTTGATGCACGTGGAATACAGGCCGTTGTAAACCACGGGAGAGCCGTCTGCTTTGCGGAAGAACCACTCGGGGTGGGCTTCAAAGGCATCCTTCCGCGTTTTGGAGAAATCGAAGCGGCCAACGACGCGGATGCCGCGGGCATGCGCCTCGCGCAGGGCGGCGCCAAAGAAGTCGCGGTCCGGGCCAAGGCCGGCGCTGCGGGTGTGGAATGGGATCCGGGTGGGATAGGTGGCGGCGATGCCGCCCATGTTGAGATGCAGGACGTTGGCGTGCAGGCCGGCCGCGTCTCGCACGAGAACCAGCGGGGCAGTGGCGGCGTCTGGTTCCGGCAGATTCGTCTGGAGCCAGCGCAGCGGCTCATTCATCCACCAACCGGATTGCGCGGTCAAAGTGAAAGAAATTAAGGCGAGAATCGGAAATTTCAGCACGGGCCGATTCTATCGCCTCCCGCGCGCGGGGGTAACCTTGGGATAAGCTGGAAACACCTCTAATAGCAGGAGCCCTACCGGCGTGCGCCTTAGCGAAATTTGTGTCCAGCGGCCTGTCTTTGCCTTCATGCTCATCATGTTCCTGGTGGTGATGGGTGTGTTCAGCTTCCTCGACCTGGGTGTCGATCTTTTCCCACGGACCGATCCCGCCACCGTTTACGTGAGCTGCCGGCTGCCCGGCGCGAGCCCGGAAGAGATGGTTTCGCAGGTGATCATGCCGTTGGAGGAGTCCGTCTCCTCGGTGAGCGGCATCGACGAACTGCGCGCCGTGGTCACTGAAGGCAGCGGCAACGTAATCGTCACCTTCACGCTGGAGAAGGACATCAGTGAGGCGGTGGAAGAGGTTCGTGAAAAGGCTTCGGCAGCCGTCCGGCAGATGCCGGTGAACGTCCTTCCGCCCGTCATCCGCAAATCCGACCCCGACTCCGACCCGGTTGTCACCATGGCGCTCAGCGGATCGGTCAGCGTTCGCGAACTCACGGAAATCGCCGACAAGACAGTCCGCCGCGGCCTGGAGACCATCGACGGCGTTGCCGCCGCCGATATCGCCGGCGGCCGTTTCCGCCAGATCAACATCATGCTCGACATCAACAAGCTGAACGGGTACAACCTGACGGCTCAGGAAGTGGAACGGGCCATTCGGCAGGAAAACGTCGAGACTCCGGGCGGACGCATTATTCGCGGGCCTCAGGAAATGGGAGTCCGCACCATGGGGCGCGTGGAGAACATCCAGCAATTCAACGACATCATCGTCAAGAACGCCGCGGGCGTGCCGATTCGCGTAAAGGATATCGGCTTCGCCGAGGACGGCATGGCGGAGCGCCGCAACTTCGCTTTCTACAAAGGGCAGCAGGCGGTTACCGTGGATGTCCGCCGCCAGACCGGCACGAATACCGTCAAGGTGGTGGACGATGTCACCAACAAGATCGGCTTCATCAACAAGCAACTCCCCGCCGGGGTGAAGTTGAGCCTGGTGAAGGAGACCGCTACTTACATCAAGAAATCGGTGGAGAGCCTGGAAGAGCACCTGGTCCTCGGCTCGCTGCTCGCCTCGCTCATCATCTGGCTCTTCATTCGCGACTTTCGCACGGTGCTGATCAGTTCTATCGCCATTCCGACGTCGATCATCACTACCTTCTCCATCATGCGGATGCTCGATTACACGCTGAACTCGATGACGTTATTGGCGCTCACGCTGGCCGTGGGCATCGTCATCGACGACGCCATTATCGTGCTTGAGAACATATACAGGTACCTCGAGAGCTACCCCGATCTCGACCCGAAGACGGCTGCGATTCAAGCCACCAAGGAGATCTCCCTGGCGGTGGTGGCCACCACCATCTCGCTGGTGATCATCTTCGTGCCCATCGCCTTCGTCACCGGCTACGCCAAACGCTACCTCAATCAGTTCGGCTGGACCATGTCGGTCTCCATCCTGGTTTCGATGCTCGTTGCTTTCACGCTGACGCCTACCCTGAGTGCGCGCATCCTCAGGCGCAAGACAGGCGGCGCGAAGAACAACCACGACAGCCATGGGCACACGGTCTGGGAGCGCGGTTATGTGAGCGTGCTCGACTGGTCGCTGAATCATCGCTGGGCGATCGTCCTCCTCTGCGTCATCACCTTCTCCTCCACATTCGTGCTCGGCCGCTACATCGGCCGCGACTGGATGCCTCAGGAAGACCAGAGCGAGTTGGGCATCTCCATGGAAATGCCGGAGGGCTCCTCGCTGGAGGCCACTGAGCACATCGCGTTGGAGATCACCCACAAAGTCGAGAAGCTGCCAGGCGTGCTGACCGTGGTCACCGGCAGCGCCGGCTTCATTGACCGCGTCACCCAGGCCAGGATGACCGTCCTGTTGGCGCCTCCCGGCCAGCGCGGTTCGCTGAATGACCTCGCCCAGCAGGTCCGCGCCATTCTGCGCGACTATTCCTACACCCGTCCCGCCGTCAGTTTCCCTAACGCCCTCGGCGGCCGGGACACGTTTTCCCCCATTCGAGCTTCGCTGCTGGGGCCGGATTTCGGTCAATTGGCGCCGGTCGCCCGTGAACTGCTCTCCCGTCTGCTCAAGCAGCCGGAGCTGGCCGACATGCGCGCCAACCTGACCTTCAATAACCCGGAGCTGCAGGTGAAAATCGATCGCCAGCTTGCCAGCGACCTCGGCGTCCGCGTCTCCGACGTCGCCAGCGCCGTCCGTCTCCTCATGTCCGGAGAGGATGAGATCTCCACCTTCAAAGAGCTGGGCGAACAGTATCCCGTCACCATGCGCCTGATGCCGGGCCAGCGCGACGACCAGCAGGTGCTCAGCCGCCTTCTGATCCCCTCCGCCAGGCTCGGCCTGATCCGCCTGGACTCCGTCGCGAACCTCGAGCGCGGCGTCGGCCCCAGCCGCATCGACCGGGTCGGCCGCCAGTACGCCATCTCTTTCTATGGCAACCCGGCTCCCGGCGTCACGCTGGGCGATGCCGCGGCGGCCGTGGACCGCGTTGTAAATGAAATGGATCTCCCCCCCAACATCCGGCTGATGTTCTCCGGCCAGGTCAAGATCCTAGAGGAGACCACCGCAAACATGATTCTCGCCATCGGTCTGGCGTCAATTTTCATGTACATGGTGCTCGCTGCCCAGTTTGAGAGCCTGGTGCACCCCTTCATCATTCTTCTGACGCTGCCGCTCTCCATTCCCTTCGCCCTGGTTAGCCTGATTGCCACCGGCCGCTCGCTGAATCTCTTCAGCGCGCTCGGCATCCTGCTGCTGCTGGGCATTGTGAAAAAGAACGGGATTCTCCAGATCGACTACATGAACCGCCTGATAAATGACGGGATTCCCTTGCGTCAGGCCATTCTCGATGCCAACCGCATCCGCCTCCGGCCCATTCTGATGACCACGTTTTCCATCATCGCAGGCCTCATTCCCACAGCCATCGCCATCGGCACGGGCGCAGCCACACGCTCCGCCATCGCCGTCACCATCATCGGGGGGCAGACGCTTTGCCTTTTGCTCACGCTTTTGGTGGTGCCCGTCACCTATTCCTACATCGAAGACGCCAAGGCCTGGTTGGCCCGCCGGCGCGGCGCTCCGGCCCAGATCCCGGCCGTGGGGGATTGATCTGCCTCGGGCTCCCGTGATTAGCTAGAAATAGATGCCCAGAAAGACCACGAAAGAAGCCGCGGCTCCAAAGCCGCGCAAGGCGGCTCGCCGGACGGCGCCTGTCAGCGCTCCCGCCCGCAAGATCGCCAAGTGCGTGGTTTGCGGGGAAGAAGTGGCTCCTTTCTCCACTGAGGAGCTTTGCTGGGTCTGCCGCCGCCTCAAGATCAGCGCCTGGCGCGACATCGAAGGCCAGGCGGCGATGCAGGAATAGCATCGGCGCTTCCATCCTTCTCTGACAATCGCGGCCGGCCGCCTCCCACTCTTGATGAAAGCTGCCCAGGGCGGCGCCAGCGCGGCGCCTCTGTCCGCCTCGCCGGCTTGAGGGCCGGTGCGCGGCTACTGCTGGTCGTAGCCTTTCAACTTGCGGACCCAGATGTTCCGGTAGCGCACGACCGATCCGTGATTCTGCAGCGAGAGCGGCTCCTCCGGAGCATGCGGCGCATAGGTGGCCACTCTGGCGTGAGTCGCCCGGCCGATGAAGGCTTGGCGGTGGTGCAGCAGCACGCCGTTATGGAAGACGGTGATATAGGCCGGCTTCAACACCTTTTCGCCATCGAACTGCGGCGCTTCGAAGACGATATCGTAACTCTGCCACTCGCCGGGCTTGCGGCAGGCGTTCACCAGCGGCGGCCACGTGCCGTAGATGGCCCCGGCCTGGCCGTCGGCATAGGTGACGCCTTCGTAGGATTCAAGCACCTGGAGCTCGTAGCGCGTCATGAGTTCGATGCCGCTGTTGCCGCGGCTCTGGCTGGTGCCGGTGACGTCGGCGGGCTCCATCCATTCGACGTGCAGCTGGATGTCGCCGAATTTCTCCCGGGTCATGATGCCGCCCTTGCCGGGCACCACTTCCAGAACGCCGTTCTCCACTTTCCACTGCGCCTCGGTGACGGCCGTGCGGGTGCGGCCCACCCACTTCGAGAGGTCCTTGCCGTCGAACAGGACGATGGCGTCCGCCGGCGGCTGGCCCACTACCGCGGCAGGCGCTACCTTGGGCGGATGAGGGCGCTTGTCGTCATGCACGCGCCAAGTCTGGCCAGGGATCTGCGGCGTGTTGTCGTAGCCGAGGTCGTGGTTCTTCTGCTGCGCCTGCATTGCGGTGAAGCCGCAGAGCAGCGCCGTGGGGAGGAGGATTCTGAGGCGGATCATAGTTCAGATCAGCCTCCATTCTATTCCGCCCGGCCGGCAGTACGCAGAAACCTCAGTTTTTCGACGCTTCCTTCTTTTCCGGGTCGACGCCCAGGTCATAGTAGGCCTGCTGCGCGCGCTGCGGATCGAACTGGCCCCAGCGCGACAGTTGGGCCAACGCGGCGGTGGCGATGGACTCGGCGTCCACCTCAAAGAAGCGGCGCAGGTAGTTGCGGGATTCGCTGCGGCCGAAGCCATCCGTGCCGAGTGCCACCAGGCGGCCGCTGAGCCAGGGAGCCAGCTGATCGGCCAGCACCTTGATGTAATCGCTGGCCGCGACGATCGGCCCCTCGGTGGATTCCACCACTTGCTGCAGATAGGACTTGCGAGCCGGCTCGGCCGGGTGCAGGCGGTTCCAACGCTCCACGGAAAGCGCCTCGCGCCGCAGCTCGTTATAGCTCGTGACGCTCCATACGTCGGCCGGCACCTGGTAGCGCTCCCACAGGATCCGCTGAGCGCGCAGCGCTTCGTTCAGCATGGAGGCGCTGCCCCAAAGCTGCACGCGGGCCTTGCCATGCTCAGACTCGCTCACGCGGTAGATGCCCTTCAGGATCCCTTCGCGCACGCCGTCGCCCTGCGGCATGGCGGGCTGGGCGTAATTCTCGTTGCACACGGTGAGGTAGTAGAAGACGTCCTCGTTCTCGCCGTACATCCGGCGCAGGCCGTCCTGGATGATCACCGCCACTTCGTAGGCATAGGCCGGATCGTACGTGACGCAGTTCGGCACGGTCCCGAAGAGCACGTGGCTGTGGCCGTCTTCATGCTGCAGGCCCTCGCCGTTCAGCGTGGTTCGTCCGGCGGTGGCGCCCATCAGGAATCCGCGGCCGCGCGAGTCGCCGAAAGCCCACACCGCGTCACCCACACGCTGGAATCCGAACATCGAGTAGTACGTGTAAAAGGGGATCATCGGCGCGCCGTAGTTCGAGTAACTGGTGCCGGCCGCCGTGAAGCTGGCGATGGAGCCGGCTTCGTTGATGCCTTCCTCCAGAATCTGGCCGTCGCGAGCTTCCTTGTAATACAGGAACTGCTCGCTGTCCACGGGCTTGTATTGCTGGCCGCCGGGGGCGTAGATCGAAATCTGGCGGAACAGGCTCTCCATGCCGAAGGTGCGGCCTTCGTCGGGGATGATCGGCACCACGCGCTTGCCGATGTCTTTGTTCTTGAGCAGTTGCTTCAGGATGGCGACAAACGCCATGGTGGTGGACACCGGGCGGCCTCCGCTGCCTCCCAGCGATTCCTGGAACTCTTCCAGCGGCGGAACCGGAAGGTGAACGGGTTTGTTGAGGCGCGCCGGCAGCGGGCCGCCCAGGGCCTTGCGCCGGTCTTTGAGGTACTTGATCTCCGGCGAATCGTCGGCGGGGCGGTAGAAGGAGACGGTGTGCACGGTCTCTTCCGGAATCGGCACGTTGAAGCGCTGGCGCAGCTTGCTCAGCTCGCTCTCATTCATCTTCTTCTGCTGGTGAGTGGTGTTGCGGCCTTCGCCGGCTTCACCCATGCCGTAGCCTTTGACGGTCTTGGCGAGAATCACCGTGGGGGAGCCGGTGTGCTCGAAACCGCGCTTATAGGCGTTGTAGATCTTCACCGGATCGTGGCCGCCGCGGCGCAGCATGCCCACCTGCTCATCGGTCATATCGGAGACCAGTTCGAGCAGTTCGGGGTACTTGCCGAAGAACTCAGAGCGGACGTAGGCGCCGCCCCGGGCCTTGTAGTTCTGGAATTCGCCGTCTACGCACTCGTGCATGCGGCGCACCAGCAGGCCGCTCTTGTCCTTCTCGAGCAGCCGGTCCCAATCGCTGCCCCAAACCAGCTTGATGACGTTCCACTGCGCGCCGCGGAAGTAGCCTTCCAGCTCCTGCATGATGTTGCCATTGCCGCGCACCGGGCCGTCCAGCCTTTGCAGGTTGCAGTTGATGACGAAAATCAGGTTGTCCAGCTTCTCGTTGGCGGCAATCTGCAGCGCGCCGCGCGATTCGGGCTCGTCCATCTCGCCGTCGCCCAGGAAGGCCCAGATCTTGCGGTTCGTCACCGGGATGATGCCGCGGTTTTCCAGGTAACGCATGAAGCGCGCCTGGTAGATGGCGTTGATTGGGCCAAGGCCCATGCTCACGGTGGGGAACTGCCAGAAGTCGGGCATCAGCCACGGGTGCGGGTAGGAGCTGAGGCCGGCCTGATCGCGCAGTTCGTGGCGGAAATTCATCAGATTCTGTTCGCTCAGGCGGCCTTCCAGGAAGGCCCGCGAATACATGCCTGGCGAGGCGTGGCCCTGGAAGTAGATCAGGTCGCCCGCCTGGTCGCCCTGCTCGTGCGGAATGGAGCCGCGGAAAAAGTGGTTCATCCCCACTTCGTACAGCGTGGCCGACGAGGCGAACGTGGAGATATGGCCGCCGATGCCGTCGTCGTACTTGTTGGCGCGGACCACCATGGCCACGGCGTTCCAGCGCACCAGGCTCTTAATGCGGCGCTCCAGATCGCGATCGCCGGGGTACGGCACCTCCTCCTCCACCGAGATTGTGTTGAGGTACGGCGTCGTCACGCCCAAGGCTGCGGGCACGCCGCGGGTGGCGGCGCTCACTGCGAGTCTTTCCAGGAGATACCGGGCGCGTTCCGGACCGCCCTCCTCGATCACCTGGTCAAGTGCTTCCATCCACTCCTGTGTCTCAACAGGATTGAGGTCTTCCGGCTTTTCGACTTTGTTTCTGAGCATGGGGTCCAGATGCGGTTACTATCCCAATTTTACCCCGATCCCGGGTTGAGACAGGGCCATTCTATTTGATGCGCGCGGGTGAGTCCAAGTCGCTGGAATCGTTCGCTGATGGAGGCTCCAGCCAATCTCCGGCCTGGCCCAGCAGATGAAGCGAACACCGTAGCACCTGCATGTGGAAACGCGCCAGTTCCGGATCCAGCGCACCCAGTGCCTTCAACTGAGCCCGGATGGCTGGCTGGCGGGCCGGCAATGCCGGGTTCACCCACCCTTTGCGGCCGTGCGCCTGGTGTGAGCGGATGGCCGCTCCGGCCAGGTAGGCCAGTATCCGCCGGGAGTCGGTCAACCCCAGCCCGGCGGCTCGAAAGCTGCGCAGCGCCGCTTCGAGGATCGGGGTAATCAGCGAGTTCGCCGCCATCACCCCGGCGCCGTAGCTAAGTTTCGTACCTGCATTGAGTTCCACACAGCGTGCCCGCGCCCGCTGAGCCCAGTCGCGCACCGCCCTTACCGCCCCCGCGTCGCCTTCCGCCAGAACCAGCGGAACCCCGGGCCCCGGCGCGACCGCCGCGGCGCAGGTCAACGCCCCCTCGCGGCCAAGTTCGGAGAGCGCCGAGGCGTCCAGGTCGTCGTTCAGCAGCACCACCGGCTTTCCGCCCCAGTCCACCCCTGCTGTCCGCAGCAGCCGAATCACGCCCCGCATGTCCTCCGCGGCCGCCTGTATGGCCACCATGCGGCAGTCTTCGAATTCAGCGGCCGCGGCCGGGCGGCCACACTTCAGGGTATTCGCGTAACGCGATGCCAGCCGGAGACTCGCCGCGGCCACCGGTCCTAACTCCCGGCACAGGCCGGGCAGCCTGACCAGTGCCGAATCAGCCAGTCTCCCCGAGGCGATCAGGCCCACCGGTTTCCGACTGCTCATAGGGTTTGGGCGCCTTCAACGCTTTGATTCGATCACGATACTTTGCCGCCGTCTCAAACTCAAACGCCTTTGCCGCTTCGCGCATCTTGCGGTCGAGTTCCTCGATCAACTGGTTCCGCTGCTCCACGCTCAGCAGTTCGATCTCGGTGTCGTCTTCCAGAGGCGGCGTGACGTAGTCGGCCTCGGTCACGGCCACCAGGCTCATGTCGATGGGCTTGACGATCGATTGCGGCGTGATGCCGTTGGCTTCGTTGTAATCGCTCTGAATCCGGCGCCGGCGATCCGTCTCGCCGAGCGCGCGCTTCATGCTGTCCGTCATCACATCGGCGTATAGGATGGCCAGGCCATTCACATGCCTGGCGGCGCGGCCGATGGTCTGAATCAGCGAGCCGGCGGAGCGCAGGAAGCCCTCTTTGTCGGCGTCCAGGATGGCCACCAGCGAAACCTCCGGCAGATCCAGCCCTTCCCGCAACAGGTTGACCCCGATCAGGACGTCGATATCGCCGCGCCTGAGATCCCGCAAAATCTTTACCCGGTCCAGCGTGGACACTTCAGAGTGCATGTAGGAGTTCTTCACGCCCAGCTCCGCGTAGTACTCGTGGAGATCCTCGGCCATGCGCTTGGTGAGCGTCGTGATCAGCACCCGCTCGCCGCACTCGATGCGTTTCCTGATCTCGCCCAGCAGGTCGTCCACCTGGCCCCGGATGGGGCGAACCTGCACCTGCGGGTCGATCAGCCCCGTCGGCCTGATGATCTGCTCCACGATGACGCCGGCCGACTTCGTCATTTCATACGGACCCGGCGTGGCCGAGACATAGACGATCTGGTGGACGCGGTTCTCAAATTCCTCGAACGTCAGCGGACGGTTGTCCAGCGCGCTGGGCATGCGGAAGCCATAGTTCACCAGCGTGGACTTGCGGGAGCGGTCGCCGTGGTACATGAAACCGATCTGGGGCACCGTCTGGTGGCTCTCGTCGATCATGAGAATCGCGTCGGCGGGCAGATAGTCCAGCAGCGTGGGCGGCGGTTCGCCCGGCAGCCGCCCGCTGAAGTGGCGCGAGTAGTTTTCGATCCCGTGGCAGTAGCCCATCTGGCGGATCATCTCCAGGTCGAACATCGTGCGCTGCCAGATGCGCTGCGCCTCCACCAGCTTGCCCTGCTTCTCCAGCTCCTTGTGCCACCAGCCGAGCTCCTGCTCGATGCTGGCGATGGCGCCCTCTTTCGTCTCCGGGCTCATGACGTAATACGTCTTCGGATAGATGGGCAGCCGCAGGTACTTCTCCTTCACCTGGCCCAGCAGGGGATCGATCCGGGAAAGCCCCTCCACCTCGTCGCCCCATAGCTCGATGCGGTAGGCATCGTCGTCGTAGGCGGGCCAGATCTCGATCACGTCTCCACGCACGCGAAACGTCCCGCGGCGGAAATCCGAGTCGCTCCGCTCATAAAGAATCTCCACCAGCTTCTGCGTAATCTGCTCGCGGCGCATCTGCTGCCCGCGCTCCAGCATGAGCAGCATGCCGTAGTAAGCCTCCGGCGAGCCGAGCCCGTAAATGCAGCTCACGCTGGCCACAATGACGCAGTCGCGGCGCTCGAAAAGGCTCCTGGTGGCCGCCAGCCGGAGCTTGTCCAGCTCATCGTTGATGGTGGCCTCTTTCTCGATGTAGGTGTCGGAGGCGGCGACGTAGGCTTCCGGCTGATAGTAGTCGTAGTAGCTGACGAAGTACTCCACCGCATTCTGCGGGAAGAATGTCTTGAACTCCTGGTACAACTGCGCCGCGAGGATCTTGTTGTGGGCCAGCACCAGCGCGGGGCGCGCCGTCTGTTCGATCACCTTGGCCATGGTGAACGTCTTGCCGCTGCCCGTCACACCCAGCAGCACCTGGTGCTGCTCGCCGTCCTCAACGCCGCGCACGAGTTGCTCGATGGCCTGAGCCTGGTCGCCTCTGGGCGTGTAGTCTATCCCGAGCCGGAATCCCATCTATTTCTTCTTCTTATCCGTCTTTTTGTCGAGGAGAGCGTTATATTCGCAGCCAATCATCGCCGACAGCGCCAGCAGGTACATCCAAACACAAAGCGCAATCACGGCGCCAATACTGCCATACAACACGTTGTAATTGGCAATGTTCCGAACGTACCATGCGAAGACCGTCGTGATGGCCAGCCACAGCACCATCGCCACCCGGGCGCCGGGCCAGATCGGGCGCCGCCGGCCCGCATCCGGGCCGAACTTGTAGAGCAGCGCGGCCACCAGCATGATGGTGGCCATGGCCACCGAATAGCGCGCCAGCATGCCCAGGAACTTCACCCCGCCTCTCAGGGTTTCGCCGGCATCCAGCAGGCCCAGCAGCCGCAGCGCTCCGTTCTCCGCCCGGTCGCCGAAGATCATCATGGCGGAAGCGCCCACCACGGGGCCGATCGAGACCAGCACCAGCCACATCGAGATCAACCGCCCGTGCAGGATGCCGCGTGAGCTCTTCCTCTGGTAGGCGCCCTGGAAGCCTTCCATCAGGCTCATCATCACGCCGGAGGCGGCCCACAGCGCCAGCAGCGACGCCGCAATGGGCAAGGCTAGTGGCCGCGCGCCGCGCTGCGTCATCTGGTAGCGGATCAGATCCTCCACCCCTGGCGGAGCCACTTTGAAGAGAAACGCGGTGACCTTGTGCGAAATGGCGTCCGCGTTCATCTGCACCAGAATCGCAGTCGTGGTGGTGAGTACGGGGAAGAACGAAAGCAGCGCCGAATAGGCCGCACCTTTGGCGAAGCCCAGGGCGCCGTGCTCGTAGGCGCCCCACGCGGATTTGAATAGTCTCTTGCCGGCTCCAAGCACTCCAGCCGCAATTATCACAGATCACGCACCATCCGGCCCGGGTCTTCCACTGATCTTACGTTCAGACGACGCACGATTCGGCGCCTCACTCCTTCGCCCGGTCAGGCTGCATTCGGGTCCAACTGAAACAGCCCGAAAATGTTGCCGTCCGGATCCTTGCAGTAGCACAGCCAGGCATAGCCCGGAATCGGCATCTTCGGTACCACCACCTGGCCGCCGGCTTCCGCCACGCGCAGCGCCATCGAATCGATGTTCTCGACGTCGACCGTGTTTACCGGCGGTTGCTGCGGATGCTTGCGCCGCAGGATTCCCCCATTGATTCCCGGCGCATTCTCGCCCGTCACGACGTTCCAGTACTCCATCGGGCCGTCCCACTTGTCGATCTTCCAACCGAAAAGGCCCGAGTAAAATGCCGCGATCTTTTCCGGATCGTCGGCGGGAATCTCAAAGTGCACAATACGATTCATCCCGGATCAGCTCCTGTGCGATCCATCCTAGCCGATCTCCGCCGTCACTTCAAAAATCCCACCGTCTGCGCCACCAGGATCTTCTGCTCCGGCCGCAGTCTCAACGCCTTTTCCAGCGCCGGCCTGTCCACGGAAGCCCGCACCACCGTGGAAAGCCCCTCCGAGGCGCAGTAGAGGTAGACGTTCTGCGAGATCGCCCCCGCGCTGATCGCGGCGTAGGTGAGATCGCCGCTCTTGGCCGTGTCCGCCACGAGAACCAGGTTCAGCGGGGCGTCTTTGACAAAGCCCTGGGTGCCGGCCAGCGCGCGCAGATCGCCCGCGGCCACCGCCTGCAGCGCGTGTTTCTTCGCGTCGTAGAGGAAGGCTCCTTCGGCCGTGACGGCGTACAGGTCCACCTCCTGGCGGTTCATGGCCGAAGGCGCCGTGCGCCCGCCCTTCTCCGGCCGATTGACGCCCCACGCCGCCCACAGCAGGTTCGATAGCGTCTGCTCCGGCAGCTTTCGCGGCGAGAACTCCCGGCCGGACTGGCGCGCCTTCAGCGCCTCCATCAGCGGCTTGCCGCCGGACGTCACAGGCGGCGGCAGTTCTCCCGCGGCCAGCCAGGCCGCGGCGGCGCATAGGACAGCGAAATGAATGATCCGCATGGAGATTACCCGCGCACCATCTTATCCCTGTGCATTCGCATTGCCCAGCCCTCCGGCCCTTCGCTATCCTGGTTACACCCCGACCCCATGGAAGTCATCTCCCTCACGCGGTCTCTGATCGACATCGAATCCATTACCGGCAACGAAGAGCGCGTCGGGGATCACGTCGCCGGTCTGCTCTCCGATCTCGCCTGCAGATACGGCGGCCGCGTGGAGAAAATCGAGGTGGAGCCCCGGCGGAATAACGTCCTCGCCATCTTCGGCGAGCCCGTGGTCACGCTTTCCACGCATCTCGATACCGTTCCGCCCTTCTTCCCGGCGCGCGAGGACGAAGAGTTCGTCTGGGGCCGCGGCGCCTGCGACGTGAAGGGCATCATCGCGGCCATGCTTTGCGCGGCTGAGTCTCTGCTGGCGGAGGGCGTCCGCAATTTTGCGCTGCTCTTCGTGGTGGGCGAGGAGAAGAACTCCGCCGGCGCCTATGCCGCCGGGCTGGACCCGCGCGGCTCGAAGTTCATCATCAATGGCGAACCCACCGGGAACAGGCTCGCTCTGGGCTCCAAGGGAGCGCTGCGCTACGAACTGAAAGCCACGGGCCGCATGGCCCACTCGGCCTACCCCGCGTTGGGCGAATCCGCCATCGAAAAGCTGCTCGACGCGTTGGCCCGCATCCGCGCCCTGGAACTGCCCGTCGATCCCGTGCTGGGCCCCTGCACGTTGAACATCGGCCTCATCTCCGGCGGACGCGCCCCCAACGTGATTCCCGACGCGGCCGAAGCCGCGCTGATGTTCCGCCTGGTGGGCGACCCCGCGGAGCTGCGGCGCGCCGTCGCACTTGCCGCTGGCGACTCTGCCCACCCCCACGAGATCCTCTGCATCCCCGCGCTGCACCTCGGCGCTTTGGAGGGATTCGAAACCACGGTGGTCGCCTACACCACCGACATTCCCGCCTTCGGCGGCGCCTGGGGCCAGCCCTACCTGCTCGGTCCCGGCACCATCCACGTCGCTCATACCAGTGAGGAGCGTGTCCCCAAAGCTCAGCTTGCCGAAGCGGTTTGCATCTACCAGGCCATGGTCAAGCGACTGCTCGCCTGAACCCCAGGCGAGCGCCCTGTACAGCGTTTCCACGCTGCACTAACCTGCTAGTTGACAGTTGTCCGGCGCCGGCCTGCGGCGCATCTGGGAGTCATCCATATGATCGTGATGAAATTCGGCGGAACCTCGGTGGAAAGCGCCGCTGCCATTGAGCGCGTGGCGGCCATCGTCCGTTCGAGATTTGACCAGCAGCCGCTGGTGGTCGTATCGGCCATGGGCAAGACCACAAACCGCCTGTTGGCCGCCGCCGACAAGGCCGCCGCGGGCAACCTGGAGGACGCCTTCCGCGACATCGAAGAGTTGCACGCCTTCCACCGCCGCGAGGCCGGGGCAGCCATTCCCCGCGAGAACCACACGGCCATGGAGGTCGTGCTGGAGAACCACTTCGAGCAACTGGAGTCCACCTTGCAGCGGGTGGCCGGGACAGCTCAGTTGACGCCCGCGCTGTGGGATGAAGTCTGCAGCTACGGCGAACGCCTCTCCTCGGCGCTGGTGGCGCTGGCTCTGCCCGGCTTCGGCATCCCTGCCGTCCACGTGGATGCCCGGGAGGTGCTGGTCACTGATTCCCGCCACAGCCAGGCCCTGCCGCTCTACAGCCGGACCTATGCCAGGTTCAAGGAAAAGGTGGTGCCCCTGCTGCAAGGCCGCGTCGGCGTCATGGGCGGCTTTATCGGCGCCACGTCGGAGGGTGTCACCACCACCCTCGGCCGCGGAGGCAGCGACTTCTCCGCCGCCATCGCCGGCGCCGGCATTGAGGCCGAAGAGATCCAGATCTGGACCGACGTCGACGGCATGCTCACCTGCGATCCGCGCGTGCTCCCCGGCGGCCGCCTCGTCAAACGCATTTCATTCTCAGAGGCGGCGGAGCTGGCCTACTTCGGCGCCAAAGTGCTCCACCCCTCCACCGTGCAGCCCGCCATCGAAAAGAACATCCCCGTGCGCATCCTCAACTCGCGGCGGCCGGAAGTCGGCGGCACCCTCATCGTGGCCGACGCCGTCTCTTCCACCAATCCCGTCAAGTCCATCGCCTGCAAGCGGGAGATTACCGTGGTGGAGGTTCGCAGCCTCCGCATGCTGATGGCCCACGGTTTTCTGCGCCGGATCTTCGAAGTCTTCGACCGCTACAAGACGCCCGTCGACATGGTGACCACCTCCGAGGTCTGCGTCGCCCTGACCATCGATCACGACCGCGCCCTGCCCGAAATCGAGCAGGAGCTCAGCCGCATCGCCGAGGTCACCGTGGTTCGAGACCAGGCCATCATCTGCCTGGTCGGCGATGCGCTGCGCGAAACCTCCGGCCTGGGCGCCCGCATCTTCGGGGCGCTGCGCGAGGTCAATATCCGCATGATCAGCCAGGGCGCTTCTTTCAACAATGTCAGCTTCGTCGTGCAGGGTGCTGACCTGCTCCCCGCCGTCCAGGCGCTGCACGCGGAGTTCTTCTCAACCATCGACCCAGAGGTCTTTCAGTAAACGGGGCAAAAGGAATACGACGATATGAACCTCGCATTAGTCGGTTACGGCAAGATGGGCCGGATGCTGGAGCAGCTCGCCCCCGAATTCGGTTTCAAAGTCTCCCTGGTGTTGGACGTCAACAACAACTCCTCCGGAGAAGGATTCACCGCCTCTAACTTCAAGGACATTTCCGCCGCCATCGAATTCACCATGCCGGAGGCCGCCTACGCCAACCTGGTTCGCCTGGCTGATCTGGGCGTGCCCACCGTTTGCGGGACCACCGGCTGGCTCGCCCATCTCGAAAAGGTCAAGCAGTGCTTTGACAGGAACCACACCGGCTTCGTCTTCGCGCCAAATTTCTCCATCGGCGTGAACGTCTTCCAGCGCGTCGTGGCGGAGGCCGCGGCCCTGCTCGCCGCCCAGCCGGAATACGAGGCCTGGGCCTGGGAGATCCACCACTCAGCCAAGAAAGATGCCCCTTCGGGCACGCTGCTCAAGCTGGTGGATGAGATGAAAAGCGCCGGCTACGCGCGCTCCATCGACGTCTCATCGAACCGCGCCGGCACCATCGCAGGCACCCACGAGATCGGCTTCGATTCCGCGGCCGACACCATCACCCTGCGCCACACCGCCCGCAGCCGCGAAGGTTTCGCCCGCGGCGCGCTGTGGGCCGCGCGCTGGCTCGCCTCCGGCCAGAAGGGTTGTCACGAATTCAGCCAGATCCTGTTCCGCCGGTAACTCCTGCCGGTTGAAGCTAACATAGGTAAAACGACATGTCTCAATTTCAAGGCTGCGGCACCGCGTTGGTGACGCCATTCCTCCCAGATCAGTCTCTCGACGAATCCGCCCTGCGGCGCCTCGTCCAGCGGCAGCTTGATGCCGGCGTGCACTTCCTGGTCCCTTGCGGAACCACCGGGGAGAGCCCCACGCTGACGCACCAGGAGCACCTCCGCGTCGTTGAGATCACGCTCGAACTCGCCAAAGGGAAGCGGCCCGTGCTGGCCGGCGCCGGCGGCTACAACACCGCCGAAGTCATCGCCCTGGCGCGCGAACTGGAGGCGATGGGCGTTGACGGCATCCTCTCCGTCACTCCTTACTACAACAAGCCCACCCAGGAAGGCCTCTACCAGCACTACCGCGCCATCGCCTCCGCCATCCGGCTGCCCATCATGCTCTACAGCGTGGCCGGCCGCACGGGCGTCAATATTGAGCCGGCCACCCTGCGCCGCCTGGCCGCCATCGACAACATCATCGGCGTGAAGGAAGCCAGCGGCAACATCGCCCAGATGGCCCATCTCTGCGCCACGCTGCCCGAATCGTTCGATATTCTCAGCGGCGACGATGCCATCACGCTGGCCCTGGCGGGCCTCGGCGGAAAGGGCGTCATCTCCGTCGCTTCGAACGAGATCCCCGCGGAAATGGCCCGCATCGCGCAGCTCTGCCTCGAAGGCGGCTTCCCCGCCGCGCGGGCACTGCAGCGCCAGTGGCTGCCGTTGATGGAAGTCAATTTCGTCGAATCGAATCCGATTCCCGTCAAGGCGGCGATGGCCCGCATGGGCTTGCTTCAGCCGGTGTGGCGCCTGCCGCTGGTGCCGCCCCAGCCGGCGGCCATGGAAAAGATCGAAGCGGTTCTCTCACAGGCAGGTCTCATCTGATGCAGAAGCAGATCGAAGCGCTCTTCGCCAATCCTCCGGCGCAGTATTCCGCCGCGGATCACGCCCTGTTTGCATCGTTCAAGGAAGCTCTCAACGCCGGCTCCGTGCGTGCCGCCGAGCCTGATCCCGCGGCCCTCTCCGGCTGGCGCGTGAACCCCTGGGTGAAGCAGGGCATCCTGCTCGGCTTCCGCCTCGGCGCCATCGTCGACATGTCCATCGATGCCGCCCGCCAACCGTGGTTCGACAAAGCCACCTACCCGGTTCGGAAGATCGCCCCGGACGCCGGCGTCCGCATCGTTCCCGGCGGTTCCTCCATCCGCGACGGCGTCTATCTCGGGCGCGGCGTCACCTGCATGCCCCCCATGTACATCAACGTCGGCGCCTGGGTGGACGACGGCACGATGGTCGATTCGCACGCCCTGGTGGGCTCCTGCGCTCAAGTGGGCAAGAGCTGCCACATCTCTGCCGCCGCGCAGGTGGGCGGCGTGCTCGAACCCGTCGGCGCTTTGCCCGTCATCATCGAGGACGAGGTCCTGCTGGGCGGCAATACCGGCGTCTATGAAGGAACCGTCGTGAAACGCCGCGCCGTGCTTGCCACCGGCGTCATCCTCAACCGCTCCACGCCCATCTACGATCTCGTCCACGGTACGGTCCACGCGGCCACCGATACCGATCCTCTCATCGTCCCTGAAAACGCCGTTGTCGTCGCCGGCTCCCGCGCCGTCTCCCGCGGCAAGGGAGCGGAATGGGGTATCTCGCTCTACACGCCGGTGATCGTGAAATACCGCGACTCCAAAACCGACGAGAAGATCAAGCTCGAAGACTACTTGCGCTGACCTCCCGCCAGCGGGCCGCGCAATCTGTAGATGAGCACCGTGCGGGTTTGCGCCACCGGCTCATAGTCCGACAACCATGCCCGCAGGTCCGCGTACTTCGTAATCGCCAGCGCTGGATTCAGCGGCCCAAGTCCGTCGGCGATGAACGACGGGCGCGCCCGCGTCAGCTCCACGCGCGATCGCGCGGCCAGCTCCGGCGCGGAGACGCGCGTGCCGCTCAGGTGGCGGTCCGCGATCACGCCGGTCAGAGGCTGTGAATCCAGAAAGCGGGTTGTGCCCGGCAGGCGGGCAAGCACGTTCAGTTCCGGCCGGTAGCCCCACACGAACAGAGTTTCATTGGGCAGCGCCAGCAGGGCCAGCCGCTTCGCCGCATCGCGGGCATCTTCTGAAAGCGCCAGGTCTCGCAGCGCGGCCGGCTCGCGGCGCAGGGTTCCGATGTGGCGCCAGCCGAATCGAACGGCCGGCACCGCCAGCGCCGCCGCCACCAGCCAGGTCGTCCACAGCCTGCGGGGCACGCTGGCGCCGCGCGCGGCCGCCACTACGCACGCGGGCAGCAGCAGGAAATAGTACCGCGGGAAGAAGCGGAACCCGGCCAATACCATGATCGCCGCCATACCCAGCCACAGCAGCAGCAGTCGGCGGTGTCTCTGCTCCTTCACCAGGCCGCAAACCGCCAGTATCACCAGCGCGGCGTGAAATCCGGCCCAATTCAGCGTCCGGCTCAGTCCTTCTTTCCAGGGGTTGCCGAAAAGGCTCTCGCGCGAGTACAGCGAACCCCATTGCCACACGGGTTCCCACCAGCCCGCCGCGGCAATCCACACCGCGGCCGCGGCGGGCAGGTATCCGCCGGCGATGCGCGCCGTCTCCCGTGGCCGCCAGAGGATGAGTAGCGGCAGAAACAGCAGAGCCTTCGCGTTGGCCAGCAGCCCGGCCGCGGCCACGGCGCCGGCCAGCATGGGTTGCCCGGCCGCGGCGGCCCACGCCATGCCCAGGCCGAACGGAATCAGCAACTGGTCCGGAGCCAGGGAGATGACCGCGGAGGGATGATCGAAGCAGAGATAGAACGCCATCAACGCGGCCGCCGCGTAGCCCTCCCGCCGGTCGAACATCGCCGTCGCCGTGCGCGCCGCCAGCCAGCAGCAGAGCAGGGCGAACATCGCGCCAATCAGGCGTAGCGGCAGGCCCTCCACGCCCCAGCACGGCAGGTAGATCCACGCATACAGCGGCGGCTTGTCGAACCACAGGCCGCGATAGAGCGCCGTGCCCTCCAGAATCCGGCGTGCCGCGGCCATCCCGTAGGCCTCGTCCACCCACAGCACTTTGACGTGGCACAGCCTCACCGCCAGCAGCAGCGCGAAACACGCGGCCCAGAAGCCCGCCTGCGTTTTCGTGATTTTGCTGGTCATAGGCGAAGATCCCGGTCCTCCACCGCGCGCGCAGAGAACACTGTACCAGAACGCATCCATGCCGCTCCCCAGCCCGCTCGGGGCGTTATGGGGTCACCACGACGTAGGACGCGATTTTCCACTGCCCGCCTTCCGCCCGCCAGACGGTCCACAGCACTGCGCCTTCGTCCCCTGCCCTCCGCAGCCGGATGCTCGCGGCGTAATACTTGCCGTACCCGCCGGCCGCCCCGGCCGCGAACCTGGGTGTCACTCCCCGCTTCAGCCGCGCACAGTCCGCGGCGTCGCCCATGGAGTCGGGGATCGAGACAATGGCGAAGGCCGCCTGTTGCTTGTGCCGCACCAGCTTCAGCTCCGCATGGTGCGGCTCCGCCGCCGTCAGCGCCTCGCCCAGCTCTTTCACCTCGCCGGCCAATTGTCCCAGCAGTTGAAGCCGTTCTTCCAGCAGCCTCCCGGCATCGGCTGGAGTGGCCGCCTCGGGCATCGCCTCCGCGCGGTAGACGTTGTAGCAGGGCAGGCAGCGCCGGCTGACGCGCGCCATCGCCGCCCGCGCGTCC
Source organism: Acidobacteriota bacterium (assembly GCA_016213725.1). Taxonomy (GTDB): domain Bacteria; phylum Acidobacteriota; class Terriglobia; order Bryobacterales; family Bryobacteraceae; genus Paludibaculum. The sequence goes on along the minus strand of JACQZS010000332.1, from coordinate 13,492 downwards.
TTCTTGACAAACAGCTCTTCGAAAAACGCCGCGGCGGCCCGAATCATGCCGGGGTCGCCGGCGATCACGGGCAATGGAGCCTCCTGCTCCGCGGGCCTGGCCCGCACCCCCACGGGTTTCCCGCCGGCCGCATCCAGGCCGGATTCATAGCTCACCAGCTTCCACGTTCCGTCTTCCTCGGCCCACACCGTGGCCACTGTTTCGCCACGCAGCGCAGAAGTCTGGAGTCGGAACGTCGCCCCGATACTGCCGCCGAAGCGCGTGGATCGCGCCGTCTTCAGGTCGGCCTGTTCCGGATGCAGGCGGCTCTCGCAATCCAACTGCGCGGCCAGGTCTTCGCGCAGCTCGTACATGCTGAACTCCCGTTCGAAGGCGTGTTTCAGCATCTCGCCGCGAGGGCCGTCGTAGTTCACCGCGATCACCGCATCGCTCGCCTTTGCCGGCTTGCCCGCCAGCTTGCTCGCGGCCTCCAGCGCCCGGAAGATCCGGAACCGCGCCACCCCCGGATCCGTCTCCTCGCCGTTCCTCAGCTGCATGCACGCGTAGGCCCGCGGCGAGACATAGCCCAGCGCGATACCCGGCTTCTGCTCCACCAGCCACGCCTCCAGGAAGTCGTGCACGGCGGCCTCGGGCTTCGTGCCCTTGCCCAGCCGCGGCTCGCGCGCGATCTGTGTGCCCACTACCTCTTCCGCGATCCTGCCGTTCTCGTACAGCGGCACGCCCAGGATGCCGCCCCACCAGTTCTTCAGCCCTTGCCAGTGGGCGTTGTGCCGCTGGTCGTTGTCCCCCGCGCGCACGTCGGAGTTCGACGCCGTCAGGTGGCCGTTGACGAGCATCACCGGAAACGTGCTCGATCGGTAGTCCACGTCGATGTCGGCGAAGTTGCCCTCACGCGAAAGCGAGAACTGAATGGAGGGCGTCCCCGTGGCTCCCCGGAAGCAGATCGGATAGCCCTTGTGATAGATCGTGTTGTCGGGCTGCCGGCTGAACTCCCGCGACTTCTCCAGGGTCTCCCTGGCTTGCGGCTTTACCTGGGCATAGATCCGGAATTGCTTGTCGCCGCTCTTGCCCGGAAAGCTGCCGGCGACCTGCTCCAGTCTCTCCACCAGCTCCAGCGCCGTCAGGTTCAGAGGCTGCTCGCCGGGTCCGGTCAGAGGCGTGCGAGATAGCGCATGGGTCACGGCGTAGAAGGTCGTTTTGGTGGAGAGCGGCAGGTCGTCGTACAGCTGCCGGGCGCTCACTTTCTTGCCGAACGCGTCGGAGAACCGGGATGTCCAGTCGTCCACCAGGCGCCGCTGTTCCGCGGAAAGCGCGTCGTACTCCCCGCCGGCGGCAACCCGGCCCCCTCCCGGCGGCGCCGCCGTCTTCTCCTTGTGGGCGAGCCAGAGATACGCCCCTCCGCCCAGAAGCGCCGCCCCAATCAGAGCGGCCACCGCCTTGCGCTTTCCATCGCCTGAACCCCCAGCCTGGTTGCCGTTGCTCATTTCAGTGTCCTATTCCAGCCCATCCCGGGTCGCACAGTCAATGGAGTGCCGGCCACCAAAGCCACGGGCGTGTTGTACCCTAGTGAACTAGCACCTGATTATGACGAAACCCTCGCTGAACTCGAGTCTAAGCGTACTGTCCCTGGCGCTGCTGGGCGTTCTGCCGGGCGGCACAGTGCAGGCGCAGCAGCAACAACAACCTGGACAGCCCGCGTCCGCGGCATCGCCCAAGGCGGCCACCGCACCTGCCGCCAAGCCGTATGTCTGGATCACGGGCTCCGAACGCTTCAAGTGGTTCATGATGTCCACCGTCGGCCCCACCAGCCTGCTGGGCGCCGGGCCGCTCTCCGCCGGTTGGGGCACCCTTTTTAATAGCCCCCCTGAGTACGGCCCGGGCTGGGAAGGTTTCGGCAAGCGCTACGGCATGCGCCTCACCGGCGTTTCCACTGGCAACGCCATCGAAGCGCTCACTGGCGCCGCTCTGCACGAGGACCCGCGCTACATCCCGGCTCCGCCCGGTACCTCCTTCGGCAAGCGCGTCGGCCGCATCATCGGCCACACCTTCCTCGCCTACCGGCCCGACGGCACCACCCGCTTCTCTTATTCCCGCGTCGCCGGCAACGTTGGCAACAACTTCCTTTCCAACCTGTGGCGCGTTGAAAGCGAGAATTCGGCCGGAGACGCCGCCCTGCGCTGCGTCTGGGGCCTCACCGGCCGCATGGGCGGAAACGCCTTCGCCGAGCTCTGGCCCTCGGTCGCCAAGAAATTGAAACGGAAGTAGCCTGCCGGGCCGTCAGGATCAGTTGGGATAGGAGGCTATACTATGGGCGTGCTCAGGCCCACTCTGCTCGCACTTTCTCTCTTCAGCGTCTCTTTGTTTGCCGAACAACCCCTCGTCACCGGCCCCGTTGTCATCCTGCTCGGCCCCCCCGGCAGCGGCAAGTCCACGCAGGCCGTGGAGGCCGCCAAGTACCTCAAGGTGCCCGTCGTCTCCGTCGCCGATCTCATCAAGGACAATCGCGCCGTACTCGAGCAGGCCCGCGTGCCCGGCATCACCGGCATGGAGCCGGAAACCGATCCTCTGCTCAACCGCTTCTTCGCTGCCCGAATCAAGCGCGGAGATCTCGCCTCCGGCATGATCCTCGACGGCTATCCCTGCACCAAGGACCAGGCGGATTTCGTCTCCAAGCTGGCCGCCTCCGGCGCCATTTCCAAAGGCCTAGTGCTGCACATTAAGGTCTCCGACGAGGTCGTGCTCCAGCGCATGGGCGGCAAGCACAAAAAGCTCCCCGCCTCCGTCGAGCAGCGGCTCAAAGACTACCACCGCGAGACGGCGGCATTGGAGATCTATTACCCAAGCGCTTCCATCATTCCCATCGACGGCGCCAAGAAGCCCGGCGCCGTGACCAAGCAGATCAAAGCCGCTCTCAAGGCTCAGTTCGGCAAGTAGTCCTACGCCAATGCAGCTCACACACCTCCGCCGTCTTGCCCCGCTCGCCTTCCTCCTGGCGCTTCCCCTCTGCTCCTTCGCCCAGAAAGTGAAGATCGAGTACGATCGCAGCCTCGACTTCCGCGTCTACCGGAAATACGCCTGGAAAGAACACCCCTTCCTGAAGACTCACCCCGACTCCCGCAAGTTCGTGGTCGGCTCTCAACTCGTACAGAGCGACACCAACGAGATCCTCGTCGCCAAGGGATTCCAACCCGTGGAGGTCGACCCCGATTTCTACGTCACGCACTTCATCACCGCCCGCCTCGGCTCTGAAACCCATACCGTTCCCGTCGCTGATCTCTACCCCGGCGCATACATGTGGCCCGGCGCCTGGTACTCCTGGCCCGGTGCCTATTTCCCGGCCTGGGATACCTTCGTGGAGAACTACATGGAAGGCATTCTCCTCCTCGACATCGTTGACGCCAGGACGAACAGGCTCATCTGGCGCGCCGCCTGCAAAGACAAGATCGACGACATGAAAGAGCGGCACAAGAACGTCGAAGACACTGTGAAGAAGGCCCTCAAGTCGTTCCCGCCGCGCTATTCCGCCAAAGCGAAGAAACAGTAGCCGCCGCCCTTACATCCCTGCCGGCCCTCATGGAATAATGGACCGTCGGACCGGGAACCGATCGCTGCGCCTATGGCTGTGTCTTGTCGCCGTTTTCGATTACCCGCCGTGGCTCTCACCGCCCTCAGCATCTGGGCGCAACAGCCCCCTGCGCAACTACCCGTCATTCAGCGCCGCTATCTCACCAACCTGGCCGACGAAGACTGGAGCTTCCTCTCCGATCCCAAGCTCCGTCACGACCCCTGGGATCCCCTCAAGTTCATCCCCTTCCCCCGCGAAGGCTGGTACCTCACCCTCGGCGGCGAAGCCCGCCTCAGCCCGCAAGGCCTGCGGGTGCGCGGCGATGAAGTGATCCCATCCGCTCTCGACAACTACTTCCTCCAGCGTTACCTCCTGGCGGCTGACTTCCACCTCGGCCCGCGCTTCCGCGTCTTCACCGAACTCCAGAGCGGCATCCTCAACGGCCGCATCCGGTCGCCCAGGCCCAGCGACCAGGACCTGCTCGAACTGCACCAGGGCTTCTTCCAATTCACCACGCTCACCCGGCACAAACGGAAATTCAGCCTGCGCCTCGGGCGCCAGGAACTCAATATCGGTTCAGGCCGCCTCATTTCGCCCAGCCAGGGGCTGAACGTCAAGCGCAGCTTCGACGGCCTTTCGGCCATCTATGCCGCGCAGGACTGGGCTTTCGAAGGCGGCATCGCCCGCCTGGTCCGCATCCGGCCCGGCATCTTCGATGATCCGCCGGACTCCGAACAGGATTTCTGGGGCCTCAGCTTCACCCGGCGCCTCCTGCCTTGGAAAAACTCCCAGTTCAACTTCTACTACCTCGGCATCAACCGCAAATATTCCATCTTCGCCCAGGGCATCGGCCCCGAACGCCGCCACACCTTCGGCTCCCGCCTCTCCGGCCGGGCGAGCCGTTTGGACTACAACTACGACCTCATCGTCCAGTTCGGCTCCTTCCGCGACGCCCCCGTCCGCGCCTGGGCCGTCTCCACCGATACCGGCTTCTCCTTCAAACTCTTCGGGGTGCCTCTCCGTGCCGGCGTCAACCTGAACTCTGCTTCCGGAGATCGCGACCCCAACGACCCCTCGCTCCAGTCCTTCAATCCCCTCTTCCCAGGCAGCTCTTATTCCGGCATCGTCGGACTCCTCGGCCCCACCAACCTCTCCGACATCACGCCCAGCCTCAGGGCCAACGTCCGGCGCAATCTGTTGATCGCCTTCGAATCGCCGTCTTACTTCCGCACCAGCCTGAACGACGGCGTCTATACCATCGATCAGCGGCTCGTCTTCCGGGGCATCGGCAATCCACACCGCTATGTCGGCTCCAACCCCGGCGTCATCGTCTCCTATCAGCCGTTCGCCCACATCACGTTCACGGGGGCCATCACGCGTTTCCAATCCGGACAGTTGCTTTCTGATACCTTTGCCAGGAACGGCTTCGGTTTCTACTCAATCGCCGGGACTTACAGGTTCTAGCCGCCCGCCAAGGAACAACCATGCAGCCAACCGATTCACTTTCAATCCAAGAGATCCTCAAAGTGCCGATTCTGATGGAACTGGTCCGCAATGTGGTCGGCGGCGGCTATGTTCTCTGCCTCGGCCTGGTCGTGGCCTTCGCCATCCGCCGTTTTGCCGGCCCGCGCGGCCGTGCCGTGGCACGCTGGCATCTGCCCTTTGCCGTCGGCTCGCTCCTGCTCCTGGTGGTGCTCGGCATCGCGCGCGGGCCCATCGAGTACGCGCTCTCCATCCTCGTCGAGCCGCTCAATCGACTCACCGCTCAGGCCGCCCCGAACTGGCCCCACGACGTCACCATCGGCATCTTCCGCACCTTCCTCGCCACTCTGCTCCTGGTCCTCGCCATCCAGCTCATCGGACGCCTCTACTGGCGCTGGGAGAACCAGCTTCAGAGCAAGCGGAACGATCCCAATCCCTCCTTTGTCCACTGGGTCGTTGTCGGCACCACGTTCCTCCGCATTCTCCGCGTCGCCTCCATCTTCTTCGTCGTCTTCTCATTCGTCCCCTACTATCTGAGCCAGTTCCCTCGCAGCCGCCAGTTGGTCGATCAGGCCGCACAATTTTTCGGCAGCCCGGCCCACACCATTCTCATGGCTATCGTGGCGTATCTGCCTGATCTCGGCTACCTCATCGTGATCCTCCTGCTGGGCCGCTACTGCCTTCGCGCCATCCGTTACCTCTTCGATTCGCTCGACAAAGGCACGCTCCAGATTCGAGGCTTCCATCCGGAATGGGCGCTGCCCTCCTACCGCCTGTCCAGAACCCTCTTCCTGTTCTTCCTCCTCATGGTGTGCTACCCCTACCTCACGGGTTCGAAATCCCAGTTCTTTCAGGGCTTCTCCGTCTTTGTCGGCGCGCTCCTCACCCTCGGTTCCTCCGGCGCCATCGGCAACGTCGTGGCCGGCACTCTGCTCACTTATACGCGCGCCTTCCGGCTCGGCGACATGGTCAAAATCGGCGAGTTCACCGGCGTCATTACGGAGAAGAGCCTCCTCGTCACCCGCGTCCGCTCCTCCCGCAATGAGGAGATCTCCATCCCCAACGGCAATGTGCTCTCCGGATCGGTGCTGAACTACAGCGCGCGCGCCGCCGCCGGGGGCGTCATCCTCACCGTCGAGGCCGGCATCGGTTATGACGTCGATTGGCGCACCGTCCACGCCCTCATGCTGGAAGGCGCCCGGGCTACCGAACACATCATTCAGGACCCGCCGCCCAAGGTCTGGCAGGCTGCCCTCGGAGACTACGCGGTGAACTACGAACTCCGCGCCGCCACCGCCAATACCAATGACATGTGGGAGACCTACTCCACCCTCCGCCGCAACGTCCTCGACGCCTTTAACCGTGCCGGCGTGGAGATCATGACCCCCAGCATCTTCGCCCACCGCGATGCCAGCGGCCTGGCCGTGCCCAACGAGCAGTTTCCCAATAAGCCCGCCGCCTCCGGCATCGCCGTCGACGTGAGGCAAACTCCATAGTTCGAATTCCTGGCCCGCCGTCGGGAGAGCAAGGGACGTTTCAACTCATGCAAAGCGAAAATACTCAGAGCGAGTCTTCCATCTGGCGGCGCCTCCCGCACTACTACCTCCGGCATCGCTACTCGGTCCTCTTCGCCTCGCTCCTCCTCACTTTGGTCATCTCGCCCATCATCTCCGAACTGCAGCAGTCCGGCAGCCTGATTGAGGTGCTGCTCTTCGTCAGCCTGGCCACCGCCAGCATTGGTGCCGGAACGCCGCGCGAACGCACCCGTCTCCTCTTGTTTGTCGTTGTCACCGCGTTGCTGCGCTTCCTGGGCCGCTGGCTCCACGTCAACCATGCCGATACTCTGTCCACCTTGCTCTGGCTCACTCTCGGCGTCGCCGCCGCCGTCCGCTGCCTGCGCTTCGCTCTCCTCGGCCGCCGCATTGATGTCGAACACCTCGCCGCTGCACTCAGCGCGTACCTCCTGGCGGGACACTTCTTCGGCATCGCCTACTGGCAGGTCTCCACCCTTTGGCCCGCTTCCTTCGCCGCCTCCGGGGTCGCCACTTCGCTGGACCTGCAGTACTGCGTCTACTTCAGTTTCGTCACCCTCGCCACTCTCGGCTACGGTGACATCGTGCCCTTGGGGCCTTCCGCCCGCGGCCTCGCCGTCGGTGAGGCCATCCTCGGCCAGTTGTATCTCGCCGTTCTCGTCGCCCGCCTCGTCGGCGCGGCCAGGTCGTCCAGTCTGTCAAAATCCCAGGAAGAGAGTCTCCATGATCCGCAGAATCGCGATTAACACCGGCGGCGGCGATGCGCCCGGCCTGAACGCCGTCATCCAGGCCGCAACTCTTGCCGCCATTCGCCTCGGCTGGGAGGTCGTCGGCATCCGCGAAGGTTATTCCGGCATCCTCGACCCGCAGAACTACCCCGACGGCGGCCTCGTCCGCCTCACTCCCGAAATGGTCCGCAACATCAGCCACCTCGGCGGCACCATCCTCGGCACCGTCAACAAGGGCAATCCCTTCAAAGTCACCGAATCCCTCCCCGGCGGCATGACCGTCGAGCACGACCGCTCCGATGAAGTCATGCAGGCCTTCCAAACCCACGGCCTCGACGCCCTCATCGCCATCGGCGGCGACGGCAGCCTCACCATCGCCAACTCATTCGCCAAGCGCGGCCTCCGCGTCGTCGGCGTCCCCAAGACCATCGATAACGATCTCGCCTCCACCGTCCTCACCTTCGGCTTCCAAACCGCCGTCAGCTTTGCTACTGAATGCATTGACCGCCTCCACTCCACCGCCGAATCCCACCGCCGCATCATCGTCGTTGAGGTCATGGGGCGCTACGCCGGCTGGATCGCTCTCAATGCCGGCATCGCCGGCCGCGCCGACGCCATCCTCATCCCCGAAATCCCCTACTGTATCGACAAGCTCGCCCAGCATATCCGCACCCGCAACCGGCCCTACTCCATCGTCGTCGCGGCTGAAGGCGCCAAACCTCTCGACGGCCAGGTCTCCGTCCTCGCCCGCGAAGCCGGCCGACAGGAACGCCTCGGCGGCATCGCCGACCGCGTTGCCCGCCAGGTCGAGCAGTTGACCGGGAAGGAAGCCCGCTCGCTCGTCCTCGGACACCTCCTGCGCGGCGGTTCCCCCGTCGCCATCGACCGCATCCTGGGCCTCAGCTTCGGCGCCGCCGCCGTCGCCGCTCTCCAGCGCGGCGAGTCCGGCATCATGGTGGCCCTTCAGCCGCCCCACGTGAAGTCGGTCCCGCTCGATGAGGCCATCTCCACCATGAAAGTCGTTCCTCCCGACGGCGACCTCGTCTCCACCTGCCGGGCTTTGGATATCTGCCTCGGCGACTGATCTGATGTACCTCCGCTCCATCCGAATCGAGAACTTCCGCGCCATTCGCGAAGGCTTCGTGTCGTTCGACGAAACCACGCTCCTCATCGGCGAAAACGATAGCGGCCGCACCAGCGTCATCGAGGCCCTCGCCCTCATCCTCGGCGCCGAGGAGGAGCGCTTCGAAGCCCGCCTCCAGCCCCTCCACATCCACCAGGCCCCCGGCGTCTCCCGCGCCCTGCTGCGCATCCAGCTATCCCTCGAGGAACATCTGCCCGGCGCCTGGCGTCCGCCGCCGGAGATCGCTTCCGCCTTCGATCGAAACGCCGCCGGACTGCGCTGCTTCCGCTTCGACTTCGAGGCCTCCGCCACCGCCGGCGACGGCCAACTGGCCGTCACCTGGTTCATCCGCGATACCCCCTCCTCTCCCGCCGAACTCGTCGACAGCCCGCTCCTGCTCGACTGGCTGCGCCAGATGGCGCCCATGCTCTGGCTGCGTTCCGGCGTCGTCTCGCCCGCGCAGCAAACCCGCGGCGGCGTCCTCACGGATCCCCTGCTGGCCGAAGTCGCCCGCTGCTACCACAACCTCGTCGCCGGTACCTCCGCCGATCTCGTCTCCGAACTCGAACGCGGCGCCGCCGCCGCCGCCGGCGTCGTCGAAAAGTACACTCACCTCTTCGCCGGCGCCGCGCCCCTCATGGGCGCCATGGCCGCCGAAGTGCTCCGCCGCACAACCGTGGCGCCGGCCGCCTCTCTGCCCTCCGCCGCCTCGGCCGCCCGCAAGATCGGCATGGTCCTGCTCCTCGGCGCCGTCCTCCAGTTGGCCCGCCGCGCCACTCTGCCCGAAGCCATGCCCTTGCTCGTGCTCGACAATCCTGAGTCCAACCTCCATCCCATGACGCTGGCCTCCGTCTGGCGGCTGCTGGAGCGCGTCAGCATCCAGAAAATCATCTCCACCAACTCCGGCACGCTCCTCTCCAACGCTCCCCTCAGCGGCATCCGCCGCCTCACCCGCATCGGCGGCCAGGTCAGCGAGTGGCGCGTGCAGCCCGGCGCGCTTACCTCCGAAGACCTCCGCCGCGTCGCCTACCACGTCCGCTCCCGCCGCGCCTCCGCCCTGTTCGCCCGCTGCTGGCTCCTGGCCGAAGGCGAAACCGAGTTCTGGGTCATGCCGGAACTCGCCCGCGTGCTCGGCTACGACTTCGGCGAGCTCGGCATCGCGCCCGTCGAATTCGCGCAGGCCGGCCTCCGCGCGCTCGTCAAGCTCGCCGATGCCCTCGGCATCTCCTGGCACCTCATGGCCGACGGCGACACCGCCGGCGACCACTACGTCTCCGCCGCCCGCGACGCCTCCCGCCTCGCCGCCGGCCGCTACCCCGGCGCCAGCGTCACTCAATTGCCTCAGACCGACATCGAACACTGCTTCTGGTTCGCCGGCTTTGACGACGTCATCCGGAAAATCGCCTACCCCAAAACCTCCCCGCAGCGCGTCTCCGCCAAAGCCGCCATCCATAAAGCCATCGAACGCACCTCCAACCCCTTCCTCGCCCTCAGCCTCATTGAAGCCGCTGCCGGACGCGGCCCCGCCAGCGTTCCCGCTATCCTAAGACAAGTAATCGAAGACTGCGTCCAACTGGCAAACGCCGGGACTCGTTAGCCAACCCGACGCCCGAACGAAGGATAATTCGCCCATGACTGTGATTCAGAGCGTTCGTCTGTCATTTGCCGACAGCCAGCCCAGGCAGTGGATCAGCCTCCTTGTCGCGTGCACTCTGCTCTCCGCCCAACTCGCGCCCGCTCGCGGCCAGCAGAGCGCCGCTCCCGCGCCGGCCCGGACCGCGCCCGCCCAACCCGGCCAGCCCGCCAAGCCTCCCGCCGCCGCTAAGCCCGCCCAGCCCGCTCCGCCAAAAGACGCCGGTTGGCCGCGCGTCTATACGGACAACAAAGCCACCATCGCCGTTCACCAGCCCCAAATCGACGACTGGAAAGACTTCACGCTCCTCAAGGCCCGCTCCGCCGTCGAGATCATCCCGGAGCCCAAAGCCAAGAAGATCCTCGCCGCCGTCCACTGGGAAGCCCGCACCGACACCAGCGTCTCTGAACGTACCGTCGCCATTCACGATTTCAAGATCACCCGCCTCAGCGCCCCCGGACTCGACGAAGCCCAATCTACACAGTTACAGGCCCTCGTCGCGGCCCTCCTGCCCAAGCGCCGCGACGGCATCGCTCTCGACCGCGTCCTCGCCTACCTCGACGCCTCCCAAACCACCGGGCGCCAGATTCAGATCAACACCGAGCCGCCGCCCATCATGGTCAGCAGCAAGCCCGCCATCCTCGTCATCGTCGACGGCGAACCCATCCTCGGCCCCATCGGCGAAAGCAAGCTGATGTTCATCGTCAACACCAACTGGGACATCCTCAAGGACGGCAAGGATGGCCACTACTTCCTCCTCAACGGCAAGCAGTGGCTCACCTCCGAAACCCTCGAAGGCCCCTGGAAGTCCGCCTCCAAGCTCCCCAAGGACTTCAACTCCCTCCCCGCCGACGAAAACTGGGCCGAAGTGAAGCGCGCCCTGCCGCTGCCCGACACCAATAAGCACCAGCCCGCGCCGTGGGTCTTCCTCTCCCAGAAGCCGGCCGAGCTCATCCTCACCCAGGGCGAGCCCGCGTTCAAGCCGATCCCCAATACCGATCTCTCCGAAGTCACCAACACCAAGAGCCTGCTCTTCTATCACAACTCCACCAAGACCTACTATTTCCTCACCGCCGGCCGCTGGTTCCGCAATGCCAACCTCCGCGGCGTCTGGGAATACGCCTCCGACAAGCTCCCCGCGGACTTCCGCAACATCCCCCCCAATCACCCCAAGGCCGTCGTTCTGGCCTCCGTGCCCGGCACCCCGGAAGCCGCCGACGCCGTGCTCCTCGCCAGCGTCCCCCAGATCGCCACCATCAATCGCGCCGAGGCCGCCAAGCTCGCCAAGGTCACCTACGTCGGCAAGCCCGAGTTCAAGCCCATCGACGGCACCGCTCTCAGCTATGCCGTCAATACCCCCGGTGACGTCATCTTCTGCAAAGGCCAGTATTACCTGCTCCAGGAAGGCGTCTGGTTCGTCTCCGCCACGGCCGAAGGCCCCTGGGCGGTGGCTGATGCCATCCCGAAAGAGATCTACGAGATCCCGCCCTCCTCTCCCAAGCACAACACCACCTACGTCTACGTGACGGATTCTGACTCTTCCTCCGTCACCACCGCGCAAACCGCTGGCTACCTCGGCATGGCCATCGGTGTTGGCATCGGCGTCGCCGTCTGGGGCACCGGCTACTACTACCCGCCCTATTACTACTACGGCGCCATGTACCCGTATCCCATCTACTGGGGCTATCCCTACTGCGCCTACGGCGCCGCCGCCTGGTATAACCCCGCCACCGGCTTCTACGGCCGGGGAGCCGTAGCCTACGGCCCCTACGGCGGCTATGGCCGCGCAGCCGCATACAACCCAGTCACCGGCGCCTACGCCCGCCGCGCCGGTGCCTATGGGCCCTACCAGGCCGCCACCGCTGGGTCGTTTTACAATCCCCGCACCGGCACCCGCGGCGCCGGCTACCGCTACGCCAATCCCTACCAGGGATGGGGCCAGGGCGTCGTCGCCCGCGGCGATCAGTGGGCCCGCGGCGGCTACTACTATGACGAGCGCGGCGCCATCGGCGGCATCCGCACCTCGGAAGGCGGCAAGCTCATCGCCGGCGGCGACGGCAACAACCGCGGCATGATCGGTAAAACCGCCGACGGCGATCTCTACGTCGGCAAGAATGGCGAAATCTACCGCCGAGATCAGAACGGCAACTGGCAGCAGCGCGGCGACGGCGGCTGGAACAACGTCAATCCGCCCAACGCCCAGCAACAGCAGCGCATCAACGATGCCCGCGCCAACGCCGGCCAGGCCGCCCAGAATCGCCAGCAGCCTGGCCAACAGCCGAGCCGCCAACCTGGGCAGGCCGCCCAGCCCGGCCAGCTCAACCGCGAAAACCTCGGCAGCCGCCAGCTTGGCCAGCCTGGCCAGCCCGGCCAGCTCAACCGCGACAACCTCGGCAACCGCTCCGGCTCCGGCCTCTCCGAAGCCCAGCGCGAATCGATGCGCAATCTCGATCGCGACGCCGCCGCCCGCTCTCGCGGCAACCGCAACTACGACTCCTGGCGCAGCCTGGGTGGTGGCCGCTCCTCCGGCTCCTTCGGCGGCGCACGAGGCGGCTTCGGCGGAGGCGGCATGCGCGGCGGCGGCCGCCGCCGCTAGCTTCTACCGGATCTGCACCCCCAGCAGCTTCGCGAACTCCATCGCTTGCGCGGCGTCTACAATGGCGCCGCGCAAATCCCCAATCCCCACCTGCAAGCCATCCACATCCGACCCCCGCAAATCCGCATTCTCCAGCCGCGTCCGCAGCCACTCCGCGCGCTTCAGATTGCACCGCTGAAACACGCACCCGCTCAGCTCCGCGTCCTGCAGATCCGCCTCCTGCCAGTTGCATCCCCGGAACTCGCTGTTCCGCATCTCCGCCCCGCACATCTGCGCATAGCTCCAATCCGAGTTCTCCCCCAGCACGTCACGCCAGTCGATTGACTTCGAGATCAGCCCCTTCAGCCGGCAATCCACAAACTCCACCCGCACCAGCGCCATCCGGTGCGCCTTCGCGTTCGCCAGATCACACCCCACCAGCCGCACGTCTTTCAACACCAACGCCCCAATCTCGCTCTCCGCCAACTGCGCGCGCTCCACCACGCACCCCTCCGCCCGCAGCTCCGCCAGCCGCACTCCCGGCTGCGTCACATCCTGCACCAGCCGCTCCGAGATCGCGACACGCTCCCCGCCCGCAAACAACGCGCCCGCATCCTCCAGCAGATCCAAATCTCCCGGCAGGTCCGCATCGTCGCGCCGGAACACAAACTTCTTCATCCCTCCCATCCTACCTACAGTCACCGCGAGCCACATGCAGAACTCGGCCATGCAAAATGAACAACTTACGTGGCGATGATTTGTGAGATGGGGCTTCGAACAGTTAAGATGTTGTCGCCAAACAAGCCATACCAACTGGCCGAAACCCCATATGCAGCTTACCCCGCGACAAGTCC
>JACQZS010000333.1 GCA_016213725.1 Acidobacteriota bacterium | reverse complement strand
TGTTCTTCGGCAAAATCACCGGCGCCAGCGGTCCCGTCACCGTGTTCGTGAACTTGCTGAAGATCGTCGGCACCGCCGGGATCTCCATCTTCGCCTCTGCCGCGTGGTCCCTGTAGTTCAACCCCACGCATATCAACTTCCCGGGGACTGGAATCGGCGCCAGCAGCGTCACCCGCTCCAGCGGTTTCGACGCCCCGGCGGGCGCTCTCTTCAAATACCCCTCAATCGACGCCCTCGCCGCCGCGCCTCCTCGAATCACCTCCAGCGTGCTCTCAAAGCCAGCCGGCTGCAGGCTGTAAATCCGATCGCCCACAATCGCCCCAGCCAGCGCCACTTCTCCCGCGCTCATATACGTTGCCAGTTTCATGCCGTGTCCTCCCTCGAGTTTATTCCTATCCAATGATCTGTGGCTTCGCCTTGTACAATCAGGTTGGGCGCCAGCCGGGTAATCTCTCGTAAACCTTCTGCTCTTTTGCCTCGTCCAATCAAAGTAACCCAGCACAGGCGACTGTCTGAAATCTGGACCCTCTGCTTTATGTTTTCCCCTAAACTGAACTCCTTCGCTGCAAAAATCTCTTTTCTGGCGTTTTTATTCTCCGCCTGCGCCTCTGCCCAGGCTCTGCTCTGGAATGACCCTCGTGCCACCGACGGGTACCGCCTCATCTCCCGCCTCAACAGCAACACCTCTCGCCTCATCGACCGGGAGGGCACAACCGTCCATGAGTGGAAGAGCGACTACCTCCTCGCCAGCGTTGCCGTCCTTCAGGAAGACGGCACCCTCCTCCGCAACTGCCTCATGCCCGACAACACCAACTTCATCAAATCGGCCGGAGGTAGCGGGCACATCGAGGTTCTTGATTGGGAAGGCCGTCCCGTCTGGACCTTCGAGCTGAATACCGACTTCGAGATCCCCCACCACGACGTCCAGCGCATGCCCAACGGCAACTACCTCATCCTCTCCTGGAACCGCGTCCCGCCCGCCGAAGCCGCCAGCCGTCTGGGCGTCGATCCCAATGCCATGGGCGGTCGCGGCGTCCTCTTCGAACGCATCCTCGAAGTCCGGCCCAACTACCCCTCCGGCGGCGAAATCGTCTGGGAATGGAACGTCGCCGACCACATCGTTCAAGACCGCAACCCCGATTGGCCCAACTACGGCGAGCTCTACTCCCACCCCCAGCTCGTCAACGTCCACTTCAACGCCCTCGCCACTTCCCCTGACTGGTTTCACGCCAACGCCATCGACTACAACGCTCAACTCGACCAGATCGTCATCAGTGTCCGCAACTACTCCGAGGTCTGGGTCATCGACCACTCCACCACCTCCGCGGAAGCCGCAGGCCATTCCGGCGGACGCTCCGGCAAGGGTGGCGACCTCCTCTACCGCTGGGGCAACCCCTACGCCTGGGCCGGCGGCTACGACTACGACACCAAGCTCGGCTCCCAGCACAACGCCCAGTGGATCCGCCCCGGCCTCCCCGGCGCAGGCGACATCCTCGTCTTCGTCAACAACGAATACAACCGGCCCACGGAATCCGCCGTCGTCGAATTTACTCCCCCCATCGATGAAAACGGCGCCTACCCCATGAACACCGAAGACGGCACTTGGGGCCCCAAGGGCTACTCCTGGTTCTACTCATCACCCATCGAAGGCGAGTTCTTTTCCGACTTCATCTCCGGTGCTCAGCGCCTCCCCAACGGCAATACCTTTATCTGCTCCGGCGCCCAGGGCAACATCTTTGAGGTGAATCCCGAGGGCGAAGTCCTCTGGAAGTTCGCCGAGCGCGGCGAGAACGAAGCCCCTGTCGTCTGGCTCTTCCGCTCCGGCTTCTACGCTCCCGATTACAGCGGCCTCATCGGCACGCCTCTCTACCAGGCCCCTCCGCCTCCCACCGAGCCGGCCCCCGAGCCGGAGTCCGCCGCCAAGGCCGTCAAACGCTAGCGCCGGACCGCCTCCGGCCCGTTCTCAATTCTCAAACCCTCAACGTCCTCACAAACCAGGGCCGGCCGCGCATCCGCCGCGGCCGCTACCAGCTCCACATCCCGCATCCGCAGCCCGCGCACGTGCCGGCAGTACAGCCCATAGGCCGGCAGCGTGCCGAACATCTTGAACTCCGGATACTTCTCCGCCTGCTCCTCCACCGCCCGCGCCGCGTCTGCCGCGCTGCCTCCCCCCACGCACTCCAGCCGCACGTCCTCTAATGCCAGGTTCTCAATCGGGTGCCCCGGTAACCCCGCCAGCGCGCAGCCCACCGGACCCGCTCCCGTCGCCCTGATCCCCCGGATCGTCACATTTCGCATCCGTCCCACGCCGGGCTTCGCCTCGCCCTCCACCGGCGGCCGTCCCCTGTCTCCCAGACGCACAAACAACGGCGCCGCCGTGTTCCGCATCGTGATCCCCGACACCACCACCCGGTCCATCGTTCCGCCATCCACCATCTCCAGCGCTACCCCGGACAGCCGCGTGTCGTAGATCGTGCTGTTCGCAAACACGATGTCTTCAAACCCGCCGTTCGTCTCCGTTCCCAGCTTGTATGCGTTGCACGCGCTCGACAGCGTGCAGTTCGACACCACCACATCCCGGCACGGCACCCGCGCCGTGCTCTTCAATACGATCGCATCGTCGCCGGACCAGATGTCGCAGTCCGAAATCCGCACCCGCGACGAGCAGTCGATGTCGATCCCGTCGTTGTTCGCGTTCACCCGCGACTTCACCGTGATCCCCCGGATCGCCACCCCCTCGCACCCCAGATAGTGCTGCACCCACATCGGCGAATCCTTGATCGTCAGATCCGCCACGCCCACGTTCCGGCACCGCACAAACCGGATCATGTACAGCCGCACCTTGTACGGGCCCTTGAACGCCGCACCCTGGCCGTCGATCGTTCCCCGCCCCTCCATCGTCACGTTCTCGGCATCTTCGGCGTAGATCAGGCTCTTGTCCGTGTAGTTGTCCGTGTAGCCGCGGAACGGGCCCGGAATCACCGCATAGTCGCCCAGTTCCTTGCTGCCCTCCAGCACTGCGCCCGCATCCAGGTACAGCCGCACGTTGCTCTTCAGCCGCAGCGTCCCTGTCACGTGCCGCCCCGCCGGCACCACCACCGTCCCGCCGCCTTTCTCAAAGCACGCGTCGATCAGCTTCTGCAGTTCAGCAGTGCGCGGCGCGGCGGCCGCGGCAGCCGGAGCCGCCGCGGCCAGCGCCAGAAAACCTCGCCGTCCGAAATTGTTCATTCCGGCTTCGAGTATATCCCCGCTTTCTTCAGATCGATCAACGCCACCGTCTGCCGCGTCCTCCCCGTGTTGAACAGCACGTACCGCCCGGAGCGGTCGAACGAGGCGTGCGCATGCACCGGCCGCACGCTGTCCCGCAGCCCCGACGCCAACAGCCGCCGCCCGCCCGTCGCCGGATCGATCAGATACAGGTTCCCGTCAAAGTCGTCCCCTAGAATCTGCTTGCCGTCCTCCGTCGCGCGCCCGTGCCAGTACACCCCCGGCAGCAGCCGCGACTTCCCATCCACTTCCACAATCAGAATCCCCACCTTGTCCATCACCATCGTCATCTGGCCCGTCTGCGGAATCCACGATTCGTGCGTCATCCACTCCTTCAACGGCGTCACCCACTGCTTCGGGTCCGTCGCCGCATAGAACGGCCGGTTCGCCGTCCCGTCGTCGTTCACCAGCCAGCTCCGCTGCGGCGCATAACCGCCCGTCTCCCAAACGTAGAAGATCATCGGCAGCGACGGATGATGCTGCACGTGGCCGATCCGGAACCCCACCGTCA
Organism: Acidobacteriota bacterium; assembly: GCA_016213725.1. Classification (GTDB taxonomy): domain Bacteria; phylum Acidobacteriota; class Terriglobia; order Bryobacterales; family Bryobacteraceae; genus Paludibaculum. Next base: position 8,915 of record JACQZS010000333.1, on the reverse strand, counting down.
CCACGCTCTGCCACGCGCCCGTTGCCAGGTCCATCAGCCCGATCTCCCAATTGCCCCCATCCCGCTGCTTGTACAGCGTCACCTTCTTCAGGTCCGGCGTGAACGTCGGCTGCCCGCCGCCGCCCACCTTCGGCCCCGGGATCTCGCCCACCTTCCGCAGCGCCCCGGTCTTCGTGTTCAACTCTTCCAGCGCCATCCCCCGCATGTAATACAGAATCTCCGCCTGCTTTGGATGAGGGCACGCCGATCCGCCCGAAACTCCCTGCCCCGAAGTCAGTTGCCGCACCTTCCCGGCCTCCACGTCATAGCCGAAGATCTGGCTCCCCTCCGCCGTCTCGGCATAGAACACCGCCACCCGGTTGTCCGCCGTGAAGTTCGAGAAGTGATAGTAGAGATTCGTCGGCGCCTTGCCTGGCGGCGTGATTTCGACCACCTCCAGCCCACTCTTGGGATCCTTGTAACTCTCTGCCCATAAAAGGCTTACAGCAAATAGTGGAAGTATCTTCAGTAGTCTGTTTGGCATCTGTGCTCTCAGTTGTGTATAATTCATGGAAGGGATTCCCTGCATTCCCCGCACCATTGTAACCGGAGATCGTCATGTCTAAGTATTGCCCTGTCACTGGTAAGAAGCCCGTCAGCGGGAACAGGGTCTCTCACGCCAACAATAAGGCCAAGCGCGTGTTCGAACCGAACATCCTGGAAAAGCGCCTTTGGTCGCCGGCGCTCGGCCGGTTCGTCAGTCTCAAGATCAGCGCCCGCGCGCTGAGAACCATCGACAAGCGCGGCGTTGACGCCGTCCTCGCTGACCTGAAGCTGCAGGGCGTTAAGTTCTAGGAGATCTCATATGCCCCGCATCATCATCAAACTCGTCTCTACCGCTGGTACCGGCCACTTCTACACCACCACGAAGAACCCGAAGACCAAGACGGAAAAGATCGTCATCAAGAAATTCGACCCCAAAATCCGCAAGCACGTGGAATATAAGGAAGCCAAGGTCTAACTGGCTCTCCAGTCCGTTTCCAGCCAATCAACAAGAGGCCGCCCCACCTCAGGGCGGCCTCTTCGCTTTCCTGCCCGCCTGCCTGTCCCCTGCCATCGGGAGTTCCTACCCGTCGAGGCCTCCCCCCCCCCCAGCCTCACACTCACCCCACCGCCCCGTCGAACCTCACGTCCGCACAACTTCCTCCCGCGCCAAGCCGTAAGCCCAGCGCCCATCTGTCCAACGCACAATAAAATCGCCGGGAGTCCAGCCCCGGACTCCCGGCGTCTCTTCCTCTCAGGCCCGCCTGCGCCTCAGCCCTTGATGTCGTCTTTCGCGGAGTCCCACTCCACCAGCCTGCCCGTCCGTACGCTCTGGTTCACCATGTGCGCGCACGCCGCCGCATGGTGCCCCGCCGAGGCGTCTTCCCAATACGGCTTCCGCGTCTTGATCGAGTTCAGGAAATGCCAGAAGTGCACGATCGTCGGATCCTGGCCCTCTTCCCGCCAGCTCATCCCCCCATCGATCAGTCGCGCCTTGCCCAGCGCCGCCAACTCCGACGCCTGCACCTTCGGGTCCTTCCAATACCCGGCCTCCAGCTTCTTCGGCCAGCTCTCCACAATCCAGCGGTTGTCCTCCCGCACGTTCTCCGGCCAGTACTTCAGCTCGCCCCAGCCCACCGAAACCGTTCCCTCCGTGCCCAGGAACGTGAAGCTCGCCTGCGCCGAAGACTCGTTGTTGAACGTCGACGACAGGTTCACCGTGAACCCGTCCGGATACTCCAGAATCGCGTTCAGCGTATCCGGCACGTCCCGCGACTCCTTCCATCGGTACAGCTCGCCCATCGCCGTCACCTTCGACGGCATCTTGGCGTCCATCAGGAAGTGAATCGTCGTGCACAGGTGCACGAACAGGTCCGTCGCAATCCCCCCCGAATACTCGCGGTAACACCGCCACCGGAAAAACCGCTCCAGGTCGAACGGCCGCTTCGTCGCGCCGCCCAGGAACATGTCCCAGTTCACCGTCTGCGGATTCGCATCCGGCGGAATCGGATAGATCCACGCGCCCGACGCCGTGTTGCGGTTGTACGCCGCCCGCACCATCGTCACCTTGCCCAGCTTGCCCTTCTGTATCAGCTCCTTCGCCCGCACCTGCGTCATCGACGACATGCCTTGCGAACCCACTTGCACAATCCGCCCTGTGCGCTGCGCCGCTGCGATGATCTCCGGCCCCTCCTTCGACGCATACGTCAGCGGCTTCTCGCAGTACACGTCCTTGCCCGCCGCCATCGCGTCCAGCACTATCGCCTTGTGCCAGTGGTCCGGTGTCGCCACCACCAGCGCATCAATGCTCTTGTCCCCCACCGCTTCCCGGTAGTCCCTCAATGTTCTCGGCGTCGTGCCTCGCGTGTCCTTCACGCGGTCCACTGCCCGCTCCACGCGGCCCGTGTAGGCGTCGCACACCGCCGCGATCTCAAACTGCGGGTGCGCCATCACCGCCGCCATCAGTTCGTGCGCCCGTGCGCCGCAGCCCACAAACGCCACCCGCACCCGGTCGTTCGCCGCCACCTTCGCCTGCATCGACGCCGTCAACGCCGCATTCATCTCCAGAAACCCGCGCCTCGATAAGTTCATCCGGAATCGCTCCTCCCAGCCATCGTATTCCATTCGCCGGAAGCGTTACCATGGGGCCGTCGGTGTTGTTATGAGCCAGGCCCGCCAACAGCTTCTCTCCGAAATCCGCCTCTACTGCCAGTCCCACACCAATCCCCAGCTCGTCGCCAAGTACGCCCGCTACTTCAAGGAGGGGTACGACGCCTGGGGCCTCCTCGACGTCAAACACGAATTCTGGACCGTCAAAGAGCCCGAGTGGCGCCGGAATCACGCCCGTTGGGGCCTCAAAGGCTTCCTCAAGCTCGGCCGGGATCTCTTCTCCAGCGGCAAGTACGAAGAGGGCGCCCTCGCCATCCGCTTCGTCAAGCACTACAATCCCGAAATCGGCCCCGCCGCGCTGACCGGCATCGCCAAATGGTTCGCCTCCGGCATCGCCAACTGGGCCCACACCGACGTTCTCTGCTCCGAAATTCTCTCGCCCGCTCTCGCCGAAGGCCGCATCGAATATCAACACCTCGCACCCTGGCGCGCCTCCCCCCTGCGCTTCCAGCGCCGCGCCGTCCCCGTCGCCCTCCTCGGCCTCCTCAAACGGCCCTTCGACGCGCCCGCGCTCCTCGCCTTTGTCGAGCCCCTCATGCTCGACCCCGAACGCGTCGTCCATCAAGGCTTGGGCTGGTTCCTCCGCGAACTCTGGAAAAAGCAGCCCGCTCCCGTCGAGCGCCTCCTGCTCCGCTACAAAGACACCGCGCCCCGCCTCATCTTCCAGTACGCTACCGAAAAAATGACCCCCGCTCAGAAGACCCGCTTCCGGAAGGAGGGCCGCAAGTGAACACCGTCATCCGCCGCGCCACCGCCGAAGACCGCCACGCCATCTGCGACATCCAGCGCGCTGCCATCCTCGAAACCTGCCGCCGCTGCTATCCCAGCGAGGACATCACCGTCTGGGCCGGCCTCCTCTCTCCGGAAACCTACTACGACGTCGAAAACCGCTATATCGTCGTCGCCGAATCCGGCGGCGCTCTCGAAGGCTTCGGCCAGCTCAACGAGACCGAAGGCGAGGTCGATGCCCTCTACGTCTCCCCCAAGCGGGAGGGGAAGGGCACCGGAGGCGCCCTCCTGCGCCACCTCGAAGAGCGCGCCCGCGCCCACGGCGTCACGCAGTTGAAGCTCCGCTCCACCCTCAACGCCGAATCCTTCTACGCCCGCTCCGGCTACGAACGCCTGGCCCTCGTCCGCTACCGCCTGGTCCCCGCCCTCATGCTGGTGTGTGTCGAAATGCGCAAGCGGCTCACAAACTAGCCGGCGTCCTCTTCCACAATCCGGTCCTGTCTTCCAACCCCGCGCCCACTTTGAACAACAGATCCTCCTCCCAAGGCCGGCCCACAATCTGGCAGCCTACCGGCAGCCCTGCCTTGGTGAAGCCCGCCGGCATCGACAGCACCGGCAATCCCAGCGCGCTGAACGCCCGCGTGTACTTCGTCGTCGCCAGCCGCGTGTCCTCCAGGCTGCCCGCCACCTCCACCTCCGTCTGCCCGATCAGCGGCGCGGCAAACGGCGTCGCCGGCACCAGCAGGCAGTCCACCTCCTTCAACACGTTCAGGAATACCCCCAGCATCCGCTTCCGCAGACGGTCCGCCTGCAGGTAGTCCGTCGCCGGGATCAGACGGCCCATGTCCAGCAGCGCGGCCACGTCCGCGCCATACGCCGCCCGCTGTTTCCGCAAATACGGCTCGTGCACCGCTGCCGCCTCTGCCAGCAGCAGCACCTGCGACACCACGTTGAGCTGATGCCCATCCGGCAGCCGCACTTCCACCAGCTCCGCGCCCAGGTCCTGCGCCGTGTACGCCAGGAAATGCACCGCGTTGTCCACCTGCGGGTCCAGCTTCTCGAAGAAGAAGTTCTGCGGTAGCCCGATCTTCAACCCCGCCAGCGAAACCTCGCCCTCCGCCGGCAGGTACTGCGGCACCGGCCGGTCCACCGTCGTCTGGTCGCGCTCGTCAAAACCCGCCATCGCCTGCAGCATCGCCGCCGTGTCGCGCACCGTCCGCGCCATCGGGCCCACGTGGTCCAGCGAGAAGCCCAGCGGCAGTACCCCATGCTTCGATACGCGTCCGTAGGTCGGCTTCATGCCTGTCACGCCGCAATACGACGCCGGCACCCGGATGCTCCCGCCCGTGTCCGTCCCCGTCGCCAGCAGGCACATCCCGGCCACCAGCGCCGCCGCGCTCCCGCCGGACGATCCGCCCGGTATCCGCTCCGTGTCCCACGGGTTCCTCACCGGCCCGTAGTGCGGGTTGTTGCACGTGATCCCATAGGCGTGCTCGTGCAGCAGGGTCTTGCCCACCATCACGGAGCCGGCTTCCTTCAGCTTTCGTACCACCGTTCCGTCCTGCGCCGGAACGTAATTCGCAAATACCTTCGATCCGCCCGTCGTCCGCACACCCTGCGTCAGCAAAAGGTCTTTGTGCGCAATGGGAATCCCCTGCAGCGGCCCGCGGTCCAGTCCAGCCGCGAAATCCGCATCCGCCGCCCTCGCCGCCTCCAGCGCCGCTTCCGCCGTGACGGTCAGAAAGGCGTTCAAGCGCCCGTTGTGCTTCTCGATCTGAGCCAGCGCGCTCAGCGTCAGCTCCGCTGAACTGACTTTCTTCTGCCTCAGCGCCGCCGCGGCTTCCAGAGCGGTCATTGTTGCGGCTCCTCCGCCGGGCCTTCCACCTTGTACACGCGCCCCGGTTCCTCCGTCCAGTCGATCAGCCCGCGCAGCCCCAGCATCGTCTTCGACAACCCTTCCAGCCGCTCCCGCGACGTCTCCGATAGCTCGATCCGCTGCGCTTCCGCCATCGCTTTCCAGTCCGGCCCAAGTCGTCCGGACGGAGTCTGTCGTCCGGACGGAGTCTTTTCTATGGACATGGTCTAATGATGGCATGCCGAATCCTGGGTTGCCCAATGCCGCGTGGGGTCCGGGCCACGCCCGCCCCCTCACCTCCTTCGACGAAGAAGATTCCCTCTTTCGCGCCACCGTCCGCAGCTTCGCCCGCAAGGAGATGGCCCCCCGCGTCCGCGCCATGGACGAAGCCTCCAGGTTTGAACCCGCCCTCCTCCGGCAGTGCTTCGAACTCGGGATCATGGGCATCGAAATCCCGGAGGAGTACGGCGGTCCCGGCGGCACCCTCACCCAGTCCCTCATCGCCATCGAGGAGCTCGCCGCCGTCGATCCCTCCGCCGCCGTCATCGTCGACGTCCAGAATACCCTCGTCAACAACGCCATCCTTCGCTGGGCCACCCCCGACCAGAAGCGGCGCTGGCTGCCCCGCCTCGCCGCCGATACCGTCGGCGCCTATGCCCTCTCCGAAGCCGGAGCCGGCTCCGATGCCTTCGCCCTCGCCACCCGCGCCACCGAGGCCGGCGAAGGCTTCCTCCTCAACGGCCGCAAACTCTGGATCACCAACGCCCACGAGGCCGGTATCTTCCTCGTCTTTGCCAACGTGAACCCCGACGCCGGCTACAAAGGCATCACCTGCTTCGTCCTCGAGCGCGGCCAGCCCGGCTTCACCGTCGGCCGCAAGGAAGACAAACTCGGCATCCGAGCCTCCTCCACCTGCGAACTCATGCTCGATCAGGCTGCCGTCCCCACCTCCAGCATCCTCGGCGAAATCGGCAAGGGCTACAAAATCGCCATCGAAACCCTCAACGAAGGCCGCATCGGCATCGGCGCCCAAATGACCGGCCTCGCCGCCGGCGCCCTCGAGCACGCCGTCACTTACTCCAAGCAGCGCAAACAGTTCGGCAAGACCATCTCCGAGTTCCAGGCCGTCCAACTCGATCTCGCCCGCATGGCCACCGACCTCGAAACCGCCCGCCTCCTCGTCTACAACGCCGCCCGCCTCCGCCAGTCCGGCCAGCCCTTCCTCAAAGAGGCCGCCATGGCCAAATACTGGGCTTCTCAGGTCGCCGAAACCGTCGCCTCCCGCGCCGTCGAAATCTTCGGCGGCGCCGGCTTCACCCGCGACTACCCCGTCGAAAAGCTCTACCGCGACGCCAAGATCGGCCGCATCTACGAGGGCACCTCCAACATGCAGCTCCTCACCATCGCCCGCCAGATCCTCGCTTGAAGCGAAACCGGATCCCCGGTGGCATCATCTTAGGTAGAGAGGCATTCACCATGCGCGTACTCGTGGCTTCGCTCACATTGCTGCCCTTGCTGGTCTCCGGTCAGGCCCCCGCTCCCGGACATGACCCCTCCGATTCCGAGATCCAAACCATCATCGCCAGGTTCGCCGCCAAGGAAGCAGAGTTCGCCCGGGCCCGCGAAAACTACACCTACCACCAGAAATACCGCTTCGATGAACTCGGCCCCGGCGGCCGCTCCGCCGGCAAAATGGAGATCGAAGCCGACATCACCTTCAATGCCGAGGGCAAACGCACCGAACGCGTCACCTACGCCCCCATGACCACCCTCCAGCGCATCACCTTCACCGCCGAAGACGAGCAGGATATCCGCAACGTTCAGCCCTTCGTCCTCACCACCAAGGAGATGCCGAACTACGACGTCCGCTACCTCGGCCGCGAGAACGTCGACGAGATCGCCTGCTACTCCTTCGCCGTCAAGCCCCGCAAAATGATCGAAGGCCAGCGCTACTTCGCCGGCATCATCTGGGTGGACGACCGCGACCTCCAGATCGTCAAAACCTACGGTCGTGGTACCGGCGTCGGCAAACGCGTCGCCTCCCAGCGCTTCCCCAAGTTCGAAACCTACCGCGAACAAATCGACGGCAAGTACTGGTTCCCTACTTACACCGTCTCCAACGACACTCTCAACTTTGAAAACGGCCCCATCCCCATCAAGATGGTGATCACCTACAAGGACTACAAGCAGTTCAAGGCCGAATCCACCATCACGTTCGGCGACGAGGTGGACAAACCCGCCGCCAAACCCGAGCCGAAGAAACAGTAACCCCTTCCCCGGAAGGCCCGCGTTTTTCGCTGTTCGCCCCCCGCGCGCAGCCGCTCACCCATTCCTCCTTCTGAAACCGTCCCTAGTTAGGGATAATAGGAGATAGATTCATGTCGGACCACGGTTTCCGGGCCCGCAGAGACTGGGCAGCACTCCAGAGACGTTTGCGCGAGCTGAAGATGATCGCTTGGCGCGCTGTGTCCAAAGACACGCCCGCCATGGCGCACATCATCCCCATGCGGCGCTGTAACTTGGCGTGTACCTACTGCAACGAGTACGACGACGTCTCTAAGCCAGTCGATACCGACATCGTCCTCTCCCGCGTCGATAAGCTCGGCAAACTCGGTACCGGCATCATCACCATCAGCGGCGGCGAACCCCTCCTTCACCCCGACCTCGATCAGATCATCGCCCGCATCCGCTCCACCGGCGCCATCACCGGCCTCATCACCAACGGCTATCTCCTCACCACGGACCGCATTGAGCGCCTCAATCAGGCCGGCCTCGACCACATGCAGATCTCCATCGACAACGTCATGCCCGACGAAGTGTCGAAAAAGAGCCTCAAAGTGCTCGACCGCAAGCTCCAGCTCCTGGCCAACCACGCCCTCTTCCACGTCAACATCAACTCCGTCGTCGGCGGCGGCGTCAAACACGCCGACGATGCCCTCGTCATCGCGCAGCGCGCCATCCAGCTCGGCTTTTCTTCTACAATTGGAATAATTCACGACGGCACCGGCCAGCTCAAACCCCTCTCGCCCCACGAAAAGGAGATCTATCTCGCCGTCAAGGCCTTGGAAAAAAGGAACTTCTCCCAGATCAGCTTCTTCCAGGAGAAGATCGCCAACGGCGAACCCAACGATTGGCGCTGCCGTGCCGGCGCCCGTTATCTCTACATTTGTGAAGACGGGCTAGTCCACTACTGCTCTCAGCAGCGCGGCTATCCCGGCAAGCCCCTCGCGGATTACTCGGTCTCCGACATTCGTCGTGAGTACCTCACCGAAAAGGCCTGCGCCCCCCACTGCACCGTGAGCTGCGTCCACTACGTCTCCTACTTCGATTTCTGGCGCGCCCCCCAAATCCACCCCGACCCCCGTCCTCCCATAGAGAACCCCGAGCCGCTCGTCCAGATCACCACCGCCACTCACTAACCCCGCCCGCCCTCTCGCCCGCCCACCCGCCTTACCCCCCATCCCCACCAGACCTATCCCCATCTCCGCCAGCCATATTTCGGGGACGGTGCACTAGTGCGGGACGTCGCGGTGGTGGGATTTGCGCAGTCGGCGAGCGTGCGGCGCGAGACCAGCGGCAACGAAGTCGAGATGCTGATGCCGATCCTGCTCGAGGCGAAGGAGCAGGCGGGGCTCGACCG
>JACQZS010000324.1 GCA_016213725.1 Acidobacteriota bacterium | reverse complement strand
GCAGCGGATGATGCTGAAGGGCTGGCTGCAGGGCGAGTGGGGCGTGACGGCGGGGAACCGGCGGGCGCGTTACTACCAAATGACGAAGCTGGGGCGGAAGCAGTTGGAGGTGGAGCTGTCGCAGTACAGGCGTGTGAACACGGCGATTGAGAAGCTGCTGGCGCTGGCGTAAGGAGACGAGGATGAACTGGGTGAAAGAGATGGCTCGGCGGCTGCGGTATCTGGCGAACCGGCGGCGGATGGAAGCGGAGTTGGAAGAGGAGATGAGGCTGCACCAGGAGCTGCGTGCGGAAAGCATGGGGGGAGCGGAGGAGGCCGCGCGGCGGAAGTTCGGCAACGAGACGTTGATCAGGGAAGACAGCGGCGCGGTGTGGGGCTGGGGCTGGTTGGATTCGCTGTGGCAGGACGTGCGGTACGCGTTGCGGGCGATGGCGGCGCATCCGGTGTTCACGGTGACGGCGGTGTTGTCGCTGGCGCTGGGGATTGGGGCCAACACGGCGATTTTCTCGATTCTGAATGCGGTGATGATGCGGAGTTTGCCGGTGAAAGACCCGCAGCGGCTGGTGCAGGTGCGGATGGGGGAGAGCGGATCGTTCACAAATCCGTTGTGGGAAGAGATCAGGGATCGCCAGAGCGGCTTTGACGGCGCGTTGGCGTATTCGGCGGAAGACTTCGACCTGGCTTCGGGCGGAGAGGTGCGGTATGTGAACGGGATGTTCGTCAGCGGCGGATATTTTCAAGTGCTGGGCGTAGGGCCATATGCGGGCCGGATGCTGAGCGTGGAAGACGATCTGCATGGGGGCGGCAGACAGGGGCCGGTGGCGGTTCTGAGCCATGCGTTTTGGAAATCGCAATACGGCGGGGACCCGGGAATTGTGGGGCGCAGCATCCGGCTGAACCGGAAGCTGTTTCAGATTGTGGGTGTGGCGCCGGCCTGGTTCCGCGGCCTGGACGTGGACCGCGGGTTTGACGTAGCGGTGCCGATCGGGTGCCAGCCGATGTTCAGCCCGGACAGAAGCTGGCTGCAGGCGCGGAGCACGTGGTGGCTGAGGGTGGTGGGGCGGCTGCCGGAGGGAATGAGGCCGGAGCAGGCGGAGGCGCGGTTGAGCGCTCTGGCTCCGGAGATCAACAAAGCCACGCTGCCCTCCGACTGGGACCCGAGAGATCAGAAAGACTACCTGCAACGGACGTTCCGGCTAAAGCCGGCGCAGACCGGATTCTCTTCCTTGCGGAGCACATACCAGAAGGCCCTGTATACGCTGATGGGGCTGGTGGGGATCGTGCTGCTGATCGCGTGCGTGAACATTGCGAACCTGATGCTGGCGCGGGCGGCGGCGCGGCAGAGGGAGTTCTCCATCCGGCTGGCGATCGGTGCGGGGCGATGGCGTCTGGTGCGGCAGCTGCTGACGGAGAGCGTGATGCTGTCCACGCTGGGAGCGGTGGCCGGCACGGTGTTTGCGAGCTGGGGCAGCGGGGCGCTGGTCGGCTTCTTTTCGTCTCAGCGGGACCGGCTCAGCCTGGAACTGGCGCCGGATTGGCGTGTGCTGGCCTTCACGACCAGCGTGGCGTTGCTGACCGGATTGTTGTTTGGGTTGGCCCCGGCGTTGCGCGGGACGCGAGTGGCGCCCAACAGCGTGTTGAAAGAGGGGATGCGGGGCATGTCCGGGGTGTCGGCGCGCTTCCGGCTGGGCAAGACGCTGGTAGCGGTGCAGGTGGCGCTGTCGCTGGTGCTGCTGGTTGGGGCGGGATTGTTTGTGGGATCGTTCCAGAAACTGATGAGCAAGGGTGACGTGTTTCACGCGCAAGAGCTGCTGATGGCTCGAGTGGACACGCTGCAGAAGATCCCCAAGGAGCAGCGGCTGGCAACCTACCAGGCGGTGCTGGAGCGTCTGCGGGCGATGCCGGGGGTGCAATCCGCGGCGTCGGCGATGGTGACTCCGCTGCAGGGCATGCAGTGGAATAACGAGGTGTTTCCGCAGGACTTTCAGCCGAAGACGCGGCGGGACTCGGTGATCTGGTTCAACCGCGTGTCGCCGGGCTATTTCCAGACGATGAACCTGGCCGTGGTGTTGGGCCGGGACTTCGAATCGAGAGATACGGCGAGTTCGAGCAAAGTGATCATCCTCGACGAATCGACGGCGCGGCATTTCTTCGGGCAGAAGAATCCGCTGGGACGAACGATTGGAATAGACAACGACGCGCCGCCGCACGCGCGGGAGCAGTACGAAGTGATCGGCGTGGTACGGGACGCGACGTATGCGTCGATGCGGGAGCGCAATTCGAGAACGGGCTATCTGGCGGCGGCGCAGGATGGCGATCCGTGGGGCAGCATGTTCTTCCTGGCGCGGGCGGCGGCAGACCGGGACGGGCTGGCGGCGGCGGTGCGATCGGCTTTGACGCAGGTGAACCCGGGGCTGTCGCTGGTGGTGCGGCGGTATGACGAGGTGATCGGCGAGTCGTTGACGGAGGAGCGGACGGTGGCGCTGTTGTCGTCGTTTTTCGGCGGACTGGCGCTGCTGCTGGCGATGATCGGACTGTACGGCGTGAACGCGTACTCGGTGGCGCGCCGGCAGGGGGAGATCGGCATCCGTCTGGCGCTGGGCGCGAGCCGGGGTTCGGTGGTGCGCCTGGTGTTGAGCGACGTGGTGCTGGTGCTGGCGGGCGGATTGACGCTGGGCGTGGGTGCGGTGCTGGCAGCGGGCCGCCTGGTGGAGAGCCTGCTGTTCGGAGTGCAGCCGGTGGATAGCTGGACGCTGGCGGGGGCGGCGGCGGTACTGTCGGCGGCGGCTCTCTTCGCTGCTTACTTGCCCGCAAGAAGGGCCTCCAAGCTTGATCCGATGACGACGCTGCGCGAGGAGTAGCGGCATTGTTACATCGCGGCGCGAACCGCCGAAGGGCGCACTGCGTATCAGGAAGATGAGCGAGGTGCGCCACGATGGCATTCGTGTCTCAAGCGGGATCCAGCAAGGCAATGGTGCAGGGGCTGTTCGTCTGCACGTGCCTGCTTTCCCTGGTGAGTTGGTACACAACCTGGCAGGGGATGACGCTGTACTTGAACGGCTGGTTCGCCTTCCTGGCGTCACTGGGCATTCAGGCGGCGCTGGTGATGGTGGCGTGGCTGATCGGTCAGGCGAAGAAGGGCAGAGCGTTGATGACGGCGGTTTACGCCATCACGGCGCTGGTGTCTATCTGCTTCTCTTACGTCAGCCTGTACACCTGGTTCTCCGCCAAGGAGCGTCCGGCGCTGGTGGAGCGGCAACTCTACGACACACTGCAGGACTCCGCCGGGAAGACGGAACAACTGGTGGCGGGCGCCATCGCGGAGGCGAAGAAGCATGTGGTGGCTTTGGATGAGATGACGGCGGCGGAGAAGAACCACGGGTTCATCTCGAGGGGGCAGGATGCGGACCCGTATCTGGCGAGAGTGCGGGCGGCTGTCGCCGAGGAGGCCCGGTCATTGCGGGAAGGGACCGGCGAGGGGCTGCGGTATACGGCGTTCGAGCGCCATGCCAAGCTGGCCCGGCAATCGTTGGAGACGCTGACGGCGTCGCAGCGAGCGCTGGCGGAGTTGCGCGCGGGGGTGAAGCCGAACGAGCCCTCTGAGCAGCAGATCCGGCGGTTCCGCGCGGTCTATGACCAGGTGCCGTGGGCGGAGGTGCAGGAGCAGACTCATTCGGCCAGGCTGGACCGCCCCGCGGTGCCATCGCTGGCGGAGAATCTCGACCGGACCTCGTCCGGGCAGGAGGATCTGCTGCTGGCGTTTACGGAGCTGGTGACGGCGCCCACGGGGCGGCACGTATTTGCCTTCGTGCTGGCGATGTTCATCGATGTGATTGTGTTCCTGCTGGCCTATGCGGCGGGGCCGTACTTCACCGGCTCTGAGGAGCAGCGGCTGACCAGCGCATCGGCGGCGCTGGACAGCTCCGATGAGCAGGTGTTCGCGCGCAGCTTCCTCAGAAAAGTGCACCCGGACGGGCAGGGGATGGCGCGCGTGGCGTTGTCGGCGCTGACTCCGGGGGAGCGGCAGCTATGCCTGATTCTTTCCACCAGGAAGCTGGCGGCCCTGGCGGAAGAGGGCGGGGAAACGTACTACCTGCTCGACGGCGAGGTGCACCAGCAACTGGCCGAGAGCCTGGTTGAGAAGCAGATGCCATTGCGGGCCGCGCGCTATGCGGCGACTTCAGCGCCGGGCGCGTGAGGCGGTGGAGGAATCCGGGGGAGGACCATCGCCGGGCTGAGGATCTTCCGGCGGCGGAGGGGGCGGCTCGCCCGGTTTTAGGAACTGAATCTGCCAATCGGAGATGCCATGGATGTAAAGGCGGGCGTGCTCTCCGGAGTAGGAATCGGTATCGCCCCACAGCAGGCCCATCACCTGAGGATAGAAGCCGGGGCCATAGCCGATCTGTTCGTTGTCGAGCAGCAGCGAGGGCGGCTTCCAGCCGGCAGGGTCGGATGGGTTCGGATTGAAGGCCAGGTAGATGCCCGCCTGCGGAAAATCCGGGCCGCAGCAGGAGCGGTTGAGCAGCATCACGTAGCTTTCGATGTGATAGTTCCAGTGGACGGCCGGGCCCCAGAAGGAGTCAGTATTCTCCTTCTGCCAATTGACGGCGGCGGGGAAGATGGGGGTGGTCCGGCCGCCGAGGCCGGGTTCGGTCCAATCTCCGCCGAAGTACTTCCAGACGGCGCCGGCGGGGTGCAGGAGGTCTTCCACGGCCAGGCGGGCGACGGCGATGCCCTGCTCGTCGTCCGGGCCTGAGTAGTTGGAGAAGTAGAAATAGAAGTACTTGCCTTCGCGGTCCGGCACGACGGAGAAATCGCCGTGGCCGCCGGCGAAGTACAGGTTCTTGGTGGCGCAATTGGGAGCATAGCCGGATTCGAGGATGATGCCGAGGTCTTTTACGGTGAGTCCGCCGTCGTAGGAGATCACGGCGCCGATGCTGGGGGCGGAAAGAGGTTTGCCCGCGCAGACGCCACCCGGTTCGTGGTGATACCAGCCGAAGAGAACGCCGTCGCTGTTATAGTGGGCGGCCTCGATCCAGAGGGGGATGTGCTGGTGGTCTGTGAGGTCTACCGCCTGGCTCTCCCACGGCCCGAACTGATTGGGGGCCAGGCTCGTCATCTCGGGGTTTCCAATGGACGTGAACAGGCGCAGGCCGTCGGGAGTCCAGTAGGAGGGGCTGTTGCCGTCGATGTGAGTGGGGAGTTCGACGCGCGCGGCGGGCGTGAGCTTCGCACTTTGGCCGAAGCAACCGCATAGGGCAAGAACAGCAAGCGCACTGGATTTGAACGAGCTGGCCATCACCAGTAACGACGGGATTGGCCGGCGTGAGATTACGAAAAGGCAATCAATGCGCCGCTATCTTTCGATGTCGGGCGATTGGGCAACTGGCAAGCGAAATACGGGTGAGAGATTTCCGGTCAGAATTGGGGCGGTAAGGGCTATACTGCTGAGTTATTAGGGACAGGTTGGGTAGACTCGCCGGAAGCACTCAACCGGATCTCGAGAGTTTCTCTTTGAGGCGGTGCTGTATGAAACATGCCAGATTGATCTGCATCCTGGCCGCTGCTGCGGCGTGCTGGGCCCAAACCTCCACATCCGTGATCAACGGGCTGGTCAGCGACTCTTCAGGCGGGGTGATTCCCAATGCTCGAGTGACCGTGACGAATGAGGCGACCGGTGCGAGTTACCGCCAGGCGACCACGGATGCGGGGCTGTTTTCGTTCCCCTCGCTGCCGGTGGGGGCCTATACGGTGACAGTGGAGATGAAGGGGTTCAAGACGTCAAAATCGACGGGCAATCTGCTGCAGGTAGGCTCGCCGCTGACGACGAACGTGGTGCTGGAGATCGGCGACACCACGGAGACGGTGACGGTCGCATCGACGGCGGAACTGCTGCAGGTGTCGAACGCGACGATTGGGACGGTGGTGGAGCGCAAGGCGATTGTGGATCTACCGCTGAACGGCAGAAATCCGCTCAACCTGCTGGTGCTGGAACCGGGCGTGGTGCAGCGGCCGCAAGGGGCGGCGGGTACAGGCGTCCACGTGAACGGCAGCCGCGACTTCGCGTTCAACACCACGATCGACGGCATCGAGGCCAACGAGAGTTCGGTGCCCAACCCGCTGAACAACATCTACCGGCTGAATCCGGACAATGTGCAGGAGTACAAAGTCACGACGAGCAACGCGACGCCCGAAGAGGGCCGGAACTCCGGCGCCAGCGTCTCCATCGCCACGCGCAGCGGCGGCAATCAACTGCACGGCACGGCGTACGAGTTCCTGCGCAACACGGCGCTAAATGCCAATTCTTGGTTTGCCAATGCGCTGGGCAATCCCAAGCCGGATATGAAGATGAACCAGTACGGGGCGGAGATTTCCGGTCCGATTAAGGCGAACAAGACGTTTTTCTTCGGCTCCTGGCAGGGCATGACGCTGAACACGGCGCAGCCGATCAACCAGGTGTTCAGCGGCGTGCCGCTGGTCTACACTCCGGAGGCGCTGGCGGGCGTATACCGCTACCTCAAAGTGGATCCGGCCAACCCGTTCGTGCTGGATGGCGTGCGGATCACGCAGAATTCCGGCTCGCTGGTGGATCCCGTGAGCGGCGCTCTGCGCCCAGGAGTGCGGAACTGCGCCAGTCCGACGGATGCCAATTGCATCGCATCCTACAACATGTACGCCGACGACCCGCGGCGGATCGGCGGCGATCCGAAGATCCTCTCGATGCTGAAGACCTTCCCGCGGCCGAATTCGTTCTCGAGCGGTGACGGATTGAACACGGGCGCCTATTTCTGGAATTCGAACTACCGCGTGCGCGGCCCGAACCTGATGGGGCGTATCGACCACATTCTGTCGGAGAAGGACACGATCTTCGGCCGCTACCTGTACGGCGACAACAGCACGCTGGGCGGCGATCCGAACAACTCGCGGCCGGTGGTGTTTCCGGGCTTTCCGCCGCAAGGCGAGGTGTTCCGCAAGAGCCACAACGTGGCGGTGAGCTGGCGCAGGGTGATCTCGCCTCGCATTGTGAACGAGGTGACGGCCGGCATGTCGCGCTTCTACTTCCTGTTCACGCAGGGCGAGGCGAACCCCGCGTTTCCCGACATCGCGCCCTACAGCTTCGCCAACATCTCGTATCCATACCGCAACGTGCCGCGCACCAACCGCGCCATCACCACGCCGCAGATCCTGGATAACCTGAGCATCAACTCCGGCGCGCACTCCTTCCGGATGGGCTTCAACATGCGCTTCTACCAGCACAACGACCAGCGCGGCCAGCCGGGCGGCGTCAACGTGACGCCGACGCTGTCGTTCTCGCGCACCACGCGTCCGCCGGTGGGTTTCAACACGCCGGCGCTGGGCACGGCGGGCAGCGCGGGCATCGCCAGCGCGGACAACAACCGCCTGCTGAGCGCCCTCAACGAACTGCTGGGCATTCCGGCGCAGCTATCGCAGACGTTCCTGGGCGATCTGAACAGCGACGCCTATCTGCCGTTTCGTACCGGCAACAGCGTGACCCTGTGGGCTCAGGGCCAGCGCATGAAGCAGTACAACTTCTACTTCCAGGACGAGTGGCGCGTGCTGCGGAACCTGACGATCAACTACGGCTTCCGTTGGGAAGTGAACACCGCCCCGACCGAGGCCGGCAACCGCGTCTACGTGCCGCAGGGCGACCTGTACGGTTCCATTACCTTCCAGCACAAGGATCGCTGGTATCAGAACAATAATCTCGATGCGATTGCTCCGCGCGTGGGCCTGGCCTGGAGTCCGGACCACAAGACCGCGGTGCGCGCCGGCTACGGCATCGCATTCGATCCCATCGCTTCCTTCCAGGTGACGGCGGTGGCTGGCAAGGTGCCCGGAATCACCACCAATTGCCAGTCTGTGCCAGGCGGATCCACTACGCCAGGCTGCGTGGCGGTGCCGAATGTGCGGATCAACGAGGGATTTCCTTTTGAAATGCAGGTGCCGGCGCGCCAGCCTACCACCTTCCTCACTCCGCCCGTGCAACTGCTGGCCACTGCGCCCACCACGACCTTCTTCGACCAGAACCTGAAGCTGCCCACCGTGCATCAATGGAACTTCAACATCCAGCGCGAGCTGCCGGCGGGCGTGGTGGTGCAGGTGGGCTACCTGGGCCGCCGAGGCACGCGCTTGCTGCGCGCCTACGACCTGAACCAGATCAACGCCGACCCGATTCTTCCGAGTTTCCTCACCATGCAGCGGAATGTGGCGTCGAAATGCCGGGCCGACGGCACGGGCTGCCCTTCGGGCGTCACCGGCCAGCCGGTGCCGATTGTGACCTCCGGCATCGTGAGTTCCGCGTTTGTGAACACCACCACGACGGCCACGGAGTTGTCGCAGAACGCGGCCGGGACCTTTGCCGGGCGCGTGGAGCAGACTACGTTGGCCGCAAAGCTGCGCCCGAACCAGCAGTTCAGCACCATCACCTATGTCGATTCGGGCGGGGACTCCTACTATCACGCGATGCAGACCACGGTGCGGAAGCGCTTCTCGCAGGGCCTGCAGCTCGGCGCGTCGTATTCGTTCTCAAAATCGATGGACGACCAGAGCGTGGATCCGGTGGCCTCGTCTTCCGGCGGCGGCCTTTCCACGACAAACTCGCGCACGCCGGCCGACACTCGCAACTGGCGCAATGAGCGCGCGGTGTCGGACTTCGACCGACGTCACGTGCTATCCACCATCTGGCTGTACGAACTGCCGGTGGGGCGCGGCAAGGCGCTGCTGGGCCACACAAATGCGGTATTGGACCAGATCCTGGGCGGATGGAGCGTCAATGGCATGTACTCGTTCATGACCGGCGAGCCGTTCAGCGTCACCAGCGGAGTGCGGACTTCGAACAATACGCACGTCTCGCGGGCAGCGCTGCTGGGGGGCTTGCCGGATGCCTCATTGAAGGAAGTTGCGGGGGTGATCGGGCCGGTGACGTTCGCCGACGCCTCGGGCTTCGCCATTCCGGCGCCGGGCCAGAACGGCGTGGGGCGGAATATGTTCCGCAGCCCCAATTTCTGGAACCTCGATCTGGGCGTGCAGAAGATGGTTATGGTGACGGAGCGCATCAAAGTGCAGTTCCGCGGCGAGTTTTTCAATATCCTGAACCACGCGAATTTCGACAATCCCGGCGGAGCGACGGATGGATCGAACCAGATCACGTCGTCGATCTTCGGCCGATCGTGCTGCGAGGCCGTGGCGCCGCCTTCGACGCAGAACATCATCCAGACGGGCGAAGCGGCACGCGTGGTGCAGTTCGCCCTGAAGCTGATCTTCTAGGCGCTATTCGGCGCGCAAGGTGACGGCCGGATCGACGGCGGATGCGCGCCGCGCCGGCAGGTAGGCGGCGAGCAGAGCGGCAGCCACCAGCACGCAGCAGGCTGCTGTGAAGATGGCCGGGTCGGCCGGCGAAACCTGGAACAGCAGGCTGCGCAGCGCGCGGCCCAAGAGCAGGGAACCGGCCACGCCGGCGGCGACACCGGGGATGGTCCACTTCAACGCCTGACGCAGCAGCAGTTGCCGGACCTGCGCGGGCGTGGCGCCCAGCGCCAGGCGAACGCCGATTTCGGTGGCGCGTTGGGCTGCGAGAAACGACATGAGGCCGAAGAGCCCGGCGGCGGCCAGGGCGAGTCCGGAAAAGGCGAAGAGTGTGAGCAGCGCCGCCTGGAAGCGCGGCCTGGCCGCAAGTTCGCCGAGCGAGTCTTCGAGCGTGCGCGGCACGACGGGGATGGTCGGCTCCAGTGAGGCAACCTCCGCGCGCAGCCACGAACTCAGAGCCGCCGGCGGAGCGTCGCCGCGGATGAGGAAGTTCGCCGTGCGGAAGGAGCCTTCGGTGACGGTACGGCGAGAGACATAGAACTCGGGATTGCCCGCGGCGGTGAGCCCCGAATTGCGAACGTCGCGGCTGACGCCGATAACGGTGAACCAATCCTTGTCGAATACGCGGCGCACGCGGCGGCCGACGGGATCTTCGCCGGGAAAGAGGCGGCGTGCCAGCGTCTGGCTGATGACGATGTTCATCGCTTCGGGCCGGTCGTCTTCCGGTTGGAATGCGCGTCCGCGCAGGATGGGGATACCCAGAGCGGAGAAGTAGCCGTTGCTCACGGAGCGCCACACCACAATGCCGCCGGTGCCGCGCGGCGCGGCCGGCCGGCCTTCCGGGACGAGGATGAAGTAGGGCACGTTGCGGGAAACGCCGCCCGGCGGGAGCGTGTCCGCATAGGCGATGGAGCGCACCTGCGGAATGGCGCGCAGGCGCGCCTCGAGCTTCTCGAAGAACGCTTGGCGTTCCGTCTGCGTGCGGTAGTTCGCTGGCAGCGTGATCTCCGCGGTAACCGTACGCTCCGGCGAGAACCCAAACTGCTGGCCCACCTGGCGTGAGAGGCTGTTCAACAGCAGGCCGGCGGCGGAGAGCAGAATCAGCGAGACGGCGAGCTGCACGGCTACCAGCAGATGCCGCACATGCAGGCTGCGCGTGCCGGTGACGCGCGTTCCGGTGAGCAGCGCGGGGTTGGGCGTGGCCAGCGCCGGCACCATGCCAAATAGGAGCGCGGAGAACAGCGCCGCCAACAGCGCGAAGGCGAGCACGCGCAGATCGAGCGCCGCCAGCGCGAGATGCGGCAGCCCTTTCGGCGCCAGCAGCAGAAACCAGCGCAGCAGGCCCTGCGCCAGCAGGCAACCCGCCACGGCGCCGGCCAAACAGATGATGGCGGACTCCATTAGCGCCTGGCGCAGCAGGCGGCCGCGTCCGGCTCCAAGCGCGGCGCGCACGGCCAGGTCTCGCGAGCGGGCCGCGGCGCGGGCCAGCAGCAGTCCGGAGGCGTTGGCGGAGGCGATGAGGAGAATGAACATTACGGCGCCGAACAAGGCCCAGGCCGCATTTGTCAGATCTCCAGACTGGAACTCGCGCAACGGAAGCACGCGCAGGCGGGCTTCGTTGCGGTATTGCGGCGGCGCCTCGGTGCGGAAAATGAACTCGTAGAACGGCTTCAGCATCTCCACGGCCCGCGCCGGCGTGACGCCGGGCTTCAGCCGGGCAAAAGCGCGCACGGGGCGCGTGTTTCGAGAGGGGCCGGGCAGGGGCAGAGCCTGCGGGAGGAGCACTTCGGCCTGGTCGAGCGTGGGCAATTCGAAGTCTTTGCCCAGGATGCCGATGATGGTGTGAGGGGTGGAGTCGATGGTCAGGGTGCGGCCGATGGCGGCGGGGTCCGCTCCGAAACGGGATCGCCAGACATTGTTTGTCAGCAGCGCCACGTGCGGCGCGCCGGGGCGGTCCTCTTCCGCGGTGAAGTTGCGGCCCAGCAGCGGGCGGATGCCGAGGAAGGGCAGGAACGACGCTTCAACATGCCCGCAGGAGAGCCGTTGCGGATTGGCTTCCGTCAAATCGCACGGCAGGACGCCGGACCAGCTGGCGACGGAGGCGAACGGCGGATGATCCCGCTGGAGTTCGCGGTAAGTGCCGGTAGTGAGGAAATCGTATTCAATGATGGGGAAGGAGACGCCCACGGAGACGATATTGCCGGGCTGGGAATAGGGCTGGGGCCGGAACAGGACACGGTCCACCACGCTGAACACGGCGGTGGAGGAACCGATGCCCAGGGCGATGACGGCGGCGACGGCCAGAAAGAAGCCGGGCTGGCGGCGGAAGTTGCGCAGGGCCAGCCGCATATCCTGCCAGGCGTGTTCCAGCCAGTCGAGTCCGTTGGCGCTGCGGCACTCTTCCTTCAGAGGTTCGACACCGCCGAACTCGAGTTGCGCGGCGCGGCGCGCCTCCTCGGGAGACATGCCCCGGGCGATGTGCTCTTCGATGAGGTGGTCTAGGTGGAAGCGCAGCTCGTCGTTCAGGTCGGCGGTGGATTGATCGCGGCGCACGAAGCGGCGCAGGCGTTGGGTCCAGGTCATCCGAGTTCTCCTAAACGGCGGGATCCACCACCAGCGAGATGGCGCGGGAGAGCCGCTGCCAGTTGGCCTGCTCTTCAGCCAGATACTTGCGGCCCTTGCGCGTGAGCGCATAGAACTTGGCGCGGCGGTTGTTGTCGCTCTCTCCCCATTCGGAATCGATGTAGCCCTGGGTCTCCAGCTTGTGCAGGGCGGGGTAGAGCGAGCCCTGGTTCACCTGGAGCACGTCCTCCGAACGGCTGCGGATGAAGAGGGCGATGTTCCAGCCGTGCATGGGGCCGGCAGCCAGGCTCTTGAGGATCAGCAGATCCAGCGTGCCTTGGATGAGGTCCGACGGTTTGCTCATTCCAGCTCCTCTCGGTTATCTACAAGAGAGAGTACAACGGCTCCTGTAGGTAATCAAGGGGAAAATGCGACAGCGCGGTTGTGGCACACTGGTCACACAGAAGGAGGATTGTCGTCGATGAAGTGGGTTCTATTGACTTTGGCATTGAGCGTGAGCGGGCTGGCGCAAAGCTCAGCCCTGTTGTTTGACGGCGTGAAGCTGTACTACCAGAGACCGGGCGAAAAGAATTTCCGGGACGACAGAGGCGTGCTGGCGCTGGACGGCTCCCAGAAAGTGATGCTGTTGCTGAAAGACAACCGGCCGCTGCTGATCCTGCGGCAGGACAGCATCACCAGCATTAGCTTCGAGGAGAAGAAGGACAAGACGCTGACCATCCGCTACGGCGGCGCGAACGAACCTTCCGGCTCCGTGCGAATGGAGCTGTCCGGCAAATGGAAGGACATTCTGGAAGCCCTGCGCGCGCAGTCCGGCCAGACGATTCAGATGATCGGCAAGAAGTAACCGCCGGACGGTTATCATGAAAGAGTGATGACCGCACCGGAGCCAGCCGTCGCCGCGCCGCCCCGCCTCAGGGAACTGGAAGGCGCGCTGAACGCGGTAATTCGCGGGAAGCCGGAGGTAATCCGGCTGTCGGTGGTGTGTTTGCTCTCGCGAGGCCACCTGTTGATAGAAGACGTGCCCGGGGTGGGGAAGACCACGCTGGCGCACGCGCTGGCCCGTTCCTTCGATTGCGGATTCCAACGTTTGCAGTGCACGGCGGACATGCTGCCCGGCGATATTCTGGGCGTCACGGTGTACAACGCCAAGTCGGGCGAGTTTGAATTCAAGAAAGGCCCGGTGTTCACGAACTTCCTGCTGGCCGACGAGATCAACCGGGCCACGCCGAAGACGCAGTCGGCGCTGCTGGAGGCGATGAACGAGCACCAGGTCTCGCTCGACGGCGCCACCTACGCCATGGCCGAGCCGTTCCTGGTGATCGCCACGCAAAATCCGGTGGAGCACCACGGGACGTACCCGCTGCCGGAATCGCAGCTGGACCGTTTCCTCATGCGCATTCGCATCGGATACCCCGATGCCAGCAGCGAACGCGTGATTCTGCAATCCGCGCAGTCGGCCACGGCGCCCGGTGTGCAGGCGATTCTTTCGCCCCTGGAGCTGCTGCAGTCGCAGCAGGCCGTCGAGCGCGTGAAGGTGGACGAAGCGCTGGTGGGCTACATCCTGGCGATTGTCGAAGCCACGCGCACGCATGAGCAACTGGCGCTGGGCGTGAGCCCGCGCGGCACGCAGGCCCTCTACCGCGCCGCCCAGGCGCTGGCCCTGCTCGAAGGCCGCGATTACGTTTTACCGGACGACATCAAGCGGCTCACCGTGCCCATCTGTGCGCATCGGGTGGTGCTGAACCAGCGGACCTCGCTGGCGCCGCGCTCCACCGAAGCCGCCGAACGCGTCCTGGCCGAGATCCTTGACCGCACTGAGGTCCCTCTCTAGAGATTTATGAAAACAGCAATTCTCGGCTTGCCCATGACCGGCAAGACCAGCCTCTTCACCATCCTGACCGGTGTGCATGAAGCCGGGCGCACCGGCTCCATGGAAACGCGCGTCGGCGTCACCAAGGTTCCTGACCACCGCCTGGACGCGCTGGCCAAGATCTACGAGCCGCCCAAGGTGACCCATGCCACGATCGAGTTCATCGACTTCCCGTCGATCTCGAAGGAAGCGCTCCGCGATCCCTCTTACCTCGCCAGCCTGCGCGTAGCCGATGCCATCGCGCACGTCGTGCGCGTCTTTGAAGACCCATCCGTGCCGCACGAAAAGGGCGACGTCAACCCCATGCGCGACATCGACGACGTCGACATGGAACTCGTGCTCAGCGATCTCGTTGTCGTCGAAAAGCGGCTGGAACGGCTCGAAAAAGACCGCAAGAAGATCAAGGACCCCGGCCTCGACCGCGAATACGACCTGCTGCAGGTGGCCAAGACCAAGCTCGAGGCGGGTGAATCACTGCGCGCCTGGGAACTCGAAGGCGAGGACGAGAAGCGCCTGCGCGGCTTCCAGTTCCTCTCCCAGAAGCCGATCCTCTTTGTGCTCAACCTGGGCGAGGAAGACTCCGCCCGCCTGAACGAAGTGGAGGCGCAGTGGCGTGAGAAGCTGCTGGCCGGCAAGACCAACGCCGAAGTCACGGCCGTCTGCGGCAAGATCGAGGCCGAGCTGGCCGAACTCTCCGCCGAAGAGGCCGCCGAGTATCTTGCCTCCTACGGCCTGCCAGGCTCGTCGCTGGACCGCCTCATCAACGTCATGTACCGCCTGCTGGGCCTGATGAGCTTCCTCACCGCCGGCGAGACCGAAGTGCGCGCCTGGACCATCCCCATCGGCTCCACCGCCGTGAAAGCCGCTGGCGCCATCCACTCCGACTTCGAGAAGAAGTTCATCCGCGCCGAAGTGGTGAACTGGCAGTCGCTGGTGGAGCACAACGGCTTTGGCGGGTTGCGCGAAAAGGGCCTGCTCAAGCTGGAAGGCAAGGAGTACGTCGTCCGCGACGGCGATGTGCTGGTGATCCGCCACAGCTAGTTTTTTTGCTGGACGCAAAGCCGGACGCTGGAATAGAGTCGCACTTGATGGCTCCCGTTCCCGTCCGGCTCTTTTCTTGCCTTCTGCTCTGCGCCGCCGCAGGCTGGGCGGCGACACCGCCGCGCATCGTTCTCGTCGGCGACTCCACCGTCCACGACGATGGCGGCTGGGGCCCCGGCTTCAAGCTCGGTTTCCGCCCCGGCACCGTGGTTGTGCTCAACCACGCCCGCAACGGCCGCAGCTCCAAGAGCTTCCGCGATGAGGGGCTGTGGGCTCCTTCGCTGGCCGACAAGCCTGACTACGTCATCCTCCAGTTCGGCCACAACGACTGTCCCGGCAAAGGCCCGCAGCGCGAAACCGTCCCCGCCACCACCTATCGCGCCAACATGATCCGCTACGTTGAAGAGACCCGCGCCGCCGGTGCGCAGCCCGTGCTGGCTACCTCCATCGTGCGCCGCGTCTTCCGGCCCGACGGC
The DNA here is from genome assembly GCA_016213725.1 of Acidobacteriota bacterium. Classification (GTDB taxonomy): domain Bacteria; phylum Acidobacteriota; class Terriglobia; order Bryobacterales; family Bryobacteraceae; genus Paludibaculum. The sequence goes on along the minus strand of JACQZS010000324.1, from coordinate 9,636 downwards.
AGCTTCAAGCCGGACGCCCTGGTGCCCTACGCCGAAGAGATCCGCAAAATCGCGGCCGAGATGAAAGTGCCGCTGATCGATCTCTACGCGCTCACCATGGCGCAGGCCAGCGCCCTGGGGCCGGTTCGCACCGCCTACATCGGGCGCACCGCCCTGGACGGCACTCTGGATACCACTCACCTGGGCCCGCGGGGACAGCGCGAAATCGGTCTCATGGCCGCGCGGGAATTCGCCCGCCTCTTCCCCTCCATGCAGCCCAATCTCTCAGGCTGGCTGCTGCCTCCGGTGCACATGAAGGTGGGCCCCGGCGCCGACGGCCAGTTCTCCAGCATCATGAACGCGCTGGGCCGCGCCGTTGTGGCGGATGGCCAGCGGCTCATCCTGGACCTCGAGCCCGGCACCTACCGCGAGCGCGTCCTCATTACCCCAGACCACCCCCGCGTCACCCTCCGCGGCCGCGACGCCGCCAGCACCGTCATCACTTACGACCTCAGCGCCAAGGCCGCCGGCGGCACCTCCGTCTGCGCCTCCGTGCAAGTGTTCGCGCCGGAGTTCGAGGCCGAAAACGTCACCTTCGAAAACTCCTTCGGCAGCGGCTCGCAAGCCGTCGCCATCCTCATCCACTCAGACCGCGCCGTCTTCCGCAACTGCCGCTTCCTCGGCTGGCAGGACACTCTCTACGCCGCTTCCGGCCGCCAGTACTTCAAAGACTGCTACATCGAGGGCCACGTGGATTTCATCTTCGGCAACGCCACCGCCGTCTTCGACGGCTGCACCATCCACAGCAAAGGCAGCGGCTACATCACCGCCCAGAGCCGCCTCGCTCCGGAGCAGACCACCGGCTACATCTTCAGCAACTCGAAGTTCACCGCTGCAATCGACGCCAAGGTCTTCCTGGGCCGCCCCTGGCGCCCGTACTCCCGCGTGGTCTATCTCAACTGCGAACTCGGCACGCACATCGTCCCCGAAGGTTGGAACAACTGGAACAACGCCGCCAATGAGAAAACGGCCTGGTATGGCGAGTTTCAATCGAAGGGGCCCGGCGCACCGCAGCCCGGCCGCCGCGCCGCCTGGGCGCACCAGCTCACCGAAACAGAAGCCGCCGAATTCGATCCGGTGAAGTTTCTGGCGGGCGCCGATAACTGGACGCCCGCCCTGGATCCGCTATAGAGGCCCGGCAGTCTAGCGGCCCGCCAGCACCACGCGGAAGCCCGCATAGTCAGTCCGCGTCGTGACGGGCGCCTTGGCGTCGGCGGGGCGATCCGCGCTGCCGCCCATCAGCTTGCCCTTGCCCTCCTTGTCCACCACCCATTCGGCCACATTGCCGCCGAGGTCGTAGACCGGGTCTTCGCCGCTGCCCATGTAACTCCCCACGGGCTTCAGCAGCGCCCCGGGGCCCATGCCGGCGATGAGCGAATCCAGCTTCACGGCGTCATCGACGTTCACCGTGTAGCCCGCCCAGTTGTCCAGCGTGTTCTCGCTCTTTGAGCGCGTCAGCATCGCGCCCAGCTCTTCCTCCGTGCCCAGCCGGTAGCTCTGGCCGGTCTTCTTGGAGAGCCACTCGCAATACGCCTTGGCCTGCTCGAAGCCGATGCCGTTGGCCGGCAGCAGTTCCGTGCCCGGCGCCACGGTGTAGCCCGAATCAAACGCCTTGAACTGCGCCCGCGTCACCTCGAAGCGGCCCACGGAGAACGTTCCGCGCTCCGCCACTTCCGGAGACTCGCCCATCTTCTTCGCCTTCACCAATGCGGCCAGCGAAGACTCGGCCTTCAGCGCCTCGTTCTCGTCCTTCGCCGTGCCGAACAGGTACTTGTCGAACCACGCCAGCTCTTCCTCCACCTTGCGCTTCTGGTGGACGTACTTCCGCGGCCCGTGCGCCTCGCCCGGGAAGAGGATGAACTTCACGTCCGTCTGCCCGTAGTGCTGCAGCGCGCGGTAGTGCTGCCAGCCCTGCTCGGTGGGCACCTGCTTGTCCTCGGTGCCGAAGAAGATGATGGTGGGCGTCTTCACCTTGTCCATGCGGTACAGGGGCGACTTCTTGATGTAGAGCTGCGGGTCGTCCATCGGCGTCTTGCCTAGGTAGTACTGCTCGAAACTGTCGCCGAAGACGGCGTTTCCCCAGTCGCTGGACCAGTTCACGTCGCCCGCGCCGGCGCCGGCCACTTTGTAGCGCGTCGTCCGCGTAGTCAGCTCAATCGTGATGATCGACCCGTTGGACCAGCCCAGCACGCCCAGCATCTGCGGGTCCACCAGGACTTTGGCGATGAGCGAGTCCACGCCCTTCTCCACGTCGATCCACTCCAGGTCGTTATACTTGCCGCCCGAAATCGACTCGCCGAACTTCAGCCCGTAGTTCGAACTCCCGTGGTAGTTCGGCTTCAGAATGAACGCCCCGCGCTGCGTGTAGAGCTGGTGCGGATAGGCCCAGCGCTCGCTGAAGCTGTCGGAGTCGTGGCCGAACGGCCCGCCATGGATCATCACCACCAGCGGGTACTTCTTGCCCGCCTGGTAGTTCGCCGGGTAGTAGAGAATGCCCTCAATCTGATCGTCCAGCGCGCCCTTCCAAGTGATCACTTCGGTCTTGGCCATCGGTTTCTTGAGGAAGCCCTTGTTGGTCTCGACGAACGGCTTGGGGTCCACAAACTTCGCCCCATCCAGTCCGGCCAGCATCCACTTCGCCGGTGAAGAAGCCGTGGAGTGCGTGTAGACAATCTGCTTGCCGTCGTCGCTCACCTTCACGGTTTGCACGCCGTCGGCGTCGATCCACGCCCGCGTCCAGGTGTCGCCGCCCGAGATCGACTCGCCCTGGCGCGTGTAGCGCGCCACTTTGTTCCGGGCGCCGTTGGCCATCAGCGCAACGAAGCCGTCCGGCGTCACGCTCCAGCCGAAGCTCAGGCCGTTCTCCCAGCCCAGGTTCACTTCCGTTCGCCTGGCCGCGGCCACGTCGTAGTAGTACATGCGGCTCACGGAGGCGTTGAAGAGGTAGGGGTGCGTGGTGTACGGGGCGGAGAAGTAGAAGCCCTTGGAGTCTGCGGTCCATTGGAAGCCGCGCGGGTAGAGCTTGTCGCCGGCGAAGAGTTCCACGCTCTTGCCGGTGGTGAGGTCGTGCAGGAAGGTCACCGGCTTGATCTTCTGGTTGTAGATCTCGGCCAGGCTGCGGTTGTGGATGGTGAGCGCCCACTTGCCGTCGGGCGAAGCGGTGACGCTGGTGATGCGGTCGGTGTTCTGGGTGAGCCGGGTCGCCTTGGAGCCCTTCAGGTCGAACTTGAACAGCCGCACCGGCGCGGCGTGTTTTTCGTCGTCCACCACTTGAGAGGTGTCCTTGCCGTCCTTCACCTTCTGGTCGAACAGCGAGGAGTCTTCGCTGGCGGCCAGCAGCAGCGTGTCGTTGTCCAGCCATTCGAAGTCGCGCACGCCACGCTCCATCTTGGTAGCAGCCCAAGGCTCGCCTCCGGCCACGTTCATCAGCCACACCTGCATCCCGCCGCCACTGGGCGGTTGACCGGCGCCGCTCGGGGCGGCCGTTGCCGGCCTGCGCGAGGTCAGGAAGGCGATCTTCTTTCCATCGGGGGAAAACTTCGGGCTCGACTCGGAGTCCTGCCCGCGCGTCAGTTGGACCTCATCGGTCTCGCCCACGCGCTTCATGTAGAGGTGCGAGATCGACTCGCCCTTCTCCTTGTCTATGCGGGACTTGGTGTAAACCGCCAGCCGCCCGTCGCGCGAAAGGTCCAGCGAACCAGCCGTCTCCTGCAGCAGCAGGTCATCCACTGTCCATTTCTCGCCCGCCGCCAGCAGGCTCAACGTGAGGGTACATGCCCAAAGCAATCGCATGGCCCCATTATCCCCAATGCGCATGGCAGGAATGTATTCTGGAACTAACCTATGTCTTCCTATCAGCGTTATCTCCAGTACCTTTGCCGTGTCCCGTCTGTAGGTCTTTCGCTCGATATCTCCCGGATGAAATTCACCACCGAGTGGCTGACCGCCATGGAACCCTCCATCCAGCAGGCCTACACTGCCATGGCGGAACTGGAAGCCGGCGCCATTGCCAATCCTGACGAGAACCGCATGGTCGGCCACTACTGGCTGCGCACCCCCCAACTCGCCCCCCAGCCGGAACTCACCGCTGAGATCGAATCCACTCTCGCCGCCATCAAAGCCTTCGCCGCCAAAGTCCATGGGGAAGCGAAGTTCACCGATGTGCTCTCCATCGGCATCGGCGGCTCCGCCCTTGGCCCGATGTTCGTGGCCGATGCTCTCGGCCACCCCGCCACGGACAAGATGCGCGTCCACTTCTTCGACAACACCGACCCGGACGGTATCGCCCGCGTCCTTTCCGGCTTAGAGGGCAAGCTCGAGAAGACCCTGGTCCTGGTCATCTCCAAGTCCGGCGGCACCCCCGAAACCTACAACGGCATGAAGCTGGCCGAGGCCGCCTTCGCCCGCGCCGGCGTCGACTTCGCCTCCCGCGCCGTCGCCATCACCATGCCCGGCTCCCGGCTGCACAAGTACTCCGCCGGCTGGCTGGCTCAATTCCCCATGTTCGACTGGGTGGGCGGCCGCACCTCGGAACTCTCCGCCGTCGGCCTTCTCGCCGCCGCGCTCCAGGGCCTGGACATCGACGGCCTGCTGGCCGGCGCCGCCGTCATGGATGAGGCTACCCGCTCAAAGCTCACGGCCCAAAATCCGGCCGCGCTGCTGGCTCTCATGTGGCATGAAGGAACCGGCGGTAATGGATTGAAGGATATGGTAGTTCTTCCCTACAAGGACCGCCTGCTCCTGCTCAGCCGTTACCTCCAGCAGCTCATCATGGAGTCGCTCGGCAAGCGGCTGGATGTAGACGGCCAGCGTGTCGACCAGGGCATCGCCGTCTACGGTAACAAGGGTTCTACAGACCAGCACGCCTACGTCCAGCAACTCCGCGACGGCGTCCACAACTTCTTCGTCACCTTCGTGCGCGTCCTCGAAGACGGCGGCGACCCGCTGGAGCTCGAGCCGGGCGTCCGCACCGGCGACTACCTGGACGGCTTCCTCCTTGGCACCCGCGAGGCGCTGTCCGGCAACGGGCGCCAATCCATCACGCTCACCGTCAACCGGGTGGACGCGCGCACCGTCGGCGCCCTCATCGCTCTCTTTGAGCGGGCGGTCGGCTTCTATGCCACCCTGGTGCGGATCAATGCCTACCACCAGCCCGGCGTCGAGGCGGGGAAGAAGGCGGCGGCCACCGTTTTGGATCTCCAGAAACGTATCATCCAGAACTTGAACAAAACTCCGCAATCAATTGAAGAATTAGCTAGCAAAGCATCTAGCGATGACCTGGAAGCAGTTGCCTTGATCTTGCAGCACCTGGCCGCCAATGGGCGCGCCATCGAATCCACCAGCTCTGAGAAGGAGAAGGGATTATGCTACGCCGCCTGTTCCTGATTTCAGCTTGTGCCGCTTCCCTGATGGCCCAGGAGGCCGTGAAGCCGCTTGTCGTGGTCCTCATCGGACCGCCCGGCAGCGGCAAAACCACCCAGGCGCAGTTCCTCAACCGGAAGTACAGTCTGCCCATCATCGGGGTTGAAGACCTGCGCTCCAAGGCCGGCGCCAAACTCAATCCGGCACTGAAAGCGCGCATCCAGGCGGCGGATCCCTCCAAGGGATTCGTCATCGACGGCTATCCCTCCACCCGCGCCGAGGCCGATTACCTGAATGCCCTGGTGAAGGAATTGAAGCTGCCCGCGCCGGTGGTCATTCAGCTCGACGTGCCCGACGACGTCGTCCGGAAACGCATGGAAGGAAAAGAGAAACCTGAGGCGTTTGAAAAACGCCTGGCAGCCTACCACGCTGAAATGGACATGCTCCGCCAGTCCTACCCGAGCGCGGATATCTGGAGCATCATCGGCACGCGCTCCATCAAAGAGGTTTCTCAGACCATCGTCTCGCTGGTGCAGGATCGCCAGCAGTAGACCTTCCGGCCCTGGGCTGACGCCCGGGGGGATTTGGTGGTGGCGCCAAAGGCGCGTCCAATCTATGGAGTTCGCCGGACTGTAAGCCGGTTTCTGGACCCAGCCTTACGGTCGGGCGGCAGTCATTCCTCTAGGCCCGCCATTGCTGACGGGCTCAAGCAACCTACCCGGAAGTTGTAACGGAGCGGGCCGCTCCTCCTCCCCTATTTGGTCTTGCTCCACGTGGGGTTTTCCCTGCCATTCCGGTTGCCCGGAACGCGGTGCGCTCTTACCGCACCATTTCACCCTTACCTGCCGTTTCCGGCCGGCGGTATATTTTCTGTGGCACTATCCGTGAAGCGCGCTTTGAGCGCACCCCCCCGGCCGTTAGCCGGCACGCTGCCCTGTGGAGACCGGACTTTGCCTCGGAAATAAGTAGTATTCCCCTTGGGGAACTGGCCTATTCCGCGACTGCCCATCCGGCGAACATCCATTTCCATTCTTTCACATTTGTAGGCTATACTGTGCTCAAGGGCCATTGTGTCCGTAAGACATTGACGGAATTGGGATTCCCTCTTAGGAGCAAAAAAGTGAAACGCATCATCTCCCATCTGCTAGTGGGACTCGTGGCATTCGGTCTGCTCGGCTTTGCCCAGATTCCGGGTGGCGCCAGCAAGGACGATTGGGAAGAGATCAACTTTGAGTTCAACTCATCGGTTCTCACCGACGGCTTCCCCAGCCTACTCCGGCTGGCCGAGTTGCTCAACAAGAACCCCGAGTTCAAGGTCAAGCTCGACGGCCATACCGATTCGATTGGCAGCGAGAAATACAACGAGAAGCTCTCGGAAAAGCGTGCGGCTGCCGTAAAGGCCTTCCTCGAGAAGTACGGCGCGCGGCCCGCGCAGATGGAGCTGGTGCCCCGCGGCAAGCGTAATCCCAAGACGGAGAACCAGACCCGGGAAGGCCGTTGGATCAACCGCCGGGTGGCGTTGACCGTCACCGACAAGGACGGCAAGATCATCGGCGCCGGCGGCGTCGGCGATGCCATCAAGGCGATGCAGACCCACTGCCCCGACTACAGCCAGAGCCTCAACGACATCCTCAAGAAGCTCGACAAGCTCGACGACATCGCCCGCATGCTGAGCGACCTCAAGAACGAAAACGCCAAACTCCGTTCCGACGTCGATGCCCTCAAGGGCCAGCAGAACGCCACCAAGGCCGAAGTCGCTGCCATCCCGCGCGGCGCCACGCCTGAAGAAGTAAGGAAGATCACCACCGAAGTGGCCGACGATACCGTGAAGAAGAACGTTCAGCCGCGCTTCTCCGTCATCGGCGCCAACGCCGGCACCGACCAGGACAGGCAGCTCACCTTCACTGGCCGCGCCCGCTACTTCGCACCGTTCAAGGAGAACTTCGCCATCCAGGCGCAGGGCGAGTACATGTACTTCCGAGATCGGAAAGAAGGCCAGTTCGACCTCGGTCTTGTCAATCGCTTCCACCGCCGCGCCCAGGCCGGCGCCTTTGCCAGCTTCCGCCACGTCAACCTCAACGGCATGCAGAACGGCGGCACGCTCGGCCAGGCCTCCTTCACCTTGGACTACCTCTTCAAGTACGGCAAGGTCGGTTTCTTCGGCACCAAGGGCTTCCTGGATGAAGCCGTGGTGGGCCGCTTCGCCACCACCGCTTCCATGAACGTCTGGAACGTGAACTACCTGAAGATTGTTGACCAGGCCGGTGCTTCCGGCTCCGTCACCCTGGGCAGGAACACCATCCTCGAAGGCAACGTCGGCTTCCTGGCGATGAACACCAGTTCCAACAAGCCGGGCGGCTCGCTGCGCGTCATCCAGCCCGTCAGCCGCAAGCTGGCGCTCACCTTCGAAGGCGGCTGGAACGAATCGCTGGTCAGCTCCTCCAAGACCTACGGCCGGTTCGCCGCCGGCGTCCAGGTGGGCAACTTCGTCCAACCCAACGAGTACCTCGCCATGGATTCGCCGGTTCCGGTGGACATCCCCCGCGTCCGCTATGAACTGCTCACCCGCACGGTCCGCACCGGCAACTCCGCTCCTGTGGCCGACGCCGGTCCTGACCAGACCGTCGACGCCGGCGTAGTGGGCCTGGACGGCTCCGCCTCCTTCGATCCGGACGGCGACGCCATCACCTATCAATGGGATCAGGTGGCCGGTCCCGCCACTGACATCAGCAACCGCACCTCCGCCAAGGCCAGCTTCAGCGCCAAGGAGGGCATGATCTATAGCTTCCGCCTCACCGTGAAGGACGCCCTCGGCCTGGCCGCCATCGCCCGCACCTCGGTGATCGTGAAGTCCACCCCCAAGGTCGTCATCCAGAAGTTCACCGCCACGCCTGAGAACATCCGGGCCGGCGCCAATTCCACCCTCGCCTGGCAGGTGCTGAACGCCGACGAAGTCGAGATCACTACCCTCGGCAAGGTGAACTCCCAGGCCGGCACCGCGTCCGTCTCCCCGGCGGAAACCACCACTTATCGCCTGACCGCCCGCAACAAGGTCAGCGAGGAAACCTCCACCGTCACCGTCACCGTGGAGCGGCCCGCCGTGCGCATCGTCAGCTTCACCGCCAATCCCTCCACCATCGAGCAGGGCAAGTCTTCTTCCCTCGCCTGGCTCACTGAGAACGCCGAGCAGGTGACCATCAGCACCGTGGGTACCGTCCAGAATTCCGGCTCCACCCCGGTCACCCCCAGGCAGACCACCACTTACACGCTCACCGCAACCAACCGTTACGGCTCGGCCACGGCCCAGGTCACCGTCACCGTGGACACCGTCGTCAAGCCGCCGGTGGATCCGCCGAAGATCATCAGCTTCACCGCCAACCCCACCGAGATCGGTGAAGGCGAGTCCTCCACACTCCGCTGGAAGGTGGAAGGAGCGACGTCGGTGGAGATCTCCACGCTAGGGCCCCAGACGCTCGAAGGCGATAAGCCGGTGAGCCCGCGCACCACCACTACCTACGTCCTCAGGGCCAAGAACGCCAGCGGGGAAGTGAGCGCCAGCGTCACGGTCACCGTGATCCCGCAGGTGTCCATCGGCAGCTTCACCGCCAGCCCCACCACCACCGCCAAGCCCGGTGATCCCTCGCAGCTCACCTGGACCACCACCGGCGCCACCACCGTCACCATCAGCGGTCTCGGCGGCGTGGCGCTCAACGGTTCCACCACCGTCAACCCGCAGCAGGACACCACCTACACCCTTACCGCTTCCAATAAGAAGTTCTCCGTCTCCCGCAGCGTGACGGTGAAGGTGACTCCCGCCGTCGTCGAGCCGCCGCCCAACCGGCCTCCCACCATCGTCCTCCCCGAATTCATCGAGACGCTGGACCGCGAGATCGTCCTCGACGCCTCCCGCACCACCGATCCCGACGGTGACAAGCTCACCTTCCAGTGGCGCCAGATTACAGGCGTCAACAACGACAGCACCTCCGCCATTCTCGACGCGAACGCCGCCATGACTCGCGTCCAGCTCAGCGGCATCTATGGCGACTACCTCTTCGAACTGAAAGTGACAGACTCGAAGGGCAACAGCGTCACCAAGACCGTGCGCGTGAGGTTCGCCTCCACACGCCGGCCGTAGCGTTTTCCGCCCTGCCGCCTGTGCGGCAGGGCCACTCCCCGCAAGCATCCGGCCCCAGCCGCCCCCGCCGCTGGGGCCGTTTCGTTGCCACGCCGCCAGAG
>JACQZS010000323.1 GCA_016213725.1 Acidobacteriota bacterium | reverse complement strand
GCCGTGCCCCCCACGAAAGAAGAAGTGCAGGCGGTCCTGAACAACTTTCACCTGAGCGCCAAAGCCCTCGCTGCCGCCTAGTCCTCAACAACCCCCGCGGCTCACCCAAGCCGTCCCTCGATCTTTGAAATTAGAATCGTCGAACTTGCCGTCCACGGCAGCCCGAGCCCTGCCCGGCCGCCGCCTCCCGGGGATCTGCCACCACCTCCCCGGGAGCCGCCCGGCCGCCTCACGCCGCGTCTTCCACCTCAATCACCATTCGCCTGCCCTGCGCCCGAAAGCACGGCTCAACCTGCCCGAATCAGGCTTTTCCTTGCGGCTGGGATCTCACAGCCGCCACTCCGCCAGCGTGGATCGGTCGAATGAGAGGCGGCCGAAGGGGAGACAAGCGTTGTGAGGAAAATTGGGGTCGGAGAGCGAGGATTGGTACCCTGAATCCGGAGGCGCGGGCCGGAATCGAACCGGCGAACAAGGTCTTTCAGACCATTCTGCTCCGGCACGAAGGCCCGTCTTTGCAACGTTGAAGACTTCGGCACTGAGTCCTGATATAACTTTGATCCAATGCCGCTCCTCTGCCTTTCGTGCGTGAGTTTGTTTACTTCATCGTGTTCTTGTAGATCTTCCCGTCCTTCATGATGACCACGAAGTTCTTCGCCGGATCGGCGACGAGATCGAGGTTTTCGAGCGGGTTGCCATCCACAAGGATGAGGTCGGCGAGCGCGCCTTCTTCCACCACGCCAAGCTTCCCGGGATAGGGATCACGGGGCCCGCACAGCTTGACCAACTCGGCGTTGTCGTGAGTGGCCATCTTGAGTGCCTCATAGGGCGTGAACCACTTCTTCATCTTGGAAAGGAACTTGCCCTGTTTCGCCGTGAGTGCCGGGTCGAACAGCAGGTCCGAGCCGAAAGCGATCTTGACCATGTTCCTCTTGGCCGCGGCAACCGCCTTGTCCAGACCCGCGACGCACTCCACATACTTGGCTGTGCTGATCGGGCTTTCGAACTTGAAAGCGTCTTCACCGCTAATATCCATCGGCTGCATGCACCACCACACATTGTTCTTGGCCATGAGTTTGGCGGTGTCATCCTGCATGAACATTCCGTGTTCCACAGACTTGGCGCCGGCTTCAACCCAGAGCCGTATGGCCTCATCCGTGTTGGCATGGATCGCCACATACGTGTTCCACGTTTTGGCCACATCGCAGATCGCCTTCATCTCCTCGAAGGTGTATTCCGTGACATCGAGCGGGTCGTAGAGGGAACTCACGCCGCCCCCGGCCATGGCCTTGATCTGGGTGGCCCCCATCCGAAGTATCTCGCGGGTCCGCTTGATCACGTCGGGCTTCCCGTCGGCGATCAACGTATGCCCCACCCTCTGCATGTAGTCCAGCGGGGTGCCAGGATTCTCCGGCACGTCATTCGGACCGCGGAAGTCGCCGTGTCCCGATGTCTGGCTGATGTACGGACCGGACGGATACACGCGCGGGCCACTGATCATTCCCGCATCGGTCGCTCTCGCCACCGGGAACGAATTTCCGCCGACATCCCGCACCGTGGTGAAGCCGCGCAGCAGAGTATCGCCCGCCGCCTTGGACGCAGCTATGCTCAGCAGGCCGAAATCGGAATTCATCACCTTGCTCACAGGCCAGAAATTGAACATCGTGTGCCAGTGAGCGTCGATCAAGCCGGGCATCAGCACCCTGCCCTTGGCGTCGATCACCGTCGCACCGGCCGGCGCGGCGATGGATTTCGCCATCTTCGTGATCTTGTTGCCCTCAACCAGCACGCTCATGCCGTCGGCAAGCTTCTCGTGCTGGCCGTCGAAGACGCGGGCGTTGGTGATCAGCACCCGGGTGACGGGCGCGGGCGCCTGTTGGGCAAACGCGGCATTCGTCGTCGTCAGGACCGCCCCAGCGATCAGTCCCAGCGACCAGCGCAGCATTCGGTGAACGGGAGTTCCGGCTTTCATAGCGTCATCCTTTCAGTAAGTATGTTACTTGACCGTGTTCCTGTAGACCTTCCCGTCCTTCATGATGACGACGAAGTTCTTTCCCGGATCGGCGACGAGGCCGAGGTTCTGGAGCGGATGACCGTCCGAAAGGAGCAGATCCGCATAAGCACCCACCTCCATCACACCCAGCGAGCCTTCCCGATAGGGGCTGCGAGGCTCTGACAACGCCAACAGAAATACTATCCGCACTCGCCCACGGCACAGGTGGCGGCGACAGCCGCCTCCGATCACCTGTCGCGTTTGGATGCCTGCTGATGGACACACCTCCGGTGTTCATTGATTAAGGTCTTGCTCGATCATCATCTCAAGACGCTGCGCCCGCCGGCGTTCCCGAGCGAGTACGGCAAAGCCCTCAAAACACACACCCCAGCCGCCCGGGAACTCGTCTACCTTTCCCCCGCCCCCAAAAGCTGCCGGTAGAGCCGTGGAACACGCCTTCGGGGCGGATCTGATTCAACTCTGATCCGGCAAAATCCACAGTTTGGCCCTATCCGCACACGACAATCCACAATACGGCCATGCTCTCAAAGGCCTGTCTTTATTAGGTTTTTGGGGGGATCTTGTTGGAGGCGCGGGCCGGAATCGAACCGGCGAATAAAGGTTTTGCAGACCTCTGCCTTACCACTTGGCTACCGCGCCAGCCTCCAATGGGTACGCTTCTACTATAACCTAACCCGTCTTTCCGGTCACATCCGGTGTCTACAATGAAGATCGTGCGAGTGCTTTCACTTCTCATCCTCGCGACCCTGGCCGCCAACGCCCAAACGCCCAGCTCCGGAGGCGCCCCGGCCATCTTCCCCCTGCGCGATATCCGCGCCGGCATGAAGGCCACCGGCCGCACCGTCTTCTCTTCCACTCGCATCGAGGAGTTCCAGTGTGAAATCCTCGGCGTCCTCGAAAACGCAGGCCCCAAACAGTCCATCATCCTCGCTCGCCTCTCCGGCGGACCCCTCGCCCAAACCGGCGTCCTCCAGGGTATGTCCGGCAGCCCCGTCTATATCGAGGGCCGCCTCGCCGGCGCCGTCGCCCTCTCCTTCCCCTTCTCGAAGGAGCCCATCGCCGGCATCCGCCCTATCGAAGAGATGCTACAAAACGAACCCATCCCCCGCCGCGCCGCCGGCCTCAATCTGACAGTGGACCCCCTCCAGGTCGCCGCCGCCCGCCCCCCGCGCCAGGAACTCCCCTTCGGCTCCGCCCGCCTCACGGAGATCGCCTCCCCCTTCTGGCTCTCCGGCTTCACTCGCGCCGCCGTCGACCACTTCACCCCCGCCTTCCGGGCTCTCGGCCTGGAGCCCGTCCAGGGCGTCTCCGGCGGAGGCCGCCCCGTTCAGCCCGCCAAGCCCACCCCTCCTCAGCCCGGCTCCATGATCAGCGTCCAGCTCATCACCGGCGACCTCTCCGTCGGCGCCGACGGCACCGTCACCCACGTCGACGGCAACCGCGTCTACGCCTTCGGCCACCGCTTCCTCGCCACCGGCGATACCGAAATGCCCTTCGCCCGCGCCGAAGTCGTCACCCTCCTGCCCTCACTCAACTCTTCTTTTAAGATCTCCACCCCCCGCGAGTGGCTCGGCAGCATCACCCAGGACCGCAACACCGCCATCGCCGGCGTCCTCGGCCGCCAGGCCAGCCTCCTCCCCATCACCCTCAACCTCCGCTCCCGTGACGCCTCGCCCCGCCAGTGGTCCTACCACTTCAACATGATTCAGGACCGCCTCTTCACCCCCCTCCTCCTCCAGCTCGCCATCTTCTCCGCCATCGACGCCACCGAACGCACCTCCGGCCTCTCCACCATCGCCCTCAACGGCCGCCTCATTCTCGAGAACGCGCCCCCCATCCCGCTCTCCAATCTCTACGCCTCCGAGATGGGCGCCCCCCAGCAGGCCGCCGCCGCCATCGCCGCCCCCGTCGCCGCCGTCCTCTCCTCCGGCTTCGACTCCCTCAAGATGCGCGGCCTCGAACTCAACCTCGAAATCTCTTCCGATAAGCGCCAGCTCACCCTCGACAACCTCTGGCCCTCCCGCCGCGAAGTCCGCCCCGGCGACACCGTCGAGATCACCGCCGTCTACACCGGCGAACGCGGCGCCGAACTCACCCGCACCGCCCGCTACACCATCCCCATCGGCGCGCCCACTGGCATCCTCTACTTCACCGCCACCGATGGCCCCTCCGCCAACCTCGCCGAGTTCCGCCAGTTCCTCCTCACGCCGCCCCGCTCGCCGGATCAGCTCAAGAGCTTCCTCCTCGGCCTGCACGCCAATAACCGGCCCTACCTCCGCGTCTGGCGCATCGCCCCCGGCCTCCAGGTCCAGGGCGAGAACCTCCCCGCGCCGCCCTCCTCCATGGCCGCCGTCCTCAAGAACACCGCCGCCCCTCAGCCCAACTCGCTCGTCGCCGAGATCTTCATGGACCCCGCCGACGCCCTCTTCTCCGGCTCCAAAACCATCCAGGTGGAAGTCAAGGAATGACCCCTCTCTCGCGCCTCGTTACTCTCGCCCTCGCCGCCGCCCTCGCCTTCGCCGGCCCCGCCTCCGTCTGGGAATCCAATACCTATCAGGACTTCCTCAAGGGCCGTTTCCAGGGCATCTCCCTCACCCGCGACGGCCGCCTCACCCTCGCCCCTGCGCTCGAGACCCTCGCCAATACCGGTGAGGCTGGCGTCTGGTCCGTCGTCTCCGCCCCTGACGGCACGCTCTTCGTCTCCACCGGCCACCGCGGCCGCGTCTATCAGCTCAAGCCCGGCGGCCAGCCCACCCTCCTCTGGTCCGCTCCGCTGCCTGAGGTCTTCGCCCTCACCCTCGATGCCAAAGGCCGCCTCTACGCCGCCACCTCTCCCAAGGGCCGCATCTACCGCATCGAAAACGGCAAGGCCACTGAGTTCTTCAATCCGGACTCCGCCTACGTCTGGACCCTCGCCGCCGCCCCCGACGGCACTATCTACGCCGGCACCGGCGACCAGGGCCGCATCTACCGCATCACCCCCGATGGCAAAGGCGAACTCTACTACGAAACCGGCCAGGCCCACATCACCGCCCTCGCCTTCGACTCCAAAGGCCGCCTCCTCGCCGGCTCCGAGCCCAACGGCATCCTCTACCGCATCGAAGCCAAAAACAAGGCCTTCGTCCTCTACGACTCCTCGCTCCCCGAAATCCGCGCCATCGTCCCCGCTCCCGATGGCTCCCTCTACGTCGCCGCCCTCGGCGGAACCCTCGCTCAGAAGCAGGCCCAGTCCGCCACCAACGCCGCCGCCAATCAGCCCAACCTCGGCGTCGTCACCACCTCCATCACCGTCACCGCCGAGGCCGACGCCTCCGCGCAAACCGGCGTCGATCTCAAGCCCAAGCCCGAAGCCGCCAAGCCCCCCACCGGCACCACCGAGGTCCCTCCGCCTCCCGCCGCCGTCGACCTTTCCGCCGAAAAGGCCGCCCTCTACCGCGTCTATCCCGACCAGACCGTCGAAACCCTCTGGTCCTCCAAGGAGGAGAACGTCTACGACCTCGCCGTCCGCGGCAACGACCTCGTCTTCTCCACCGATCTCCGCGGCCGCATCTACCGCCTCTCGCCCGACCTCAAGGCCACCCTTCTCCTCGAAACCCTCGAAGGCGAAACCACCCGCCTCCTCACCGGCCCCAATGCCCTGATCGCCGCCACCTCCAACCTCGGCAAGCTCTTCCGCCTCAACGGCCGCTCCGCCCCCGCCGGCGCCTTCGAATCCCCCGTCCACGACGCCGGCAACGCCGCCCGCTGGGGCCGCCTCGAATGGCGCGCCGATCTCAACTCCGGCCAGCTTGCCTTCCGCACCCGCACCGGCAACTCCATGCGCCCCGATAAGACCTGGTCCGAATGGTCCGCCCCCGTCTCCAATCCCGAGCAGGCCGCCATCTCCAGCCCCAACGCGCGCTTCATTCAATGGAAGGTCGAACTCGCCCCCGGCGCCAACGGCGCACCCCTGCTCGACTCCGTCGCCCTCTCCTATCAGCCCCGCAACGGCCGCCCCACCGTGCGCAGCGTTCAGGTCACCCCGCAGTGGGTCGCCTCTCAACAGAAGGCCGCTACCCCCGCCGCCGCCGCGCCTACCTCTTTCTCCATCACCGTCACTGACTCCGGCGACGCCGCCTCCCCCACCTCCGCCGGCACCCCCACCCAAACCGTCAACCGCAGCGGCTCCCCGCAGCTCTACATCTCCGGGCAGGCCGACGACCCCGACGGCGACAAGCTCACCTACGCCGTCTACTACCGCGCCGAGGACGAGCGCGAATGGAAGCTCCTCAAGGCCGACCTCACCGACAACACCCTCCTCCAGGACGCCGAGGTCTTCGCCGACGGCCGCTACCTCTTCCGCGTCGTCGCCTCTGACCGCACCGCCAACAGCCCCTCCACCGCCCGCGACTCCGACCTCGTCAGCCAGCCCGTCCTCCTCGATCAGACCCCACCCCACATCACCCTCCAGGCGCCCCGCCGCGAAGGCAACGAGTGGGTCGTCGAATTCGAAGCCCTCGACGAAGGCTCCTCCGTCCGCCGCGCCGAGTACTCCGTCAACGGCGCCCCCTGGCGCCTGATCGATGCCGCCGACGGCATCGCCGACTCCCGCCGCGAGCGCTTCTCCCTCCGCCTCCCCGCCGCCACCGCCGAGACCTCCCTCGTCGTCCGCGCCTTCGACTCCGCCGGCAACCCCGGCGCCGCCCGCGTCGTCCTGCGATAGAGTGGGGCAGGATTCATCCTGCGCGGGGCTTCGTCCCCGCTACTTCAAGCCATGCGTACTCTTGCCCTCTCCCTCCTGGCGATCTCCGCCCTCTCTGCCTCCGACCTCCAGCTCTGGTACAACCAGCCCGCTGTCCAATGGGAGGAGGCCCTCCCCGTCGGCAACGGCCGCCTCGGCGCCATGGTCTTCGGCCGCCCGGCCTCTGAACGCATCCAGTTCAACGAGCACACCGTCTGGACCGGCGAACCTCACAGCTACGCCCACCCCGGCGCTCATCAGTACCTCGGCCAGATCCGCTCACTCCTCGCTGAAGGAAAGCAGAAGGAGGCTCAGGCCCTCGCCATGCAGGAGTTCATGAGCCAGCCCATCCGCCAGAAGTCCTATCAGGCCTTCGGCGATCTGCTCATCGAACAGCCCGGTATCGATCCCGCCCAGCTCTCCGCCTACCGACGCTCGCTCGATCTCGACACCGCCATCGCCACCACCACCTTCACCGCCAACGGCGTCACCTATACCCGCGAGGTCCTCGCCAGCCATCCCGCCGGCGTCATCGCCGTCCGCCTCACGGCCTCGAAGCCCCGTTCGCTCACCTTCGACGCCACGCTCAAAGCCGCGCACCCGGACGCCGCCACCACCTCGCGCCCTGACAGTTCCCTCTCCATGTCCGGCGCCGTCGCCAACTCCGCCATCAAGTTCGAAGCCCGCCTCGTGGCCATCCCCGAGGGCGGCAAAGTCGAGTCCAAGGACGGCCGCATCTCCATCCACGACGCCGACGCCGTCACCCTCCTCCTCGCCGGCGCCACCAACTTCGTCAACTACCGCGACGTCTCCGCCAGCCCCGCCCGCCGCAACGACGCCACTCTCGCGCCCCTCCGCTCCGCCCGCTACCCGGCCCTCAAAGCGGCCCACCTCGCCGATCACCAGACTCTCTTCCGCCGCGTCAGGCTCGACCTCGGCTCCAGCGCATCCGCCGCTCTCCCCACCGACGAGCGCGTCCGCCGCTTCGCCACCGCGCCAGATCCGCAGCTCGTCACCCTCGTCTTCCAGTACGGCCGCTACCTCCTCATCGCCTCCTCCCGCAAAGGCGGACAGCCCGCCAATCTTCAGGGCCTCTGGAACGCCTCCAACACGCCCTCGTGGGACAGCAAGTACACCGTCAATATCAACACCGAGATGAACTACTGGCCCGCCGAGATCACCGGCCTCGGCGAGTGCCAGCAAGCGCTCTTCGACGCTCTCAAAGAGGTTGCCGCCTCCGGTGCCGAAACCGCCAAAGAGCACTACAACGCCCCCGGCTGGGTCCTCCACCACAACTTCGACCTCTGGCGCGGCACCGCCCCCATCAACGCCTCCGATCACGGCATCTGGCCCACCGGCGGCGCCTGGCTCTCCACGCACCTCTGGGAGCAATACCTCTTCACCGGCGACCGCGAGTTCCTCCGCACTCGAGCCTATCCGCTCATGAAGGGCGCGGCCGAGTTCTTCACCGCCTACCTCGTCCGCGATCCCAAGTCCGGCAAGCTCATCTCCGGCCCCAGTAACTCGCCCGAACAGGGCGGCCTCGTCATGGGACCCACCATGGATCACCAGATCATCCGCGCCCTCTTTGCCGACACCGCCTCCGCCGCCGAAGCCCTCAACGTCGATCCCGAATTCCGCAGGAAGCTGCTCGCGATGCGCGCCGACATCGCCCCCAACCACATCGGCAAACACGGCCAGCTCCAGGAGTGGATGGAAGACATTGACGACCCGAAGAACGAGCACCGCCACGTCTCGCACCTCTGGGGCGTCTACCCCGGCCGCGAGATCACGCCCTATGGTTCACCGGATCTCTTCGCCGCCGCGCGCAAGTCGCTCGAGTTCCGCGGCGACGCCGCCACCGGCTGGTCCATGGGCTGGAAGCTCAACCTCTGGGCGCGCTTCCTCGATGGCGATCACGCCTGGAAGATCTTCTCGAACCTCATCAGCCCCGCCGCCAACGGCGGCCGCGGCGTGAGAGGCAAAGCCGGCCTCTTCCCCAATCTCTTCGACGCCCATCCGCCGTTCCAGATCGACGGCAACTTCGGCGCCACCGCCGCCGTCGCCGAGATGCTCCTGCAGAGCCACGATCCCTACGCCACGCCGCAGGCCATCAGCCCCGTCGAGCAGGGCAAGGCCGCGTTCATCCATCTTCTGCCCGCGCTGCCCTCCGCCTTGCCCAAAGGCAAGGCTCTCCGTCTCCGCGCCCGCGGCGGCGTCGACGTCGATCTCGATTGGGCCGACGGCAAACTGCGCAGCGCCACGCTCCACGCCCGCCGCGCGCTGCCCGTCACCGTCCGCTACGCCGGCAAGGAGATTCGCTTCCAGGCCGCGAAGGGCAAAGACTACTCCTTCGACTCCGAGCTCAACGCGATCAAGCCCGTCACCGTTACTCTGGAAGAATAACGTCAATGACGCGGATCCTCTGGAAACTCAACGTCGCCGTCGGCGCTCTCGTCGTCGTCACGGCCCTGCTCGCTCTCGGCGCCGTCGGCTGGTGGGTGTGGCGGCCGACGCCGCAGACCAGCGGAAGCCTGCAGGCGCCCGTCGCGGCGGAGACCTCCATCACGCGCGACTCGCTGGGCGTGCCGCACATCCGCGCCGCCTCGCTTGCCGACGCGCTCTTCGCCCAGGGTTTCGCCACCGCCCAGGACCGCTTCTGGCAGATGGATTCGCTGCGCCGCCTGGCGGCCGGAGAACTCAGCGAAGTGGCAGGCAAGGCCGCCCTCCCGCTGGATACCAAGGCTCGCCAGTTCCGCATGCGCCGCATCGCCAATGAGTGGGCCCGCCGCATGCCCGCGGCAGACAAGAGCGGCCTCGCCGCCTATGCCCGCGGCGTCAACCACTACCTGGAAACCCATCGCGGCAACTATCCGCCCGAGTTCACCGTCATGGGCTACGACCCCAAGCCCTGGACCATCGCCGACACGCTGCTCTGCGCGCTGCAGATGAACCGCACCCTCTCCGGCCACTACGAGAGCGACATCCAGAAGGCCCGCATGCTGGCCGCCGGCGATAAGGCCCGCGTCGAATACCTCTTCCCCATCCGCGTCGGCGACGAGCCGCAGCCCGGCTCCAATAGCTGGGTGGTGAGCGGCGATCACACCAGCAGCGGCAAGCCGCTGCTGGCCAACGATCCGCACCTCGAATGGACCATGCCTGCCACCTGGCACATGGTTCATCTGCAGGCTCCCGGCTATCATGTGACCGGCGTGACGCTGCCCGGCCTGCCGGGCGTCGTCATCGGCCACAACGAACGCATCGCCTGGGGCATCACCGCCCTGCAGTTCGACAACGAAGACCTCTACGCCGAAGAGCTGGATCTGCGCACCGGACGCTATCGCTTCCAGGGGGAAGAGCGCGTGGCCGTGCGCGAGATCGAGTTCATGGGAGTGAAGGGCGAGCGGCCCGTTGAGGTGATGCAGTTGGTCACCGTGCACGGCCCGGTGATATCCAGCGAAGGCGGCAAGCCGCTGACCATGAAATGGGGTCCCGCGTTCAGCGAGCTGAACGGCTTCCCGATCTTCGACCTCAACCGCGCCGCGGACTGGCAGCAGTTCCGCGATGCGCTGAGCCGCCTGCGCGGGCCGAACATCAACGTCACCTACGCCGACGTGGACGGCAACACCGGCTGGCAGCTGGTGGGCCAGCTTCCGCAGCGCGAGGGCTTCGACGGCAGCGTGCCGCTGGATGGCGCCTCCGGGAAACAGGAGTGGAAGGGCTTCGTCCCCTTTGAGCAGTTACCCGCTTACTACAACCCGAAGTCCGGCATTCTGGCCACGGCCAACCAGAACGGCTTCCCGGAGAAGACGCCGTTTCAGGTGAGCGGCTTCTTCGCCTCGCCGCACCGCGCCAAGCAGATTGTGGACCGCCTCTCCTCGAAGCCCAAGTGGACCGCCGAAGAGATGCTGCGGCTGCAGACCGACATCTACTCGTCCTTCTACAAGTTCCTCGCGGACCAGGCCGTACAGGCGGTGGAGCATCGCGAAGAGAAGAACCCCATGGCCCGGGAAGCGGCCGCGCTGCTGAAGGGCTGGAACGGCCAGATGGACGCGTCAAAGCCGCAGCCCTTTCTGGCCGCCATCCTGTATCAGCACCTGCGCCGCGCCGTCAGTGAACGGGCCTGTCCGAAGAACACCAACGAGGTCCGCACCTACATGGTGCCGGGAGCTTTGACCAAGCTCTTCCGGGAACGGCCCGCGGGCTGGTTTGACAACTACGATCTGCTGCTGGCCAACGAACTCTCCGATGCCATGGAAGAGGCCAAGCGCATCCAGGGCCGCAATGCCGCCAAGTGGCAGTACGGCAGGATGAACGAGCTGACCATCGCGCATCCCATCGCCACCCGCATCAAATGGATTGCGCCTTACTTCAACATCGGCCCGGTGCCGGTGAGCGGGTCGGGCACGTCGATCAACGCCGCCACGCCGCGGCTGGGGCCGTCGATGCGTTTCATCGCCGACGTCTCCGATTGGGATCACAGTATGATGAACCTGCCCACCGGCGAGAGCGGCCACATCTTTTCCGGTCACTACAAAGACCAGTGGGAAGCCTATGCGGCGGGCCGCAGCTATCCCATGCCCTTCGCCAAAGTGCCGGAGGGCAAGACCTTGGTATTGAGGCCCTGACCGCCTCCGCTTGTGAAGGTTGATCCGTTCCGGGAGTAGAGAATCATATGAACCGCAACCGCCTGCTTGTCCTGTGGATGGCCGCCGCGCTGTGCGCCGTGGCCGAGACGCCTTATCAGAAGCCGTCGAAGGAGATTCTGGACGTGCTGAACGCGCCGGCGCCGCCGACGCCGTCGGTGAATCCGACGCACACGCACATCCTGCTGCAGGAGCGGCGGCTGGCGCCGCCCATCGCGGAGCTGGCCGCTCCGGTGCACCGCATCGCCGGCCTGCGCATCAATCCGGCCAACAACGGCCAGCATGCGCCGACGGTGACGGTGACCGCGGTGACGCTGAAGAAGATCGAGGGCGGCGCGGAGACGAAGCTGGTGGCGCCGCCGGGCGCGCGGTTTGGCGCGCCGGTGTGGAGCCCGGACGGCAAGCAGTTCGCCATGGTGAACTACACGGCCACCGGCGTGGATCTCTACGTCGGATCGACCGCCTCGGGCGCTCTGAGGAAAGTGCCGGCGGTGAAAGTGAACGACGCGCTGTCGGGCGGCTTCCGCAGCGGCGGCGCGGTGAGCTGGCTGGCCGGGAGCAAGCAGTTGCTGGTGCGGACGGTGCCGGCGGGGCGCGGAGCCGTTCCACAGAAGCCGGCTGCGCCGGCGGGGCCGAACGTGCAGGAGTCCTCCGGCCAGGCCGGCCCGGTGCGCACGAACCCCGACATGCTGACCAGCCCCTACGACGAGAAGCTGTTCGACTACTACTGCACGTCGCAACTGGCGGTGGTGGACGCGGCCACGCTGGCGGCGGCGGCGTTGGGCAAGCCGGCGGTGATCACCTCCGCGCAGTCCTCGCCCGACGGCAAGTACCTGCTGGTGAGCAGCGTGCATCAGCCGTATTCGTACCTGCATCCCTACTCGGCGTTTCCGCGCGAAGTGGAGGTGTGGGACCGGATGGGGAAGATGGTGCACAAGGTCCATTCGGCTCCGTTGCAGGACCGGATCCCGATTGAAGGCGTAGCGGTGGGGCCCAGAAACGCGGACTGGCGGCCGACCGAAGGCGCGACGCTGGTGTGGTGGGAGGCGCTGGACGGCGGCGATCCGCGGAAGATGGCCGAGTTCCGCGACAAGCTGATGATGCTGCGGGCGCCGTTCCAGGCCGCGCCGGTGGAGATCTACAAGACGCAGCAGCGGGCGCGCGGGCTGATCTATGGAGAGTCCGGCGGGCTGGCGTTCGTCAGCGATTACGACCGCAACCGGCGCTGGACGCAGACCGTGCGGATCTTCCTCGACGATCCCTCGGCGCAGGCCAAGACGCTGTGGTCTCTGAACGTGCAGGACCGCTATAAGGATCCGGGCAGCCCGCTGATGAAGCGGCTGCCGAACGGCGAGAGCGTGCTGCAGCAGAACGGCGACTGGATCTTCCTGGCCGGCGACGGCGCCTCGCCCAAGGGCGACCGGCCGTTCCTGCGGCGGATGAACGTGGCAACGGGCGAGACGGAAGAGATCTTCCGGGCCGGGGATACAGGCTATGAAGAGGTGCTGTCGCTGCTCTCCGACGACGGCTCGAAGTTCCTGACCCGCTACGAGACGCCGGCCGCTCCGCCGAACCTCTACATCCGCACGAAGGGCAGCGAGGCGCGCACGGCGCTGACCAGTTTCAAAGACCCGACGCCGCAGATCCGCGGCATCAAGCAGCAACTGGTGACCTACAAGCGCAAGGACGGCGTGCAGCTTTCGTTTACGCTGTTCCTGCCGCCGGGCTACAAGGAAGGCGAACGGCTGCCGACCATCCTGTGGGCGTATCCGCTGGAGTACAACGACGCCGACACGGCGGGGCAGATCGGCGGCTCGACGCAGCGCTTTGTGACGATGCGCGGGGCGTCGCACCTGTTCATGCTGCTGGCGGGCTACGCGGTGCTGAACAACGCCACGATCCCGATCATCGGCGATCCGGAGACGGTGAACAACACCTACATCGAGCAGCTGACGATGGGCGCGGAAGCGGCCATCGACAAGGCGGTGGAGATGG
This sequence comes from Acidobacteriota bacterium, assembly GCA_016213725.1. Taxonomy (GTDB): domain Bacteria; phylum Acidobacteriota; class Terriglobia; order Bryobacterales; family Bryobacteraceae; genus Paludibaculum. Next base: position 474 of record JACQZS010000323.1, on the reverse strand, counting down.
GCGTGACGGACCGCAACCGGGTGGGCGTTTCGGGCCACTCCTACGGGGCGTTCATGACGGCGAACCTGCTGGCGCACACGCGGTTGTTCAAGGCCGGAGTGGCGCGCAGCGGCGCCTACAACCGGACGCTGACGCCGTTCGGCTTCCAGAGCGAGCGGCGGACGTTCTGGCAGGCGAGGGACACCTACCTGAAGATGTCGCCGTTCACCTACGCGGACCAGATCAAGGATCCGATCCTGCTCATCCACGGCGAGGCGGACAACAACCAGGGCACGTTCCCGATCAACAGCGAGCGGCTGTACCAGGCGGTGCGCGGCAACGGCGGGACGGTGCGGCTGGCGATGCTGCCGTTCGAGTCTCACGGCTACGCGGGCAAAGAGAGCGTGGAGCACGCCATCTGGGAGATGCAGAGCTGGTTCGATAAGTACGTCAAGAACGCCAAGTAATCCGGCCCAGACGGTACATCCGGCAGCG
>JACQZS010000322.1 GCA_016213725.1 Acidobacteriota bacterium | reverse complement strand
GCGGGTTGCTCTCCAGCAGAGCCCACCTCTGCTTGGCCAGCCGTTGTTAGGATGAATGGACCTCGCCAGCGAGACAACCAATTGTCAGCGAACGGGAGTTTGTCCCCATTACTCTTGTCTCAACACGGGGGTCCAGTTCAGGTCAGGCTGTCCCCTGCGCTGCAAGGTGTTGTGAGGGAAGGGGTAAGCGGGACGATTTTTGAATACTGGCGGTGGGACGGGTCAGGCTGTCCCGGGTGGGGGATTGCGATGGGGGGCGTACCAGTTGTGGGCGGGGCGCTTGGATTGGTAGGCGGCGGTGGGAAGGTCGTCCTGGGTTCGGATGGTCCACTGGAGGAGGGTGGCGAGGAGGCGGGGCTGGATTTCGGCGGCCTGGGGTTGGTTGTAGAGGTTCTTTAGCTCGTAGGGGTCCGAGGCCAGGTGGTAGAGCTGGGCGTTGCCGAGCATGTCGAAGGTGAGCTTCCAGTCGCCGAGGCGGACCATTTTCAAGTTGCCGCTTTGGGTGACGGGGTTGAGTTCGTCGTAACCGGGGATGACGCCGGGTTTGCCGGTGCGGCCCCAGGTGGCGGGGATGGGGTCGGAGGAAGTGTAATGCATGCCTCCGAAGCCGACCTCCGAGTAAATGCTTTCGAATTCGGCGGCGGGGTAGGGCTGGCCGGTGAGCATCGGCCAAAGGCTGCGGCCCTGGGCTCCGGCGGGGATCGGGGCGCCGATGGCTTCGCAGAGCGTGGGGAAGATGTCGGCGATGGAGACGAAGTCCGAGGTGTTGCGCAGGGGGCGGATGCTGGGGCCGGTCCAGGCCATGGGGATGCGGGTGAGGAGTTCGGGGAGTTCGGCGCCCTTGCGTTCTAGGCCGTATTCGCAGAAGTAGTCGCCGTGGTCGCTCATGAAGACGAGGATGGTGTTGTCGCGGAGGCCGGTGGAGTCGAGATGCTGGAGGAGGCGGGCGAGCTGGTCGTCGATGAGGCGGAGGAGGCCTAAGTAGTTGGAGCGGGTGCGGCGCCAGTGGGCGTCATAGTCGGGGTAGGTGGACAGTTCGAGCTGGCGGAGCCACTGCCATTTGAAGCCTTTGTTGGCGAGGGCTTCGGGGCCGACGGCGCGGGGCGGGACCTGATCCGGAGGGAAGAGATCGAAGTAGGGCTTGGGGACCTGATAGGGGTTGTGGGGTTCCGGGAAGCTGACCCAGAGCGCGAAGGGTTGCGAGGGGGATTGAGAGATGAATTCGATGGAGTCTGAGACGATGCGGTGGGGGAATTGGAGTTCGGCGGGGAAGGGGGTGGGGGTGGCTCCGGTGCGGAAGTTCTCGTGCTGCATCCAGGCGGTGAAGTCCTTGGATTGAGGGGAGGCGCCGGGCGGGATGAAACCGTCGAGGTGGCCGTAGGCGCGCCAGAAGTCGACGCTGGCGGGGGTCAGGTAAGAGTGGTTCTTGCCGCAGAGGGCGGTGCGGTAGCCGAGGGAGCGGCAGGTTTGGAAGAGGTCCTTGTCGAAGACGGCGGCTTTGGGTGCGCTGTTCTGGCGGACGCGATGGGCGTGGGGCCCGCGGCCGGTGAGGAGGCTGGTGCGGGCGGGGACGCAGAGGGGGGAGGTGGTGTAGGCGCGGTGGAAGGCTGCGCCGCCGGCGGCCATGCGGTCGAGCGTGGGCATGGTGTCGAGCGGGAAGCCGGAGGCGCGGGTGAGGCCGGCGCGGTGCTGGTCTGTCATGACCAGGATGATGTTGGGCGGTGCGCCGGCGGAGGAGCTGAGAGCGGGGGCGGCGGCGGTGGAGTGGAGAAACTGCCTTCGGTTGAGCATGGCGATGGATGGGACGGGCACAGTATATCGCCGGGCGGCACGGGCGGGGCGATAGACTGGTTGATTCAGGATGGCTGACGGAAGCAAGACAGTGGCAGTGCTGGCGGAGAAGCCGTCCGTGGCGCGGGACATCGCCAAGGTTTTGGGGGCGAGCACGAAGGGCGACGGGTTCCTGCACGGGAACGGGTATGTGGTGACGTGGGCGATTGGGCACCTGGCGGCGCTGGCGCAGCCGCATGAGATCAACGCCGCGTGGAAGTACTGGAAGCGGGAGACGCTGCCGATGCTGCCGCGGGAGTGGCCGCTGGTGGTGTACGAGAAGACGAAGGATCAGTTCGAGGTGGTGCGGAAGATCCTGACTTCTCCGAAGGTGGAGCGGGTGGTGTGCGCAACGGACGCGGGGCGGGAGGGGGAGCTGATCTTCCGCTACATCTACGAGGCGGCGGGCAGCGAGAAGCCGGTGGAGCGGCTGTGGGTGTCGTCGCTGACGGCGGATGCGATCAAGAAGGGTTTTCACGAGCTGAAGCCGGGGCGGGAGTACGACGGACTGGCGGACGCGGCGCGGGGGCGGAGCCGGGCGGACTGGCTGGTGGGGATGAACCTGTCACGGGCGTATTCGCTGGCGTTTGGGGAGGACCTGTCGGTGGGGCGGGTGCAGACGCCGACGCTGGCGATGGTGGTGGAGCGGGAGCTGGCGATCCGGGCGTTTGTGCCGGAAGAGTACGTGGAGGTGGTGGCGACCTTTCACCCGCAGGGCAGGGAAGCGGAGGCGCAGTACAAGGGGACCTGGTTTCGAGAGCGGAGACCGGGGGAGGACAAAGAGAAGCTGCAGCAGTCGATGCGGCTGGCGGCGGATGGGCAGGAGGCGGCCTCGATTGTGGAGCGGACGCGGACGGGTGCGGCGGCGATCGAGTCGTTGGAGCAGTCGACGCAGCGGATGGCTCCGCCGGCGTTTTACGACCTGACGGAGCTGCAGCGGCATGCGAACCGGCTGTACGGGTTTTCCGCACAGAAGACGTTGGACCTGGCGCAGGCGCTGTATGAGCGGCACAAGCTGCTGAGCTATCCGAGGACGGACAGCCGGCACTTGTCGCAGACGGTGGCGGCGACACTGCCGCGTGTGGTGAAGACGGTGAGCGGGGCGTATCTGGATTTGCTGGCTGCGGGGACGGGCGAGCGCCCGCTGGGGCGGCGGTTTGTGGACGATGCGAAGGTCTCGGACCACCATGCGATCATCCCGACGGCGACGCCGCCGGAGCGGGCGACGCTGAATGGCGATGAGAAGAAGATCTACGACCTGGGGTGCCGGCGGCTGATGCGCGCGTGGCACGGGGATTATGTGACCGCGGTGACGACGGTGATCACGGCGGTGCGGAGCGAGAGCGCGGTGGACCGGTTTCACGCGTCGGGGACGGCGGTTGTCGAGTTGGGCTGGAAGGTGCTGGACGTGGCGCCGCCGAAGAAGAAGGCCAAGGAGGACGAAGAGCAGAAGCTGCCGGGCGGGCTGGCCGAGGGGCAGGCGCAGGATGTGGTGGATGTGGAGGCGGTGAAGAAGAAGACTCGGGCTCCGAAGCGGTTCACCGAGGCGACGCTGCTGACGGCGATGGAGACGGCGGGCAAGACGCTGGACGAGAAAGAGCTGTCGGATGCGATGAAGGAGAGCGGGCTGGGGACGCCGGCGACGCGGGCGGCGATCATCGAAGTGCTGCTGAAGCGGGCCTACATCGAGCGCGTGGGGAAGAGCCTGCAGGCGACGGAGAAGGGGATCCGGCTGATCGAGGTGGTGCATCCGGAGGTGAAGAGCCCGGCGATGACGGGGCAGTGGGAGGCGTTCCTGGGGCGGATCCACAAAGGG
>JACQZS010000010.1 GCA_016213725.1 Acidobacteriota bacterium | reverse complement strand
TCGGCACAGACTCCGCGGATAGCTACGTGTTTCCGGGGTTTGCCGTTCATGACGAACTACTTGAGCTGGTAACGGCGGGGCTCACCCCCGCTGAAGCCCTCAAAACCGCAACCTGGAATGGGGCCGAGTTTCTTGGCCGTCTCTCAGAGCTGGGCAGTATCGAACAGGGTAAGCTGGCAGACTTGGTCCTGCTGAATGCCAACCCGCTCGCGGATATCCGAAACACGCGCAAGATATCTGCTGTGGTACTCAACGGGTGCCACTTTGACAGGCCGGCCCTCGACGAAATGCTCAGCTCCGCCGAAAGGGCCGCGAGCCGCTGATCTTCTCCATAACCTGCAAGTGATCAACTTGGTGTCGCAGCAAAGCTCGCATCGTTTTCAACCGCGCCTGATACAATGCAGCCCGATGCTCACCCGGCTCGCGCTCTTCGCTCTGCTCGTGTCCGCCCTCCCCGCGCAGACGAGAATTGACATCGCCCCCGTCTGGGCCGGCCACCCCGTCGGCTTCGCTCTCCTCACCCACGGCAACCAGCAGTTCGTCGCCTTTTACGATGCCGATCGTCACATGTCCGTCGCCGTCCGCAAGCTCAACTCCAAGCAATGGAGTATTGTCCGCCTCCCCTCCGACGTGAAGTGGGACAGCCACAACTACGTCACCATGGCCATCGACCGCGCCGGCCACATCCACCTCTCCGGCAACATGCACGTCGTTCCCCTCATCTACTTCCGCACGAAAAAACCCCTCGACATCGCCACCTTCGAACAGATCCCCTCCATGGTCGGCCGCAACGAAACCCGCTGCACCTACCCCCACTGGCTGCGCAACGCAAACGGCGATCTGCTCTTCACCTACCGCGACGGCCGCAGCGGCTCCGGCGACCAGATCCTCAACATCTACGACGAAAAGACTCAAACCTGGCGCCGCCTCCTGGACACCCCGCTCACCGACGGCCAGGGCCGCATGAACGCCTACTTCGTCGGCCCTGTCCTCGGCCCCGACGGCTTCTATCACCTTGTCTGGACCTGGCGCGACACCCCGGACTGCTCCTCCAACCACGATCTCAGCTACGCCCGCAGCCGCGATCTCGTCCACTGGGAATCCAGCTCCGGCCAACCCTTCTCTCTCCCCATTCGCGTCGAAACCGCCGAGATCATCGACCGCGTTCCCGTCCAGGGCGGCATGATCAACGGCAATACCAAAATCGGCTTCGACGCCAAAGGCCGCGTCATCGTCACCTATCACAAGTTCGACGCCCGCGGCTTCACTCAGATCATCACCGCCCGCCGCGACCCCCAAGGCTGGCGCCTCACCACCGTTTCGAACTGGTCCTACCGCTGGTACTTCCAGGGCGGCGGCGCCATCCCCTTCGAAATCACTCACGGCGCCGTCCAGCCCGCCGCACCCGGCAAGCTCAGCCTCGAATTCCAACATCCCCAGGCCGGCCGCGGCCTCTGGCTCCTCGACGAAGAGACCCACGCCATCCTGGAAACGAAGCCTCTCGCCACCGCCGAGCCCACCCCCGAAGGCCTCCGCATGAACACCGCCCAGGACTCCGGCCACCCCCCCAAAGGCCGCAGCTACACCCTCGAATGGCAAACCCTTGGCGCCAACCGCGACCGCCCCCGCGAAGGCCTGCTTCCGCCACCTTCCATGCTCCGCGTCGTTGAGCATCAGAACTCCCGCTGACCCGTCACTTAGCCGCCAGTTGCTGGTCTGGATGCTATCCGCTGCTCAATGCCCCTCGTCCGAAGGGGGTGGGCGCGGCTGCCCCGCTCCCTTTTTCACTTTGCTCCAGCCGGCAGGATTATCATGATGGGACCATGCCGCGCCGGATGCAACATGTAGCACTGATCTACGACGCCCGCACCGCTTTCGACGTCAAGGTGATGACGGGAGTGGCTGCTTACCTGCAAATGAATCCCGGATGGACGGTGTACATTGAGGAAAACGCACTCAAGGACCAGCGGCTTCCCGACCTTCGCTCATGGCGTGGAGATGGCATCATCGCGAACTTCGATGACCCCAAGGTGGCCTCGGCCGTCATGGGTTCGCGCCTGCCTACCGTCGCATACGGCAGCGATTACGGCTGGTTCAAGTCCAGCCCGAAAATCCCTTACATCGTCACCAACAACGAGGTGATTGCACGCATGGGCGCCGGGTACCTGCGGGACCGGGGCTTTGTCCGCTTCGCCTATTGCGGATATCCACGCACCGCCGCCACCGTATGGGCTGTCGAACGGGAGGTAGCCTTCGTCAAAGCGGTGGAATCCTGGGGATATCCTTGCTGGACCCACCGCGGACTCCACCGGACGGCTTACAACTACCTTGCACTCCAGGCCTCGCTTGCCGAGTGGCTGGCTACCCTGCCCAAACCGATTGGGCTGCTGGCGGCCAACGACGCCCGTGCCCGCCAGGTGCTCGACGCCTGCCGCTCCGCCGGTGTGGAAGTGCCGAGAGAAGTCGCCGTATTGGGAGTGGACAACGACGAAATGGTCTGCCAGTTGAGCAGCCCCCTGCTCAGCAGTATCGAGCAGGGGGCTCGGCAAATCGGATACGAAGCTGCGGTCCTGCTCGACAGCATCATGTCCGGCCGGAAGCTGCGCCGGGGTTGCTTCGCGATCGGGCCTGTGGGCGTCGTGCCGCGATTGTCCACTTCCACCACTGCAATCGAGGATTCGAGGGTCGCGAAAGCTCTGGCCTTCATCTCGGGACGCCTCGGAGACGGAGTGAAGGCCGACGATGTGGTCCGGGCCACCGGCTTGCCCCGCTATTGGCTCGACGCCGCATTCAAATCCACTTTCGGACGAAGCACCTATTCGCAGATCCTGCACTTGCGGCTGGAACAGGCCCGGCGGTTGATCTCCACCACGAATCTGCCCCTAAAGGAAGTCGCCGCGTCGTGCGGTTTCCGCTCCGTGCAGCATATGTCGGTGCTTTTTCGCGGGGCTTTTGGCCAGCCGCCGGCAACCTTTCGGCGAACGGCGGCATCCAGCCAGGTGCCCCTGCTGCAATCGTGATTTTCAGGCCTTCAACTCGTATTTAAGAATATATAAAGTTTTTTTCGATTCATACAAATCCTCCTTCTTGAAATCCTAGCCTTCCTGCTTCAGACTCCCTGATAACGGTGCAGGAGACGCACCCGCAACTGGAGGCCATGCGGCTTACCTGCTGCAGCTTCAGATCAGGGTCGGAGCAACTGCGGACACCATCAGGGTCCAGCGCATGTCCTCCGGCGGTTCGCTTCCGAGTTTTCCCGAAGCGGACGTGATGGTGCTAGTGGCCGGCCATAGGGCCCGCTCGCAGGCTCCTTCGCGGAATGTCGTCGTCGGCTCCGTTCGCAGATAGAACGAGCGAAACATGGAACCAGATCAGACGATGAATTCCGGAATCTCCAGGCGCGGAGTGCTGCGTGGCATCACGGCTTCCTCCGCAATGCGCGTCATGGGTGCCAACGACCGCGTCAGGCTGGGGATCGTTGGTACCGGCCTGCGCGGTGAATACCTGATGCAGCGGGCCAACGCCGCCGGCGGCATCCAGTGGGTGGCCGTTTGCGACGCCTACGACGTCCGCCGTGACAAAGCGGAGAAAACCGCGGGAACGCCGGTGGAAAAATACGTGGACTATCGCCGGATGGTCGACCGCAAGGACATCGACGGCATCATCCTCGCCACCTGGGACAACACCCACTGCGATATCGCAGTTGCGGTTCTTGAGTCGGGCAAGGATCTCTACATCGAAAAGCCCATGACGCTCCATCCTATGGAAGGGCGGCGGATCGTCGGCGCGGTGCGTTCCCACAAACGGATTCTTCAGACGGGCACTCAGCAGCGCAGCCACCCGCACTTCGCCGAAGCCAAAGCGAAATTCATCGACTCAGGCAGAATCGGAAAGATCACCTGCGTCCGCACCTATTGGAACTCAAACCTGGCATACCGCAACCAGAAGCCGCCTGACGGCATGGAACGCAAGCCCGCGGGCCTCGACTGGGATGCTTGCCAGGGCAGTTTGCCGAAACTTCCCTGGGACCCAAAACGCTATTTCAACCATTACGTCTACTGGGACTACTCGACCAACGCGCAGATGGGCGGCCTGTTCGTGCACATGATCGATATCGTGCACTGGTACTGCAAGGTGCAGCAACCGTTGGCGGCAGACTGTTTCGGCGGCATCTATCTGGGCGGAGAGGGACGTGACACGGCCGACCACATCAACGCCATCGTGCACTATCCAAACAACCTGCTGGTGACTTTCGAAGCCAACGTCGCCGATGGCATCCGCCGGGAAAACCAGGACATGGTCTTCATGGGCACCGCCGGCCGCCTGCACATCTTCCGCTACGGATACCGCTTCCTGTCCTCCGAGGACGACGGTAAGACCGAGATCACGGCCGGCACAACGCCGGACCTGCACGTCGCCAATTGGCTCGACTGCATCCGTACCCGGAAGAAAGCGGCATGCGACGAGGAGGCCGGACACTACTCGGCCATGGCATGCCATGTCTGCAACATCGCCTACCGCGAACAACGAAGAGTTCAGTGGAACAAGGAGTGGACTATATGAGCATTGAAATCGGACTAAATATGGAGTTTGTCAGACGGTCGGAAAAGCCCTTCGCGGAGGGTGTGGAGTGGGCCGCCAGACTCGGCTACACCTACGTGGAGCCCATGCTCCACACCGGCCGGGAATTGATGAGCGAGGCTGGATACTATCATTCCGTCTCGATGGAGGAGGACCCGCACTTCATCAAGGACATCCTCGATCGGCATGGGTTGAAGCCCTCCGCCGTCAGCGCGCACTGTCCGCTGATGAGGCCTGAAGTCAGCGTCATGTACCTGCAACGGGCCATTCAGTTTGCCGCCGTGCTGAAGGCGCCGGTGGTGAACACCGATGAGAGCTACCGGCCGGACTGGGTCGTCGGGGACGAAGCGTGGCCTATCATGACCTATACCCTGAGAGCCGTGATGCGCGTGGCCGAACGCTACGGTATCTCCATCGGCATCGAACCCCACAACGCCATCTCGCGGACTACCGATGGACTGCTGCGCATTGCCGGGTTGGTGGATTCGCCGCTCCTGGGGATCAACTACGACACGGGGAACGGATATCTGGCGGGAGAAGATATCTACGACGCGCTGGAGCGCATCGGCAGCCGGTTGGTCCACGTGCACGCCAAAGACATCAGCGAGGAGCACTCCGAAGCCGAGCGGGGCAAAGTGGCAGGCACCCCCGTGGGCTGCGGCTGCGGAGACGGCGTGGTCGATTGGGAGCGAGTGATCTCGATTGTCCGGAAACACGGTTTCGGCGGCGTGTTTTCGGTTGAGTGCGGTACGCCGGACGAAGCGGCCCGCAGCCTCGCGCACCTGTCCCCGCTGCTCGAGCCAAAGGAAGAGACAGTGGCTCAGGGCTAGCGGTACCTCGAATTCCGATGGAGCGGATCGATCAATGTACACCCGACGCGACCTGGCCATGATGGCCCTGGCAATCCGGTCCCAACCCTCCGGGGTGAAGATCGGCGCGGCCAGTTTCAGTTTCCGAGACCGGCCGCTGGACGATGCCATCCAGGGGATGGCAGCGGCCGGCTTGGGTTACTGCACGTTGTGGTCGGGCCATGTCGAACCCCGGAACGCCAGCCGAGAGGAACTTAGGCGCTGGCGCACGTCAGTTCCCATCGAGGAGTTCCGGACCATCCGCGGCAAGTTCCGGAAAGCGGGCATCCGGATATTCTCGTATTACTACAATTTTCGCGATGACTTCACCGACGCGGAGATCACCCGCGGGTTTGAGATGGCCGAGGCCCTCGGAGCCACCTGCCTGGCAGCCTCGGCCAACGTGACCACCGCGGCTCGTCTCAACCCGTACGCGGCGAAGGCCAATATCCCAGTGGCGATGCACAATCACGCGGTGATCAAGGACAACGAGTTCGCCCGGCCGGAGGATTTCGACCGGGCCCTGCATGGAATGTCGCACATTCGGATCAACCTCGATATCGGGCATTTCACCGCTTTGGGATACGACCCTGTCGAATTCATCCGCCAGCGCCACCGGGACATCCTTCTGCTCGACGTGAAGGACAGGAACCGCGCCGGCGTCTCCTTGCCCTTTGGTGAGGGAGACGCTCACGTCGGGGAGGTGCTGCGCTTGATGAAGCAGAATCGGTATTCTTTCCCGGCGATGATCGAATACGACTACAAAGGTGCGGACACTCTCACTGAAGTCAAGCGGTGTTACGAGTTCTGCAGGAGCGCTCTCACGTAGAGCTTGGCGATGGCAATGGCCGGAATGCGATTTCGGCGGTATCTCATCGGGAGTTGGAAGGTCGAACCTGTATGAAGACAATCATCAGTCTGGTTTTGCTTTGCACGGGATATCTGGCGATGGCGCAAGTCGAGACGGCCCGCATCACCGGTACGGTAAAGGATTCCTCTGGGGCTCTGGTGGTCGGCGCGACCATAACGGCGACGCACATCGCCACGGGCTCGCAGCAAACCATGCAGACGGACCAGACGGGCCACTATTTGTCCGTGCCGCTGCGGCTGGGCGAATACCGCGTGGAAGCTGAAATGCAGGGTTTCAAACATGCCGTCCTCGGCGGCATTGTCCTCGAAGTGCAGATGACCGCCCGCGTCGATTTTTCACTCGAGGTGGGGCGTGTCACCGACAGTGTTACGGTCACCGCCGACGAGCCGCTGCTGGCGACCACGGAAGCCAGCCAGGGCCAGGTGATCGACAACCGGCGCATGGTGGATATGCCGCTGAACGGCCGCAATTACGCCCAATTGGCCTTACTCTCCGCCGGCGCGGTAGAGGTGATCGGCGGCCGCTTCGGCGGCTTCAGCGCTTCCGGACAGCGGGCCGACGAGAACAACTACATGCTCGACGGCATCGACAATAACAACAACCAGATCGCCGGCCAGGGCTCACAGGCCGAGGCCGTACGTCCCTCGGTGGACGCGATCCAGGAATTCAAGATCTCCACCAATGCCTACTCCGCCGAATATGGCCGCGGCGCTGGCGGCGTGGTGAACGTGAGTCTGAAGTCCGGGTCGAATGACTTGCATGGAACTGTCTTCGAGTTTCTCCGCAATGAAGCGCTCGATGCGCGCAATTTCTTCTCCCCTGGAACCTCCCCCAAGCCGCCCTTCAAACGGAATCAGTTCGGCTTCTCCTTGGGCGGTCCGATCCGGAAGAACCGCACCTTCGTCTTCGGCGACTATGAGGGGACGAGAATCCGCGAGTCGCGCGTCGCGAACAACACCATTCCCACGGCCCGTCAGGTCACCGGTGACTTCTCCGACCTGCTCTCCGTCAACCGCGTCATCTTCGATCCGAACACCTACGATGCCACGGCCGGCACGCGCCTGCCGTTCGCCGGCAACGTGATTCCCGCCAACCGCATCGACCCTGTCGCCAGAAAGGCCATGGCCTGGTATCCACAGCCTCAAAACGGAAACCTGACTCAGAACTTCCTCTACACGCCGCCGAAGAACTCGAACGTGGACCGTTGGGACGCGCGCGCCGACCATATCTTCTCCTCTTCAGATTCGGTATATTTCCGCTTCAGTTACCAGCGGAACCTGGTTCCTGATTCGCTCAACCTGCCTGCGCCCGCAATGGGAATCTCAGGCGATAACGAGCGGCGCAAAACGGACGATGGCAGGAACCTGGCGCTGGTTTGGAATCACCTCTTCAGGCCAACGCTGATTACCTCGACCCGCATCGGCTGGAACCGCCTATTCACCCAATGGGTTTCCCCGCTCAGCACCAACATGAACGCGGAAATCGGACTGCGGGGAGTAGAGCAGGTGATGCCTGGCGCGGGCAGCTTCAACATCACAGGAGTCACCGGGCTGGGCCTCTCCGGTTCCACGCCCAACCTGATCGATTCGCAGACTCGCCAATTAGTCAGCGACACCACCTGGGTCAAGGGCGCGCACAGCGTGAAGGCCGGGGTGAACTTCATGTTTCTGCAGTCGTATCTCAGCAACCCCCAACAAGGATTCGGCACCTTCAGCTTCAATGGGAACTTCACTCGGAATCCGCGCGGCAACGTGGGGGGCTATGGGGCGGCGGATTTTCTTCTCGGAATTCCGGTGAACTCGACCGTTTCAACGAATTCCTACATGAACCTCCGGGCGCCGTTCTACCACTTCTACTTGCAGGACGATTGGCGCGTCACCGCCAGGCTCACCCTGAATATCGGGCTGCGCTACGAGCTCAATCTGCCGTGGATCGAGAAGGACAACCTGATGGCCAACTTCGACATCGACACCAATCCGGCGAACCCGTTGTTCCGCGTCGCCGGCGGCAGCAGCCGGACAGAGCGAGCCACCGTCACCACCGACAAGACCAACGTCGCCCCCCGGTTTGGCTTCGCCTACCAGCTCTCCCAACGCACCGTGTTACGCGGGGGCTACGGCATCTTCATCGCGAACCGGGAGCCTACCGGGGGAACCCAGTTCATGGAGAATAATCCTCCGTTCTCGATCTACTCGAGTTTCTCGACGGACAGTATCAAGCCGGTGATCCTGCTGAAAGACGGCGTACCCGCGGGAGCGCTGACACCTGAGCGCGCCTCCAATCTGGTCTTTTCCTCCTTCCAGCACGATGCTGCCATGCCCTTCAGCCAGCAATGGAATTTCAACCTCCAGCGCCAGCTCGCCCGGAGCATTGTGTGGGAGGTCGGCTACTACGCCGCCAAGACCAACCACCTGATTTACGACTGGAACGCAAACTACGCCCTGCCTGGCCCCGGCAACGTCAACAGCCGCCGGCGGTTCAAGACCACCATCTTCCCGGGAACCAACACCGTTATCGGCCCCCTCAGCTCCATGTATAGGCATGACTACTTCGGTAACTCTCTGTTCCATTCCATGCAAACCCGCCTGGATAAGCGCTTTTCGAGCGGCGTCAGCCTGCTTGTCGCCTACACCTTCTCGAAGACCATTGGAGATTCCAGCGGCGCTTCCGGCTCCGGCAATGCGCCGGGAACGGGACTCAGCACCAGTGCGATTCAGAATCCGCTGAACCGGCGGCTGGAACGCTCCCTCGACAATCAGAATATGAAACACCGCCTGGTTGCCAGCTATCTGTTCGAACTGCCGTTCGGCCCGGGGAAGAAATGGGGATCCGACTGGAATCCGGTCTCCTCGGCCGCTTTGGGCGGCTGGACCATCGGCGGCATCACCACCATGACGTCCGGACTCCCGATGAGCCTCACAACCACTGGCGATGCTGCCAACACGGGCGACGTCAACCGCCCGGATGTCGTTGGCGATCCAAGCCTGAGCCGATCCGAACGCAGCGTGGCGCGCTTCTTCAATACAGCCGCATTTGCCGCCAACAAGGCCTACACCTACGGCAACGCCGGAAGGAACATTCTGGATCAGCCGGGCCTCGTCAACTTCGACTTCGCCGCCTTCAAGGAATTCCGAATCAAGGAGGCGGTCTCCGCGCAGTTTCGTTTTGAGGCGTTCAACCTCTTCAATACACCTGCTTTTGGTGCCCCCAATACCCAGGTGGGCAACTTGAATTTCGGCCGCATTACCACTGCCGGCCGGCAAAGAAACCTGCAACTCGGATTGAAATTCGTCTTCTAGAATCCAGTGGCGGACGGAGGCAGCATGACGCTAACCAGGAGACAGATGCTGATGAGCGGCGCGATGGCTGCCGCCGGCGATCCATTGCCGAATATCATCCTGATCCTCGCGGACAACCTGGGCTACGGGGACCTCGGCTGTTACGGCTCGTCTTTGCAGCGCACGCCTAACATCGACCGCATGGCCAGGGAAGGGATGCGCTTCACCGATGTCTACGCCGCAAGCGGAGTCTGCACCCCGTCACGCGCGAGCCTGATGACGGGCTGCTATCCCCGCCGGGTGGGTCTTCATTATACGGACCCGGACGGTGCCGTGTTGCGTCCCATTTCGTCCAACGGCCTCAACCCCGATGAAGTCACCATCGCTGAGGTTCTGAAGCAGAGGAACTACTCCACGTCGATCATCGGCAAGTGGCATCTTGGCGATCAGCCGCCGCTGCTGCCCACCCGCCAGGGCTTCGACTACTACTTGGGCATTCCCTACAGCGACAACATGGAGGGCGGGAAGATCCAGCCGTGGCTGAAAATCCCGTCGCCTCCCTTGCCACTCATGGAAAACGAGAAGGTGATCGATGCGCCTGTGGACCGCAACTTGCTCACGAAGCGGTACACCGAAAAGTGCATCGAACTCCTGGGCAGAAATTCCGACCGCCCGTTCTTCATCTATCTGCCGCACGCTATGCCCGGCAGCACTCCTTCGCCGTTCGCCAGCGAGCGGTTTCGGGGCAAGTCGAGGAACGGTCCCTACGGCGATTCCATCGAGGAACTCGATTGGTCCACCGGTGAGATCCTGGCGGCGCTGAAGCGGCTGGGGCTGGACGAGAATACCTTGGTCATTTGGACCTCCGACAACGGCGCTCCGCTGCTCGATCCCTGGCACGGGTCCAACGGGCCGCTGGGAGGATGGGGGTATACGACTGCGGAGGGAGGCCAGCGAATTCCCTTCATCGCCCGGTGGCCGGGGAAGATCCCTGCCGGCTCCGTCTGCCGCGCCATGGCCACGCTTATGGACGTCTTTCCGACTTGCGCTGGCCTGGCCCGATGCAGCCCTCCCAGTGGACGCACCATTGACGGAAAGGATATCTGGCCGCTTCTCTCAGGTAGATCCGAAAAATCGCCTCATGACGCTTTCTTCTATTACTACGGTCCGCAACTGCAAGCCGTGCGATCGGGCAACTGGAAGCTCTCCCTGCCGCTCAAAGCGCGCTGGGTGACTCTCCCGGGCAAGACCCAGGTGGCCCCGCTGGCGCTCTACGATCTTGAGAAAGATCCCGCCGAGACTCTTGACGTGTCCGCGAAACATCCGGAGGTCGTCCGCCACCTCACAGCCCTGGCCCAGAAGGCCCGTGAAGATTTGGGCGATGTGGATCGCCCCGGCAAGGGTCAACGCCCGGTGGGGCGCGTCGAAAATCCAACCCCACGGGTTCTCTAACCGGGGTTGACGTGGCTCTCTGCCCGCCAACCTCTGATACCCAGATCTCCACCTGGGAAACACCAATGTGCGAAGTCCGGTTCCCAAGCCGCAGACGATGTCCACTCGCTGCTCAGAGCGGGGCTCGCGGATCCAACTCACAGCAAACGGAAAGGACCAGTGTATGATGAACGGCTCATTTGCCCCGCATTCGTCGGGCAAACACGAACGGCGTGATTTCCTAGGCTCCTCTGCCACAGCGGCCGGCTTGCTGATCCTCGCTCCAAAGACGGTCTTCGGATCGCAAGCCAACTCCGCGGTGGAGGTGGGCATCATCGGATGCGGCGGGCGTGGAAACCTCATAGGAGGTTTTCTGACGCAGCACACCACCGCCCGCATTGTTGCCATCGCCGACGTATTTCAGGACAAGCTCGATGCCACGCAACAAAAGCTCGGGCTCAATGCCCCGCGCACCTACAAAGGCTTACGTGGGTATCAGCAAATGGTTGGCTCGAAGCTGGACGCGGTGGTCATCGAGAGTTCGGATTACTTCCATCCCGAACAGGCGGCGGCAGCGGTCAGCGCTGGCAAACACGTCTTCATCGCTAAGCCTCTGGCGCCCGATGTGGCCGGCTGCCTGGACGTGCTGGAAACCGGCCGGAGAGCCAAGGGTAAGCTGAGTTTCCTCGTCGATTTTCAGTCCAGAGCTCGCCCCGTGTTTCAGGATGCGGCGGCCCGGGTGCACCGCGGTGAGCTTGGCCGGCCAGTGGTGTGCCAGATCTACTATCCCGCGGTCGATCTCATGAGCTATTCGTGGGAGCGCAAGCCGGGCATGTCGGAAGGCGAATACCGGCTCAGAAACTGGTATTTCGAACGCCGCCTCTGCGGCGATTTCATCGTGAATCAGAGCATCCACGTGGTGGATATGGCGAACTGGTACTTGCAAGCGCACCCTGTGAAGGCCTTTGGCTCCGGTGGGCGTATCGTCCGCAACAAGATCGGTGACGTTTGGGATCACTTTCTGGTCGATTTCTGGTACCCCAACGAAGTCAAGGCCAACTTCATGGCCACCCAGTTGGTCAGGGTCCGCGGATTCGGCGACATGTGCGTCCGCGTCTACGGCTCGGAAAGCACGCTCGATTCGCACTATAACGGGCTGGTCAAAATCCTCGGCCCCAATCCGTGGAACGGGACGGAGAAGGACGACACCTTTACCGGTGGCGCCATCACGAACGTGAAGGACTTCATTGAGAGTATTCAGACCGGCCGCTATTTGAACAACGTGGAGCCGGCCGTCGAATCAAACCTGTCAGTGATTCTGGGACGCACGGCCGCCTACCGTGGAGGTGTCGTCACCTGGGACGAAATGATCCGCGAAAAAGAGAAGTTCGTCATGGACCTCAATCTCTAGTTCGCGCAGGCTCAGCGGCTGGCTCACCCGGCTTGAACTTCGCAATGCGGGTCAAACGGCAGCCGCCGGCCGCCCGTGCGAAATCCGCCGCCACAGCCACTCCAGCGGACCCATCGGGCAGGCGCGCCTGATACAACGCGCTCAGTAACATCTGCATGGCGAACACCGCCACGCTCAACACGAACCCCTGCACGGCTCCCACCTTGCCGTACAGGCCCAGTCCGTAG
>JACQZS010000009.1 GCA_016213725.1 Acidobacteriota bacterium | reverse complement strand
GCCTATGGGGCGCTGGACGATCTGCGGCGCGGCCGGTCCACGGTCTGGGCGCAGCGCTACAAATGGCCCATCTACTACTTCGTCGCCGTGGCCTTCTGGAACATGCTGGGCGCCGGGCTGTTCGGCTTCATGATCAATCCGCCCATCGCGCTCTACTACATGCAGGGTCTCAATACCACCCCGGTGCACGGCCACGCGGCGCTGTTCGGCGTCTACGGCATGCTGGGCATCGGCCTCATGCTGGTGTGCCTGCGCGCCATGGGCCACCTGAAGGAATGGAGCGACAGGACTATGAAGTTCGCCTTCTGGGCGATGAATGGCGGGCTGTTTGCGATGACCGTCGGCAGCCTGCTGCCCGTGGGTCTGCTGCAGACCTGGGCGTCGGTGGACAGGGGCTACTGGTACGCCCGCAGCAGCGAGTTCCTGCAAGGCTCCACCATGCAGACGCTGCGCTGGCTGCGCGCGCCGGGCGACACCTTGTTCGCCGCCGGCGCCGTGGCGCTGGTGCTGTTTGTCTGGCGCATCCGGGCGGCGGGAGAAGGCAAGTCCCCGGCCAACGGCGATTGAGGCGCGCCAGGATGCGCAGGGCGCCGGCCGGTGCCCGGAAGATCTGCTCCACTCGGCCGGCGCTTCCGCTCATAATGAGACCAGAGGTCTTATGCGCATACTCACACTCGTGCTGCTTCTCACCTTCGTGACCGCTGCTTTCGCCTTTACGAGCGAGGTCTCCGACAATCAGATCTACGATCAGGTGATCCGTAAGCTGGCCAACGATCCGGATGTGAAGGGCGGCGCGTTCCAGGTGGACGTGAAGGATGGCGTAGTCACCATTGAAGGCGTAGTGGAAAAGGAGAAATGGAAGGACAAGGCGGAGCATCTCGCAAAGAAGGTGAAGGGCGTGAAGGGCGTAGTCAACAAGCTGGTGGTGAAGCCTCGCAGTGCCTGACCAGGACTCACTGCTGCTGAGGCCCATCGGCACGGTGCGGTCGCCCGTCACCGAACGGAAGAAGATGCCCGTGTGGGGCATCTCCGCCTCCGTGGAGGTGGCGCCGGAATTCGAAGCGGCGCTGCACCGCATCGAGAAGCACTCCCATCTCTGGATTCTGGCCTGGCTCACCATGGGCCGCGATGAGCGGCACGTGTTGCAGGTTACCCCTCGAGGCGTCTCAGACCCCGGCCCGGAAGGCTTGCACGGCGTCTTCAGCGTGAGGTCCCCCGCCCGTCCGAACCCCATCGGGCTCACCGCGGCCCGGGTGATGCGCCGCGAAGGGCTGACGCTGCATCTGGACCGGCTGGACTTTCTGGACGGCACGCCCGTGCTCGACCTCAAGCCCTACTTCATCACGCGGGACCTGATCTTCTCCGCCAACGGGCAGCAAGTGGGCAAGCCGCGATCGAGAGAGGATCTGCGCGCCTCGCTCTACACGCAGGCGCTGCATTTTCATGGCGCCGCGGCGCCGGACGTCGCCCTCGCCGTCCGTCTCCTTGAGCACTACCGGCTGACGTTCCACGATCTGAACGACCCCGGCACCTACGCGCTCACCGCGCCGCTGGCACGGCCCGTTCTGCTGGACGGGTTGATCGGGATCACGCGCTCAACGCCGGGCCGGGGCAATCTGGCCTTTCACAGCCTGCCCACCGTCGTGATCGACGGCAAAGCGGAATACAGCCCTCACGAGGAGTTGCCGGATGATCCGCTGCAGGCCCCCGACGAAGCGCTGTTCCGCTGGCGCGCCCTCTAGGCGAGCATTTTCTTCACCACTTCGCCGTGTACGTCCGTGAGGCGGAAGTCGCGTCCCATGTGGCGGTAGGTGAGTTTGGTGTGGTCGAAGCCGATGCACTGCATGATGGTGGCCTGCAGGTCGTGGACGTGCACCTTGTCCTCCACCACGTTGAAGCCCAGGTCATCGGTCTTGCCGAGCACCTGGCCGCCCTTGATGCCGCCGCCGGCCAGCCACATCGAATAGGCCAGGGGATGGTGATCCCGGCCGGCATTCTCCGGGTCGTTCGTATTCCGGATCTCCACAATCGGCGTGCGGCCGAACTCGCCGCCCCACACGATCAGGGTGGAGTCCAGCAGACCGCGCTGCTTCAGGTCTTTGATCAACGCCGCAGTGGGCTTGTCGGTGCGCCCGGTCATGCGCTTCAGGCCGCGGTTCAGGTTGCTGTGCTGGTCCCAGGAGGCGTCCATCATCAGCACGAAGCGCACGCCGCGCTCCACCAGGCGGCGGGCCAGCAGGCAGTTGGTGCCGAACTGCTTCGTCTCCGGGTTGTCGATGCCGTACATCTCGCGGATGTGCGCCGGCTCCTTGCTGAAGTCGGCCAGCTCCGGCGCCGCCGACTGCATGCGGTAGGCGAGTTCGTAGCTGGCGATGCGCGATTCGATCTCCGGATCGCTGGTCTCCGCCAGGCGCTCGCGGTTCAGGTCGCCCAGCGCATCCAGCGTGGCCCGCTGGCTCTCGTCGCTGACGCCATCCGGGTTGGAGAGATAGAGGATCGGATCGCCGGCGTTTCGGAAAAGCGTGCCCTGATAGTGCGACGGCATGAAGCCGCTGGAGAAGTTCGATGCGCCGCCGCTGGTGCCCACGCCGGAAGTGAGCACGACAAACCCCGGCAGGTTCTGCGACTCGCTGCCCAGGCCGTACAGCGCCCAGGCGCCCATCGTCGGACGGCCCAACTGGATGGATCCCGTGAAGAGCAGCGACTGGCCCGGGTGATGGTTGAACGCGTCGGTCACCATCGACCGCACCAGGCACATGTCGTCCGCGCACGACGCCATGTTCGGGATGTAGTCCGAAAACTCCGTGCCGCACTGGCCGGAGGGCGTGAACACGCGCGGCGAGGCCATCACCTTCGCGTCCTTCTTCGTGAAGGCGAGGCGCAATTGTGAAGCCATGGAATCCGGCAGCGGCTTGCCGCTCCACTTCTGCAGTTCCGGCTTCGGATCGAACAGATCCATCTGGCTGGGCGCGCCTTCCATGAACATGAAGATCACGTTCTTGGCCTTCGCCGGAAAGTGCGGCGCCTTAGGCGCGAGCACGTTATTTTGCGCGGCGCGGCCCTCCACCCCCAGCAGGTGGGCCATGGCCATCATGCCGATGCCGCCGCCCATTTCACTCAGGAATCGGCGGCGGTTTTTCAACGCCAGGTAATCGCGGAGGTCCATGGTCTTTACTCCCTCGTGATGAACTCTTCCAGGTTGAGCAGCACGCGCGCCGCCCCGGTCCAGGCGGCCTGATCCGGCGCCAGCGGCAACAGCGCTTTCGCCTGTCCGGGCTTCAGCGCGGCCGACTGATCCTTGAGAAATCGTTGGAGCCGCTCTTTCTCCTTCGCCTCCGCCGGCCGTCCCAGGGCCAGTTCAAAGGCGTAGTCGATGCGGCCGGCCTCCGGCGCTTCGTGCAGCACCCGTAACGCCATCGCCTGCGCGGCTTCGAAGAAGACCGGATCGTTCAGCAGGTTCAGCGCCTGCAGCGGCGAATTCGAGCGGCGGCGCCGCGCACAGGCCACGTTGGAATCCGGCTCGTCGAAGTTCATGAGCATGGGATACGGCGTGGTGCGCTGGAAGTGGATGTACATGCCGCGGCGGTAGCGCGCCGGGCCTTCGTCCTCAGCCCACTTCACGCTGTTGGCGTAGCCCAGTTCCGCTACGCCCGCTGGCTGGGGCGGCCTGACGCTGGGCCCGCCGATGGTTGGATTCAGCAAGCCGCTGGCCGCCAGCGCCGAGTCGCGAATATTCTCCGCGCCCAGCCGCACGCGCGATTGCCGGGCCAGCAGCACGTTTTCCGGATCCTTCTCCATCAGCTCCTTGCGCACATGCGAACTCTGCCGGTACGTCGCCGAATTCACGATCAAACGCACCATGTACTTCGTGCTCCAGCCATTGGCGCGGAACTCCGTGGCCAGCCAGTCGAGCAGTTCCGGATGCGAAGGCGCGTCGCCCTGCGTGCCGAAATCCTCCGCCGTCTTCACAATGCCGCGGCCGAAGAACTCCTGCCACATGCGGTTCACGGCCACGCGCGATGTCAGCGGGTTGTCCTCCGCCACCAGCCAGCGCGCCAGGCTCAGGCGGTTGCGCGGAGCGTCCGCCGGCAGCGAGGCCAGGAATCCGGGCAACTCCGGATCCACCTTGGGCCCCTTGGCCCGGAAGTCGCCTTTCAGCGCGATGTACTGCTGCGATGGGTTCGCCAGCTCCATCATCGTTTGCGCCTGCGTCAGTTTCGGGTAGGCGCGGTCCAGGTTCTGGAGCCGCCGGCGCATGTCTTTCAGGGCGTCGATCTTGTCGTAGTCGCGGCCCTTGGTGGGGCCGGGCGTGGAGATGAACCAGCGCATCACCAGTTCGTTTTCGCGCTCGGTGCGCTGCTCTTTCGGCGTGCGCAGCAAGGTCTCGAAGCGGTCCAGCATCGGCCGGCCGTTCGACACCGCGAAGTCCCAGTCCGCGTCTTTGCCAGGGTGGTCCATCGCCGCGCGGATCCCCACCTCCCACTCGGCCTGCAGCGTCTCCACGTCGAACTCTTTCAGCAGCGATGCGCGCCGCTCGCGGTACTCCGGCTGGCCGCGCATCCAGGCGCCGTACTCGCCCGGCAGCGGTGCGTCGATGTCCAGCTCCTCGCTGCGGTTCAGAAACGCCATCAGCGAGTAATAGTCTTTCTGCTTGATCGGATCGTACTTGTGGTCGTGGCACTGTGAGCAGCCCATCGTCAGGCCCAGCCACGTTGTGCTCGTCGTGTTGGTCCGGTTCACCATCTGCTCGAAGCGGCTCTCTTCCGGGTCCGTGCCGCCTTCGCGGTTGGTGAGGGTGTTGCGGTGGAAGCCCGTGGCCACGCGCTGCTCCACGCTGGCGTTGGGCAGCAGGTCGCCCGCCAGTTGCTCAATCGTGAATTCGTCAAAAGGCAGGTCGCGGTTGTAGGCGTCGATCACCCAATTGCGGTAGCGCCACGCAAAGGGCCGCACCAGGTCCTTTTCCAGGCCGTCGGAGTCGCCGTAGCGCGCCAGGTCCATCCAGGCGCGGGCCCGCTGCTCGCCGTAGTGGGAGGAGCGCAACAGCCGCTCCACCGCCTGCTCGTAGGCGTCCGGGCGGTCGTCTGCCAGGAACTCGCGCACCTCTTCCGGCGTCGGCGGCAGACCCGTGAGGTCCAGCGTCACACGCCGCAGGAGCACGGTTTTCGAAGCCTCCGGAGCAGGCGCGATCTTCTCTTTCTCCAATCGAGCCAGGACGAACCGGTCGATCGCGTTGCGCGCCCAATCCGCCTGCTTCACCTGCGGCACGGCCGGCTTGCTCACCGGCTGGAAAGACCAGTGGCTGCTCTTCGGCTTGGCCGCCTGCGCGCTCTTCGTGGCGCGCGGCCAATCTGCGCCCGCGTCGATCCAGCTCTTCAATATTGCGATCTCCGCTCCGCTGAGCGGAGTGCCCGCCGGGGGCATCATGAAGCCCTTTTTCGTGCTCTCCACGCGCTGGATCATCTTCGACTCCGCGCTCTTCCCAGGCACGATCACCGGCCCTGAGTACCCGCCCGCCAGCGCCGCATTGCCGTCGTCGAAACGCACGCCGTTCTGCGACAGGCTTTCGTTGTGACACATGACGCACTTCCGCTTCAGCAGCGGCTGCACGTCTTTCGCAAAGTCCGGCTTGGTTTGACCCAATAGGGTGCCCGCCGCCCACAGGGCGGCCGTTGGCCACAGATAGCCCCTCATATGTCCCGCTATTCTATACCCATTGCGTGCACGGATGTGCCGGGACGTTATTATGTAATCCATGTGTTTCACCAGAAGAGCATGTGCTCTGGTGCTCTCTTTCTCTGCAATTGCGTTTTCGCAGACCTCCCCAGCCGAGGGCGATTGGGAAGGCGTTTTGAAATTGCCCAGCGCCCAGCTTCGCCTGCGCCTCCACCTCAAAGCCGCTCCTTCCGGCCTTGCCGGCACCATGGACAGCGTCGATCAGAACGCCTTCGGCCTGCCCATCTCCGACGTCACATTCACCGCCGGCACCCTGAAGTGGCAGATGCCCCAGCTCCGCGCATCCTTCGAAGGGCAGATGAACGCGGCAGGCAACGAGATCGCCGGCAACTTCACCCAAGGCATGGCGCTGCCTCTCACTCTGAAGCGCATGGACCCCGCTGCCGCCGCCAGTGCCGGCCCCAAGCGTCCGCAAATGCCGCAGCCGCCCTTCCCCTACACCGCCGCCGACGTCGCCTTTCCTTCCAAGTCATCCGGCGTGACGCTCGCCGGCACGCTCACCATGCCCGCCGGCAAAGGCCCGCATCCCGCCCTGATCCTGGTCACCGGTTCCGGCCCTCAGGATCGCGACGAGTCGCTCATGGGCCACAAGCCCTTCCTCGTGCTGGCTGACTGCCTCACCCGCCAGGGCATCGCCGTGCTCCGTTACGATGACCGCGGCATCGGCAAGTCCACCGGCAGCTTCGCCACCGCTACCTCGCTCGACTTCTCCATGGACGCCGAAGGCGCCCTCGATTTCCTCAAGACCCGGCCTGACATCAACGCCAAATCCATCGGCATTGCCGGCCACTCCGAAGGCGGCATCATCGCCCCCATGGTGGCCGCGCGCCGCTCCGACGTCGCCTTCATCGTGCTGCTGGCCGGCACCGCCGTCACCGGCGCGGACGTGATTCTCGAGCAAGGCCAGGCCATCGCCAGAGTTTCCGGCGCCACCGAAGAGCAGCTCAAAGCCGCCCGCGCCAAGCAGTTGGAGTTCACCCGCATCATGAACTCCACGTCCGATCCCGGAGAACTTGAAAAGAAGCTGAGGGAGTTCCTTGCCGGCGCACCTAACGCCGATGCCCAGATCCGCCAGCTGACCTCGCCCTGGATGCGCTTCTTCATGACCTACGACCCCGCGCCCACTCTGGCCAAAGTGAAGTGTCCCGTGCTCGCGCTCAACGGCGAGAAGGACCTCCAAGTGCTGCCCGATCAGAACCTGCCGCCCATGAAAGCCGCCCT
This sequence comes from Acidobacteriota bacterium, assembly GCA_016213725.1. Taxonomy (GTDB): domain Bacteria; phylum Acidobacteriota; class Terriglobia; order Bryobacterales; family Bryobacteraceae; genus Paludibaculum. The sequence continues at coordinate 18,019 of JACQZS010000009.1, read as the reverse complement.
TGAAAAGGGTGGCAACAAAGACGTCACCATCCTGCGCCTGCCTTCGCTGAACCACCTCTTCCAGTCCGCCAAAACAGGCGCTGTCAGCGAATATGCGCAGATCGAAGAGACCATGAGCCCCGCGGCGCTCGAGGCCATTGCCAAGTGGGTTCGCACCAAGTCCGGATTGGAGAAATAACCATGCTCCGTATTGCCGCTCTGTTTGCCGCCGCCGCACTGGGGGCTCACGCCCAGTCGGCGCCGTTCGCCAAGCCGGTTGCCAGTTACGACATCCAGGCCGCGCTCGACGCCAAGTCGCACACCATCACCGGCCAGGAGACCCTCACCTGGCTCAACGACTCGCCCGACACCGTGCCCGCGCTGCGCTTTCACCTCTACATGAACGCCTTCCGCAGCACGCAGTCCACCTTTTTCCGCGAGTCCGGCGGCCAGCTCCGCGGCGACCAGTTCAAGGGCGACGACTGGGGCTATATCAAGGTCCGCTCCATGCGTCTCCAGGGCGGTGCCGATCTCACCTCCGCCATCCGCTTCATCCAGCCCGACGATAATAACGCCGATGACCGCACCGTGATCGAAGTCGCCCTCCCGCAGCCCGTCAAGCCCGGTGAGACCATCCGGCTCGACATCGCCTTCACCACCAAGCTCCCCATGATCTTCGCCCGCACCGGCTTCCACGGCGACCATCATCTCGTCGGCCAGTGGTTCCCCAAGATCGGCGTTTGGGAGACCGCCGGCTTCCGCTACTCCACCGCCGGCGCCTGGAACTGCCACCAGTTCCATGCCAACTCCGAATTCTTCGCCAACTACGGCGACTATCGCGTCAACCTCACCGTCCCCACCAACTACGTCATCGGCGCCACCGGCGAGCAGACCCGCCGCACCGACGACAAGGGCAAAGGCACCAGCACTTATACCTTCGAGCAGCGCTCCGTCACTGACTTCGCTTGGACTGCCCAGCCCTCCTACCTCCGCGAAGAGCGCCTCTTCCAGGCCGACCGTGAAACCACCGCCGCCGAAGTTGCCGCCGCCGCCAAGCTCCACGGCATCCCCGAAGCCGACGTCCGCCTCTCCGATGTCCGCATGATCGCCCTCGTCCAGCCCGAACACCGCGAGCAGACTGAGCGCCACTTCCGCTCCCTGCGCGCCGCTCTGAAGGGATTCGGACTCGCCTACGGCCGCTACCCGTTCAAGACCATCACCGTCGTCGATCCGCCCTACGGCGCCGGCGGCGCGGGCGGCATGGAGTATCCCACCTTCATCACCGCCGGCACCACATACCACCTGCCCGAAGACTCGCTCCTGCTTGAGATGGTCACCGTGCACGAGTTCGGCCACCAGTTCTGGATGCAGCTCGTCGCCTCTAACGAGTTCGAGGAGTCGTGGCTCGACGAAGGCTTCAATACCTATTCCACCGGCGCCATCATGGACCGCGTCTTTGGCCCGTCCACCCTGCCCTTCATGTTCTACGGCCGCAATCTCTGGTCCGATCTGAAGCTGCCCCGAATCTCCCAGGAGAGCGCAGATCGTGCCATCCACCTCATCACGCCCCGCCGCGACGACCTGGTTCGCCGCGCCTGGGAGTACTACGACGGCTCCAGCTATTCCGCCAGTTCCTACTCCCGCACCGGCGTCACTCTCCGCACCATGGAGGCCCTGCTCGGCAAAGACACCATGGACCGCGTCATGCGCACCTATCACCAGCGCTGGCGCTTCCGTCACCCCACCTCGCGCGACTTCCAGAAGGTGGTGAACGAGGTCTCCGGCCGCAACATGGACTGGTTCTTCGATCAGTTCGTCTTCGGCAAACGCAAGCTCGACTATGCGGTCGGCACGGTGATCTGCGATCGCGTCAACACCGCGCGCGGCTTCCTCGGCGCCGACGACGCTCTCAAGCTCGTCACCAAGAAGACCGCCGATGGCACAGACGACAAGCAGGACAAAGACAAGAACTTCAAACCCGAATACGCCTCCACCGTGAAGCTGGAACGCCGCGGTGACGCCGTCGTGCCCGTCGATATCGTGATCCGCTTCACCGACGGCCATGTCCACCGCTCCACCTGGGACGGCGTCTACCGCTGGCATAAGCTCAAGTTCCAGCGCCGCGCGGAAGTCGAATCCGTGGTGATCGATCCGCAGCACAAGTATCAACTTGACGCTTCCTATGCCAACAACAGTTGGCGCAAAGACTACAATTCGCGGCTCAGCGCCAGTTGGGGCAGCGCGTTTCTCTTCTGGTTCCAGAACCTGCTGCTTACCCTGACCGCCATTGCCTGAGGAGACGCGCCATGCAGACCATCAACGTTCTCACCTCCGCCTTCCACCGCGCTGCCGCCCGCAAGCGCATGATCGTTTTCTACTGGTTCTTCCACACGCTCTGCGCGGCCCTGGCGGCGCTGCCCGTGCTGGGGATCGCCATCCCCCAGCTCTCTCATTCCGACTACGGAGCGGAGCTGATGAAGCAGTTCGACATCGCCGCCATCGCCGAACTCATCTCCACCGCCGGCGAAGCCGGCAGCCCCGCCGGTATCGCCATCCTTCTTTCTGCGCTGCTGGCGCTGGCCGGCGCCACCTTCCTCGCCGGAGGCTGCGTCAAGCTGCTTGTCCGCGACGAGGTCCCCTATTCGCCCGCCGAATTCTGGGAAGGCTGCGGCCGCTACTTCTGGCGCTTCCTCCGCCTGGCCCTTTACTTCCTCGTTCCCTATCTGCTGCTGCTTGCGCTCCACTCGGGCCTCATTCGCGCCATCGCAAAACACTATGAACCCGGTATCGTGGAGCTGCCCGTCATTTACGCCAATCGCACCGTCCGCGTCCTCATCCTTCTGCTCGCCGGCCTCACCGCCACCGCCGCTGACCTCGCCAAGGTCCACCTCGTCGTCACCGACTCGCGCAAGAGCCTCAGAGCCTTTCTAGGCTCGCTGCGCCTTGTCATCACCCGGCCGATGACGGTCTTCCCCGTCTGGCTGCTTCTCGCGCTGCTCCTTTCGGCAGCCACCGCCCTCTATCTCGCCGCCATGCACAGGCTCGGCATTCTGCTCATCCTGTTTCTCGCCCAGCAGATCTACATCTTCTTCCGCATCCTGCTGCGCATGACGAGTTGGGCCGCGGCGGCTGAAATCGACACCCTTCTCCGCCCGCTGCCTCCAGAGCCGGTGCCCGTGCCCGTTCCGGTTGCTTCTGAACCGCCGGCCTTCGAAGCCGGAGCCCAGCAGGACTTCACGATTTGAGAAAGTAGATCCATGCGCGCTGCCATCCTAGCCCTCATCGTTTCCACCGTGGCGTTCGCTCAAGCGCCCGTCACTGAGTTGCTCTGGCCCGAAGGTGCCCCCGGCGCGCTCGGTGATTCCGACGCCGACAAGCCCGCCCTCACCTTTTACCTGGCCCCCAATCCCAACGGCGCCGCCGTGCTCGTCTGCCCCGGCGGCGGCTACGGCGGGCTCGCCATGGATCACGAAGGCAAACAGATCGGCGAATGGTTTAACTCCTTCGGCGTCTCCGCCTTCGTTCTCAAGTACCGCCTCGGCCCCAAGTACCACCACCCCATCGAACTCAACGACGCCCGCCGCGCCATCTCCATCATCCGCACACGCGCCGCTCAGTTGAAGGTCGATCCGGCGAAGATCGGCGTCATGGGCTTCTCCGCCGGCGGCCACCTCGCCTCCACCCTCTCCACCCACTTCGAGGAGGGCGAACGCCCGGACTTCGCCATTCTCGTCTACCCCGTCATTAGCTTCACCACGCGCTACACCCACAGCGGTTCCATGCGCAATCTCCTTGGAAATCCTCCCGATCCCGCCCTCGTCTGGCACCTTTCCAGCGAACTCCAGGTCACCAGCCGCACGCCGCCCACTTTCCTCTTCCATACCTCCGGCGACACCGGCGTCCCGGCCGAAAACAGCATCCTCTACTACATGGCCCTCCGTAGCGCCGGCGTTCAGGCGGAGCTGCATATCTACCAGAACGGGCCCCATGGCGTCGGCCTCGCCCAGAAGGATCCCGTCCTTTCTTCCTGGCCCGCCCGCCTCAAAGACTGGATGATGGTCCGCGGCCTGATCCCGCAAAAGTAACCAACCGCCTCCGGGCCGCATCAGTAGGATTGCCATGAAACTGTGGACGGCCCTGGTCTGCTTGTTCGCTCTCCCCCTGGTCCTGGGGGCGCAGACTCCGGCGCAGCCCCAGGCACCCCCGCCGCAAACGCCGGCCGAAGACCCCGGTCGCCCCGTACTGCGCCGTGGAGGCCCCGCGCAGAAGCGCGAAGAGGTGCCGGCCATTCCCGTCGAGCAGCGCATTCCGCCCCAGGTCGGCACCGAGGTCACGGTGGACGAGCAGGGCCGCACTGAAAAGGTCGTCCAGCCTCCTGGCGCTCCGCCGCCCAAGCCCGAACACTCCCTCATTGAGCGGGCGCGCGCCGCCGCTTTCGAGTTCGACTCCGGCCTCCCTAACTTCATCTGCGACGAGTACGTCATGCGCTGGGCCAGCAAGACGTTCAAACCCGATTGGAAGTTGAAAGACCGTGTCCAGGTCGAACTCACCTACGTCGGCGGCCATGAGGATTACCGCAACATCCGCATCAACAACAAGCCCATCAAGAAGGGCACGCCCGAAGATTCAGGCACCTGGTCCTCCGGCGAATTCGGTACCATCCTCGTCAACCTCTTCGCCCCCAACACCAACGCCCAGTTCACCCCCCGCGGCGAATCCACCGCCGTCGGCATCCGCGCCAAAGTCTACGACTACTCCGTCGCCCAGCCCACCTCGCGCTGGACCGTTCGCTTCGGCCGCCCGGTCCAGCCCGGCTACCGCGGCTCTATTTGGATCGACCCCGAATCCGCCCGCGTCCTCCGCATCGAAATGCGCAGCCGCCAGCTGCCCTCGGACTATGAGATCGATACCGTCGAAACCACGGTCGACTACGGCTGGGTCACCCTCTCCGGCCAGCGCGTCCTCCTCCCCGTCAAGAGCGAGAATCTAGCCTGCGTCCGCGGCTCGTTCGATTGCGTCCGCAACGAAATCGACTTCCGCAATTACCGCAAGTTCCAGGTCGAATCGCAGATTCTTCAGGTCGAAAGCGATATCGTCTTCCCAGAGTCCGAAGACGGCAAGAAGCCCGAATCCAAAACCACGCCGCCCTCCATCACGCCGGATCCGCCCAAGACCCAACCTGCGAAGACTGAGCCCGCCAAGAAGAAGAACTGACCCTCAGTGGCATTGACCGTGGCAGTGGCAGCCCTGTCCCCTCAGTGCCGATACACCCTCCCGGGCAATGATCGGGACCATCAGCAGTCCAGCCACCGGATCGGCCCACCACCATCCCATCGCTGCATTCAGCACCAGCCCGCCCAGTAGAATCGCCGACAGCCAGCTGCACAGCTCCGTCTGCCGCGAATCCGCCACCATCGCCGCGCTCTGAATCTCGTGCCCCACCGCCCGCTTCCTCCGCGCCAGCACCGGCATGATCGCCAGCGAGCAGCATGCGATCACAATCCCTGGTATCGAACGCTCCGGCGCCTCTCGCGTCCACAGCCTCTCCACCGCCTCATAGCCCACATACGCCGCCAGCACCAGAAACGACGCCCCAATCAGCTTCAGCGCTCTCTGCTCGAACTCCTCCCGCTTGTGATGATCGTCCGACTTCAGCCGCCACAGCATCACCGAGCCCGAGATGCTCTCGATCACCGCGTCCACCCCGAAACCAACCAGCGCGATGCTGCCGGCCAATACGCCGCTCACCATCGACACCACTGCTTCCACCACGTTGTAGCCCAGCGTCAGGTACTCAAGCCTCAGCCCTCGACGCACCGCCGTTTGCCGGTCTGTCATCACTTTCCATTCTCCTGCACTACGCACTTCGGGTAACGGTATCCTAAAGTATGAATAGGAATCATCTATGAAGAGATCACTCTGCCTCGCGCTTCTCCTGCCCGCCGCCCTGCTCGCCGACGAGGGCATGTGGCTGTTCAACGCCGTCCCCAAAGACCAGCTCTCCGCCCGCTTCAAGTTCACGCCCTCGCAGGACCTCCTCGATCACCTGCGCCTCTCCTCCGTCCGCTTCGGCGGCGGTTCCGGCTCCTTCGTCTCCCCGCAAGGCCTCATTTTCACGAACCACCACGTCGCCTCGCGCTGCATCCAGAACGTCAGCTCCAAGGAGCACAACTATATGCGCGACGGCTTCTACGCCGCCTCGCCCGACGCCGAGCTGAAGTGCCCCGGCCTCGAAGTCCAGGTGCTGCTCGATATCTCCGACGTCACCTCCAGGATCAACGCCGCCGTCACCGCCAAGCCCGACTCGGCCGACGCCGCCCAGCAGCGCCGCGCCGCCATGTCCGCTACGGAAAAGGAATGCGTCGCCGCCCACGGCGGAGCCTGCAACGTCGTCACGCTCTACTCCGGCGCCCTGTATCACCTCTACCAGTACAGGAAATACACCGACGTCCGCCTCGTCTTCGCGCCCGAGGAAGCCATCGCCTTCTTCGGCGGAGATCCCGACAATTTCACGTACCCGCGCTACGACCTCGATATCACCTTCCTTCGCGCCTACGAAAATGGCAAGCCTGCCGCCACGCCGCACCACCTTGCCTGGTCCAAGACCGGCGTGAAGGATGGCGAACTCGCCCTCATCTCCGGCCACCCCGGCTCGACCGACCGCTTCATCACCCTCGCCCAGTTCGCCTACATGCGCGACGTCAGCTATCCCCGCACCCTCCGCATGCTCGGCTCCATCATCAAGTCGCTCAAGCAGTACGGCGCCGTCAGTCCGGAAAACAAGCGCCTCGCCCGCGACAAGCTCTTCGGCGCCGAGAACTCCTTCAAGGTCCGCGACGGCGAGTTCAAAGGCCTCAATAACCCCGCCTTCTTCAGCGAAAAAAAGCAACTCGAGGACAAGCTGCGCGCCGCCATTGCCGCCAATCCCCAGGCCGCGCAGGAAGTGGGTCCGGCCTTCGATGAGATCGCCGGCGCCTATTCCGCCTGGCGCAGCCAGTCCAGCGAGTACCTGCTGGAATCCGGCGCCGCGCTCTGCGATCTCTTCTCCATCGCCCGCAATCTTGTCCGCCTCTCGCAAGAGAAGGCCAAGCCCAACGATCAGCGCCTCCGCGAATTCAGTGACGCCGCGCTGCCTTCGCTGCAGCTCCGCCTCTTCTCCTCCGCCCCCATCACGCCGGCCCTCGAAGCCCTCATGCTCCAGAAGTACTTTGAGATGATCTCCGCCGAACTCAGCGCGGATCACCCTCTCGTCAAGCAGATCCTCGCCGGCCGCACCCCGGCTGAAGCCGCCGCTGCTTACGTCAACTCCAGCAAACTCACCGACGTCGCCGAGCGCCAGCGCCTCGCCTCTGACCCCGCCGCCCTCGCCGCCTCCCAGGACGGCATGATTCAGCTTGTCCGCCTCATCGATCCCGCCGCCCGCGCCATCCGCAAGGTCTACGACGATCGCCTCGACGCCGTCGAGCGCGCCGCCGCATCCCGCATCGCCCGCGCCCGCTTCACCCTCTATGGCGCGTCCGCCTACCCCGACGCCACTGGCACTCTCCGCTTCTCCTTCGGCGCCGTCAAGAACTACCGCGACGCTCAGAATGAGCCCGTGCCCTCCATGGTCGACTTCGCCGGCATGTACCGTCACGCCACCGGCGAAGAACCCTTCAAGCTCCCCCAGCGATGGCTCGACTCCAAGCCCGCCCTCAAGCTCGCCACTCCCTTCAACTTCGTCACCACTGCCGACATCATCGGCGGCAACTCCGGCAGCCCTACCGTCAACACCCGCGGCGAAGTCATCGGCATCGTCTTCGACTCCAACTACGAAGCCATGCACAACCGCTTCATCTACGGCATGGCCAACGAACGCTCCGTCCACGTCGCCAGCCAGGGCATCGCCGAAGCGCTAGGCAAGGTTTACAAGGCCAACCGGATCCTCTCCGAACTAGGTTTGTAGAACACTGCCCAGTAGCCTTCGAACACGACTTCCTGCGGCCGGCCTTCAAACACCGGCCGCAGCGTCGTTTCTACCCATTCCCTGATCCCGCCCAATCCCACGCCCTGCCGTACCGCATGCGCTACGTTCGTCTCCGTCATCATGTAGCGCGCATAGAAGTCGGCCTCCAGCTTCAGGCTGCCTTCAAACTCGGAGTGCTGTCCGCGTTCGAAGCCGCTCGCCAGTTCGGCCAGCCTGGCTGGATCCAGGTGTACGCCTCCCTGCGCGGGCCGCGGATAGCGCAGCTGAAACTCCTCAAACCACCGCTCCAGGCGCTCTGAAACCCGCATCCGGCGGCCCGGCGAAAAATCGTACACCACCAGCGCGCCGCCGCCCGCCAGCACTCTGCGCATCTCCTCAAATGCGCGCTCCACGTTGCAGAAGTTCAATGAGCCCGCCGCCGAAATCAGGCTTACGCTCTCCGCCCGCAGCGGCAGGCACTCCGCGCTTCCGCCCACAAGCCGCGCCTCCGCCGCCTCTCTCCGGGCCACCCGCAGCATCTCCTGCGCCGGTTCCAAGCCCACGCAGCGCTCGCTCCACGGCCTCAGCGCCCGCGTCGAAAGCCCCGCGCCGCACCCTACATCCAGAGCCCAACCCGGCCGCCGGTTCCACTCGAGTGCCTTCCACACCTCCGCCAGAATCAGCGCATGCACTGCCGGCCGCGCACTCGCGTACCCTTCGGCCATCGCTGTCCCGCCAAAGAGATCCTCCATGTTCTTTCCACGCTCCTCAAAGCGCGGAGTGTAGCATGGAAGGATACGCCGCGCGATCTCCATCGCTTGGCGCTCCCCGCCGCCCGGCTGGCACTCCGCCGGCGGCCCACAAGGAATCTGAATGCACATTGATTTCGCGAGGGCTCTCCTCGACGTTCTGATCTTCTGGATCCTCACCACTCCCCACGAGTTCGCCCACGCATTCGTCGCCGACCGCCTCGGCGACGACACCCCTCGCCTCGAAGGCCGCGTTACCCTCAATCCCCTCGCCCACGTCGATTGGATGGGCACCGTCTTCGTCCCTCTCCTCTCCTCCCTGTTCGGTGGCGTCTTCTTCGGCTGGGGCCGCGCCGTCAACACCAATCCCTCCAAACTTCGCGGCGGACCCAACGGCCTCCTCGCCGTGGCCCTCGCCGGACCCGCCAGCAACATCGTCTTCGCCGCCCTGCTGGCCCTCGTCTCCCACCTCTGGGGCGGCGGTACGGAAATCCTCTTCCGCGCCGCCTACATCAGCCTCTTCCTCGCCCTCTTCAATCTCGTCCCCATCCCTCCGCTCGACGGCTCCAAGTTCCTCATCGCCGCTCGTATTCCCTTGAGCGCCTACATCGAAATCAGCCGCTTTGGCTTCCTCCTCCTGCTCATCCTCATGTACTCCACCAGCCTGGGCCGTTGGATGTCCGAAGCCAGTTTCGCCGGCGCCTATCGCCTCTTCACCCTCTTCCGCGCGTAAGGAGTCTCCGCCATGTTCCGTACTCTGATTCTGATCCTCGCCGGCTCTGCCGCCGTGGTTGCCCAACGCGGTCAACAGCCCGCACAGCCCCTCTCCCCGCCCGTCCAGGATCGCGCCGGCTACATCCGCCAGCACTACACCAAGACCGAACAACTCATCGCCATGCGCGACGGCGTGAAGCTCTTCACCACCGTTTACTCGCCCAAAGACAAGAGCCAGCAGTATCCCATCCTCCTCAATCGCACCCCTTACACCGTCTCCCCTTACGGCGCCGAGAACTACCGCACCTCCCTCGGTCCCGCCAGCGAGAAATTCATGCGCGAAGGCTTCATCTTCGTCTACCAGGATGTCCGCGGCAAAGGCCGCAGCGAAGGTACTTTCGTTCACGTGCGGCCCCACATCCCCAACAAGAAATCCAACCAGGACGTGGACGAATCCAGCGATACCTACGACTCCCTCGACTGGCTCGTGAAAAACGTGCCCAACAACAACGGCCGCGCCGGCATGTACGGCATCTCCTATCCCGGCTTCTATGCCGCCCAGGGCGCCCTCGACTCTCACCCCTCCCTCAAGGCCACCTCCCCTCAGGCGCCCGTTCTCAATTGGTTCATCGGTGACGACTTCCGTCACAACGGCGTCCTCTTCCTCACCCACGCCTTCAACGTCCTCGGCTCCTTCGGCCGGCCCAAGTCCGACAAGCCCCTCGTCGCCGGCTCCAGGTTCGAGATGGATACCCCCGACGCCTACCAGTTCCACCTCTCCATCGGCGGCCTGCCCAACTACGACGAGAAACTCTTCAAGGGGCAGGTCGAGTTCTGGAAGGACCTCATCGGCAACGACACCTACAACGACTTCTGGAAATCCCGCGACCTCCGCCCCTACGTCACCAGCCTCAAGCCCGCCATGCTCACCGTCGGCGGCTGGTTCGACGCCGAAGACGTCTTCGGGCCGCTGCGCCTCTACGGCGCCGCCGAAAAGCAGAACCCCGGCGCCACCAATATGCTCGTCGAGGGCCCCTGGAGCCACGGCGGCTGGGCCCGCACCGACGGTTCCGCCCTCGGCAACGTCAGCTTCGCCACCAATACTTCCAAGTTCTTCCAGGACGAGATCGAGTTCCCCTTCTTCCTCTTCCACCTCAAGGGCAAGGGCGACGGCAACAAACTCCCTGAGGCCTACGTCTTCGAAACCGGCCGCAATGAATGGCACAGGATGGACGCCTGGCCGCCCCGGCAGACCACGCCCCGCGCCTTCTACTTCGAGTCCGCCGGCCGCCTCGCCGGCGCCGCTCCCTCCGCCTCCGCCTACGACGAATACGTCAGCGATCCCAACAAGCCCGTCCCCTTCCTCCCCTACATCGATCGCGGCATGAACTACAACTACATGACCGACGACCAGCGCCACGCCGCCGCCCGCCCCGACGTCCTCGTCTACCAGACCGACGCGCTGGAAGCCGACCTCACCATCGCCGGCCCCCTCAAAGCCACCCTCTACGTCTCCACCACCGGCACTGACTCCGATTGGGTCGTCAAACTCATCGACGTCTTCCCCAACGATGCGCCCGATCCTTATCCCAATCCCGCCAATATCCGCATGGCCGGCTACCAGATGCTCGTCCGCGGCGAGCCCTTCCGCGGTAAATTCCGCAATGGTTTCGACAAGCCCCAGGCCTTCACGCCCGGCAAGGTGGAGAAAGTGGAGTTCGAACTCCCCGACGTCTTCCACACCTTCCGCCGCGGACATCGGCTCATGGTTCAGGTGCAGAGTTCCTGGTTCCCGCTCACAGACCGGAATCCCCAGAAGTTCATGCCCATCCAGGACGCCAAGAGCGACGACTTCATCAAGGCCACCCAGCGCGTCTACCGCGGCGCCGCCACTGCCAGCAGCCTCACGCTGCCGGTCCTTCAGTGATTATCGGTCAGTGATTATCTGTTGAGCATCCACAGCACGATCAGCGTCGCCGCCGCGATCGTTACCGCCCGCGGCATCCCCACGGACTCTTCATGGCCGGCCTGCAACTCCGCGGGCCGGTCCTTCGAGAAGATCCGCGGCAGGTTCTTCAGCGTCCGCCACAGCTTGCCCTTCGCCACGATCACCCCAACCGCTACCGCCCCGCCCAGCACCGCATCCAGCAGAAACACCGCCAACAGGTTCTGGCTGCCCGCCAGTGCCCCCACCGCCGCCATCAGTTTCACGTCTCCGCCCCCCAGCCAGCGCATCACGAACAGCGGGATGAAGATCAGCGCCGCCAGCCCGAAACCCAGCGCCGCGAATTTCAGCCCCGGCCACCCGCGGAGCCATGTGTTCAGCACAAAGCCCGCCGCCATGGCCCCCAGCGTCAACCAGTTGGGGATGTTGCGGCTGCGCAGGTCGGTTGCCGCCGCCGCCAGGACGGTGCCGGCCAGCACACCTTCAACCGCAACGGGAATGGTGGTCATGGGGGAATCGCGGCGCTTCTATGGAAAACCGTCCGCCGGCTAACTCAGCAGCGCCAGAATCGCCTTCAATTCGGCCTTCACGGGGCTCAAATTGGCGCCTTTTTGTGCCGGTTCCGGCCCAAACAGCGAACTCTGGCTCGTCGGCATCGGGGCCGGCGGCTGCAACGCAGCTTTGTTCGCGCCCCGTTTCTGCTGCAGGAAGGTTCGAGCGCCTTCGATCGTGTAGCGCTTCTCATACAGCAGGTGCTTGATCTCCAGCACCAGTTCCACGTCCTTGCGCTTGTATAGGCGCTGGTTCGTGCCCGATTTCTTCGGCGAGAGCGTCCCGAACTCCGTCTCCCAATAACGCAATACGTAAGGCTTGATTCCCGTCAGCCGGCTCACGTCGCCGATACGGAAATAAAGCTTGTTCGGAATGTCTACCGGCTGAGGCCGGGCTGCTGCCGTCGCCATTGTTGAACTGCCTATCGCCATCCTAATGCCCCCCGCGCACAACGTCAACAAAAACTAGAGAGAATGTTTTACTCCTCTTCAGAACCAGTTCATTCTATTCGCTTTGTTCTTCTTCCGAGTTACAATGGTTCCGTGGCATTCATCGCCGGAATTCACCCCGTGCGCGAAGCGCTCCGCGCCGGCCAGCCCGTGGACCGCGTCCACCTCGTCAAAGGCGCCGGTGGTCCCCGGCTCCAGGAGATCATCGAACTCTGCCGCGAAGCCCGCATCCCTGTCCGCTTCGAAACCCGCGACTCCCTCGATCGTCTCGTCAAGGGCCTCCCGCATCAGGGCGTCGTCGCTGTCCATTCATCCCAAAAGACTTATTCGCTGGAAGATATCATCTCCTCCGCCGGTCTTCTGCTTGTCCTGGACGGAGTGGAGGACCCGCACAACCTCGGCGCCATCGTCCGCTCCGCGCACGCCGCCGGCGCCTCCGGCGTCATCATCCCCGAACGCCGCGCCGTCGGACTGACGGAAACCGTGGCCAAAGCCGCCGCCGGCGCCCTCGCTCTTTTGCCTGTTGTTCGCGTCCCTAACGTGAACCGGGCGCTGGAAACCCTCAAGGAAGCCGGCTACTGGATCTACGGCCTCGACGAACGAGGAACAGAGGTTTACCACGACGTCAACTTCTCCGCCGCCTCCGTCCTCGTCCTAGGCGGTGAGGGGCACGGACTCCACGAACACACCCGCCGCCATTGCGATTTCCTGCTGCGGATCCCGATGGCAGGCCAGATCGCCTCGCTCAACGTCTCCGTGGCTGCCGGAATCGTCCTTTTCGACTGGCGTCGCAGGGCTAAAAATGAATGAATCTTCTTTTTTGCCAGGGCCCCTGCCCGCTCACTTGTTGGCTCGGATGCCCCGGCCCGCCAACTTTGCCGGAGGGCATAACCTTTTGATAGTACCGACCGTCTTTATCACTTGGAAGCACCTGTGCCGCCGTTGGTCCCTGGGACCTATGTTGCGCGTTTGCAGCCACTTCCACAAAAATTGATGAGCGCGACCCGCGAGGATCGATACCCATGCAGCCGCAGATGAACACATCGCCCACTCCCGAGCGCCAGGCGCCGCCGGCTTCTCCGGTCCATGCGCGGCCCAAGCGCTCCAGCGCTGTGGCCCTCCTCATACTGGTCCTGGTCGCCGTTGGCGGCTACCTGGCCTACCGTTACGCATTCAGCCCGGCGGCTTCGGGCGGGGGCGGAGGTATCGTCGCCGTGCGCACCGTGACTGTCGGCAGCGGTCCGCTTCAGAAGACCCTCCGGCTCACCGGCGCCACCACCGCTGAGAAATTCTCCGCACTGATCGCCCCGCAGTTGCGCGGCGGGCGCGGCGGCGGCGCAACCGTTTCGGTCTCCGGCGGCGGACGCGGCATGATGGTCACCATCGAATCCAGCGGCAGCATGGAAGGCCGCACCGGCGGCGGCTCCCGCACTGGCGGCAGCGGCACCGGTTCTTCCGGCGGTTCCGCGAGTGCGTCCGCTTCCTCCACCGGATCTGCCGGCTCTAGTTCCATGTCTTCGGGCTCCGGTACGTCCTCTACGTCCTCCTTCCGCGGAGCGTCCAATCGCTTCTCCTCCTCCAGCGCCAGCGCTTCCAAGTCTTCCGCCTCGTCCGGTTCCTCGTCCGGTTCCGCCTCGTCGGCGTCTTCCGCCTCCTCCGGCTCGTCCGGTTCATCCGGTGGCGGTGGTGGCGGCGGCGGTGGTGGCGGCGGTGGTGGCGACCGGATGAGCGGCGGCATGAGCGACTTCATGCAGGTGCTCCAGAGTGTCGCCAAGCCCGGCTCCCTCGTCCGGAAGGGCGACACGATAGCCGAGTTCGACACTCAGTACCAGGTCCAGCGCCTGGACGACTATAAGGCCACCGTCGAACAGTCGGAACGCACCATGCGCTCCCTCGACGCCCAGGTCGAAGTCGCCCGCAAATCCTACGACCAGAACATCCAGCTCTCCAAGGGCAACGTCTCCAAGGCTCAACTCGACCTCAAGACCACCCCCGTGCGGTCCGTCATTGATGCCGAACTCCTCAAGCTGACCCTCGAGGAGGCGCAGGCCCGCCTCAAGCAGTACGAGTTCCAGGTCCCTTATCAGGAAGTCAGCCTCAAGAGCCAGCGCCGCAACGCTGAAATCGACCTCGAACAGTCCAAGGTCGAACTCAAGCGCGCCGAGCGCAACGTCGAGCTGATGGCCATCAAATCCCCCATGGACGGCATGCTCGTCATGGAGAACACCATGCGCGGCAGCGAGTTCGCCCAGATCCAGCAGGGTGACCAGATCTTCCCGGGCCAGATGTTTGCCCGCATCGTCGATCCCACTTCCATGCTCGTCTCGGCCACCGTCAACCAGACCGATGTCGAGGGCGTCCGCGTTGGCGCCAAGGCCGTCCTCCGCTTCGACGCCTACCCCGGCCTCGAGCTGCCCGCGCACGTCACCTCCATCGGCGCCATCACCAACCCCGGCCGCATGCGCGCCAGTTTCTTCAAGGAAATCCCGGTCTTTCTCAAGCTCGACAGGATGGATCCCCGCGTGATTCCCGACCTCAGCGTCAGCGTCGACATCATTCTCGAATCCGTCGATAACTCTACGCTGGCCCCGCTGGAGTCCATCTTCCAGGACGGCGACGGCAAGCCTTTTGTCTATCTCCGTGCCGCCACAGGTTTCGAAAAGCGGCCAGTCGAACTCGGCTTGACCAACAACGTCAAGGCCGCCATCCTCTCCGGCATCAGAGCCGGCGATGTGATTGCCATCGATCGTCCCGCCCCCGCCGGCGCCGAGCCCACCCGCTCAGCCAGCGCCGCGCCCGCCATGATGCGCTGCCCCGAGGCCGCCATCCTGCGCCAATCCCTCCCCGGAGTTCTGCATGTCTAAAGATCTTAAGCCCTCCAAGAAACTCGGCCAGACGAGCAACAAGGGCCGGATTATTGCCTGGATTGTCCTCCTCCTGGTTCTATCCGGCGGCGGTTATGCCGCTTACCGCTACACGGCTTCCAAGCCTATCGAAGTAGCCACCGTCGGCGTCCGCAAGGGTGAATTCACCATCACCGTCCGGGCCCGTGGCGAAATCCGCTCCACGCGGTCGGTCATCCTTTCCGCTCCGCAGGTGCCCAATCCCCGCATCGTCAAGCTCGCCGAATCCGGCAAGCCCATCAAGGCCGGCGAAGTGGTGGTCGAATTCGACACCGCCCAGTACGAGAACTACTACCTGAACTTCGTCACCAGCACCCGTACCGTCGAAAGCGAAATCGTCCAGACCAAGGCCAGCCACAAGATCACGGACGAACAGGACGCCATGAACATGATGACCGGCCAGTACGACGTCCAGCGCGCCGAACTGGAGGCATCCAAGGCGGAAATCCTCTCCGAAATCGAAGGCGCCAAGAACCGCATCGAAGTGGGGCTCAGCAAGGGCTCCCTCGAGCAGACCAAGGCCACCGTCCGCAGCCACGACGTCACCCAGCAGGCCGACCTCGAACGCCTCGACTCCCGCAAGAACAAAACCCTCCGCGACATGGACCGCGTCAAGGGCTACCTCACCAAGATGTCCATCCGCGCTCCTTCAGACGGCATCCTCAACGTCCTGCCCAACTTCCGCGCCCAGGGCAACTGGGGCCAGACCCCGCCCTCGTTCAAGGAAGGCGACAGCGCCTGGACCGGCGCCGCCATCGCCGAGATCCCCGATCTCTCCGAAATGCGCCTTGAACTCAAGCTCGAAGAAGTCGACCGTGGCAAGATCCCGATGGGCCAGACCGTCAAGGTCCGCATCGACGCCATTCAGGACAAGGAGTTCGACGCCGTCCTCGATTGGATCAGCCCCATCGCCAGCCTCAACTTCCGCGGTTTCGGCGGCGCCAATGAGAAGACCTTCCCGGCCCGCGCCACCCTCAAGTCCGTCGATCCCCGGCTGCGGCCCGGCATGAGCGCCACCGGTGTCGTCCTCATCGAAAGCCAGCCCGGCGTCCTCCTCATTCCGAATAAGGCCAGCTTCCTCCAGGCTGGCAAGCCCCATGTCTGGGTCCAGCGCGGTGAAACCCGCTGGGAATCCCGCCCCATCCAGGTGGGCAAGCGCAACGACTCCGACATCATCGTTTTACAGGGTCTCAAGGAAGGCGAACGCATCGCTCTTGAAAACCCAGCCGAGGCAGCCAAGAGGTCCAAGAAACTGTGACCTGTTCTGACCGGCTCATCCCCTCCACAGGCCCGCAAGTGAGATTCACGCTATGAAGAAAGTCGTCTTCCGTCTGATTCTGGTGGCCGTCATCGCCGGCGCCGGCTATGGCATCTACCGTTTCTTCCAAGGCCTGCCTAGCCGCCAGCAGTCCGTGCCCACCACCCACGTCCGCCGCGGCGACGTCGTGGTCCGCAGCTTCACCCGCGGTGAGCTGCGCGCCGTCCGCACGGCTTCGCTCACCGCCCCCAACCTCTTCGGCACCGTTCAGGTCACCCGCCTCGCTCCGCTCGGCTCCCTGGCCCGGGAAAAGAACCTGATCGTCGAGTTCGACGACTCCGAAGTCATCAGCCGCCTCGAGTCCCGCCAGCTCGAACTCGAACAGGTGGACGAGCAGGTCAAGAAGGCCCAGGCCGACCTCGCCATCCGCAACAATCAGGATCAGGTAGACCTCCTCAAAGCCCGTTACTCCGTCCGCCGCGCCGAACTCGAAGTCAAGAAGAACGAGCTGCTTTCCACCATCGACCAGAAAAAGAACAAGCTCAACCTCGAAGAGGCCCAGCGCCGCCTCAAACAGCTCGAAAGCGACATCAAGAGCAAGCAGGAACAGGCTCTCGCAGAATTAAACGTCCTGCGCGAACGGCGCAACCGCAACGTCCTCGATATCAACCGCGAAAAACAGCGCCTTTCTCAGGTCAAGCTTCTTTCCCCAATCAGCGGTCTCGTCGCCATCAAGCAGAATCGGGCCGGATTCTCCGGCATGTTCGGTACCCAGGTGCCCGACATCCGCGAAGGCGACCAGGTCCAGCCCGGCATGCCCGTCGCCGACGTGCTCGACCTCTCCGAACTCGAGATCATCGCCCGCGTCGGCGAACTCGACCGCGCCAACCTGCGCGAAGGCCAGGACGCGCTCATGCGCCTCGATGCCCTCGCCGGCAAGGTCTTCAACGGCAAGATTAAATCCATGAGCGGCACGGCCAGCGCCAACGTCTTCTCTTCCGACCCCGGTAAGAAGTTCGACGTTATCTTCTCCATCGACATGCCTCAGCTGCTCTCCGCCCTCGGCGCCAAGCCCGACCAGATCGCGCGCATCCTCGCCACCGCGGAAGAAAACCGCAAGAAACCGATCGCCAGCGCCTCCACCTCCATGTTCGCCGGCGGTTTCCCCGGCATGTCCGCCATGGGTGGTGCCCAGATGGGTGGTGGTGCCCAGATGGGTGGTGGTGCCCAGATGGGTGGTGGTGCCCAAATGGGTGGTAGCGGCGGCCCGCAAATGGTCGTCATGCAAGGCGGAATGCAGCAGGGCGGGGAAGGCGGCGAAGGCGGCCAGCGCCGCATGGCCTTCAACATGGGTGGCGGCGGAGCCAACTCCAGCCTCACTCCAGATCAGCAGAAGAAAATGGCCGCAATCATGCAGAAGGCTCTCGCCGGCAAGAACATGATGGAACTCTCCCAGGAAGAGCGCCAGGCCGTCTTTGCCAAGGTTCGCGAAGAAGCCAAGAAGGCCGGCATTGAAATGCCCCAG
>JACQZS010000326.1 GCA_016213725.1 Acidobacteriota bacterium | reverse complement strand
TCGCCTCGAGTAAGGCGGCCGCTGCGGCGGTTTCCAATCCAGGCAGCCTCAGATCCTCGCAAGAGGAAGCAGGGTCATAAGCGCTCGAAGGTAAGTCCTGATGAGCCCGAAGAAATACGGCGGGATGGTCAGTTTCGAACTGCATCCCGCCGGGCGAATAAGAAAATGGGCGCGCCGAAGGCGCCACCAGAGAATTCCCCCGGGCGTGAGAGCGGGGCCTCCTCAGGGAGTCCATCCCCGCACCAGGGCCGTAGTGTGTTTACCGGTGCCCCAGGTACATCAACCACCCCATCCCGAACACCGTCACCAGAAACCAACCCATCGACCGCAGTCCGTACTCCAGCCTCTCCCGGTCGGTCTTCTTCGACACCACGCCCAGCACCGCCGATATCAGCAGCGCCAGCAGCATCGTCACTTCAAAATGGTTCAGCGAAAAGTTGATCTTCGGCATGGCGCTCAGTCCTTCCTGCCCGAGGCGATCTCAAAGGCGTCCACCATCGCCAGAACGTTGAACAGGCCGGCGATCACAATCAGCTTCGTCCCGTAGTCCACCGTGTGCCCGGCCACGTCGGCCGCCTCATAGCCCAGCATCCGCGCCAGGATGTACAGCACGCCCGTCGCCCAGTCGGCCAGGTAGCCGCCCACGTAGATGATCGTGGTGAGCAGGTCGCCGGTCATCGGCTGGAACATATAGCCGCGCATGGCCACGCCCAGCAGGAACAGGATCAACGTCGAGCCGCCCAGAATGGCGCCCCGGTAGTGCCGCTTCAGGAGGAAATGCCCGCCGCCCGGCACCAGCCACGCCAGCGCCACCGCGGGCAGCCACTTGCCCACCGGCGGCAGGGGCGGAAGCGGGGAAGTCAATTTCTCGCTCATCGTACTCTCCAGTTTCGCACGGCTTCACTTTGCAGGCTGAGTCGCCAGCCAGACCAGCGCTTCCAGTGACCGCGCCCGCTGCGTGTCATTCCACGTCAGATACCGGCTCCGGCCCCCGGCCGCGGCCTCGAACCGCGTGTTGCCCTTCTCGTCCACCTGCACCTCGCCCGCCGCGGACAGCCCGAAGTACCCGCCATCCGGCCGCACCGCGTACAGCACCGACGTCAGGTCCCAGGTCTCGCGGTCGTACGGGAATTTCATGTACGCCTTGTACCCGTCCACCACCGGATTTTTCGACGCCCAGCCGAAATCGTGCTCAATCGACCGGGCCGGGAACTTCACCGTGCGGCCGATCTCAAAGCCGCTCCATACCATCGGCGTAGGCCACTCATCAGCCACTTTCCGGCAGGACTTCACATCTTCTCTTACGTTGTATTCCGGCCCGGCGCCTGTAAAATCTCCGGCCATCAGGCTCAACAGCTTCACTTTTTTCCGCACCAGCTCTTTGCCGCCGGGCAAAGCCAGCAGGCGCGCCAGGTTCGTCGAGAAGCCCACCTGCACCACCACCACGCTCCCATCGGCCTGCGACTTCAGCGTCCGCTCCAGCAGCGCGACGGCCTCTTCCTTCGTGTCCGAGTACTTCCAACCGCCCTTCTCGATGGCCTGCCTCAGGTACTTGCCCTCGCCCTTCGTCGGCCCGTCCTTCACTATCCCCACCGGAACCTGCCCGCGGCCGTAAAAGGTATTCACGGCGCTCACGTAGCGCGCCGCCCAGACGTTGTCTTTCGTCACCGTCACGGCCAGCAGCTTCACCTCGCCGCGCGACTCCAGCGAATGCAGCATCGCCAGCGCCAGCGCGTCGTCGATGTCGTTGCCCATGTCCGTATCGAAGATCACCGGCACCGCCTGCCCGCAGGCGATCGCCGCTGTGAATAAGAAGGTAGATAAGATTCGTTTCATTGCTTTAGTACTCCACGCTGATCAAACACAATCCCGTCGCCGGCATCGCCGGCCCGGCCTTTCCTGCGAAGCCCGCTTCCAACCGCGCCAGAAAATCCGCGCGGGCCAGGTTCCCCTTGCCCACCTCCACCAGGGTGCCTGTCATCATCCGCACCATGTGCTTCAGAAAGCCGCTGCCGCGGACGCGGAAAATCAACTCATCGCCTTCGCGCCACAGCCGGGCGCTCAGCACCTGGCGCACCTTCGACGCGCCCAGCGCGTCTTTCTCATCGGCCGCCGCGAACGCCGTAAAATCGTGCTCACCCTCATAGAGCGGGGCCATCTGCATCATCGCCGCTTCATCCAGCGGATAGGGATGATGGCACACATAGAGGCGCTTCATCGGCGGGCAGATTTCGCCGCGCCACAGCCGGTATTCATAGGTCTTCGCCTTGGCCTGAAAGCGCGGGTGAAACTCCGGCGCGGCCTCGGCCACGTCCATCACGCGGATGTCGCGCGGCAGCAGCCGGTTCATCGCGCGCCGCAGGTTGTCGCATGGAATCGGGTTCTCCAGCGAGAATGCCGCCACCTGTCCCACCGCGTGCACGCCCGCGTCCGTGCGCCCGCTGCCATGCACGTCCACCTGCGCGCTCTCGATCTCCGTCAATACCCGCTCCAGCCAGCCCTGCACGGTCTCCAGCCCCGGCTGCACCTGCCAGCCGTGGTACTCCGTGCCGTCATAGGCCACCGTGATGCGGATGCGCCGCATGGCGCTACACCGGACGCGAACCCGGCTTCACCACCGGGATGCCCTGCGCGCACAGCGGGCACGCTTCGGGCGGATAGGTGGTCACCTGCAAGGTCGCCAGCGCCACGCGCTTCACGCCCAGGTCTGCCTTTCCGCCGCTGCGGTCGATCACCGAGCCGGCGCCGATCACCTCCACCCCCGCCGCTTTCAACAACTCCACCACTTCCAGCGACGACCCGCCGGTCGTGATGACGTCTTCAATGATCACCGCCTTTTCGCCCGGCTGCACCGCGAAGCCCCGCCGCAGCGTCATCTTCCGCTCCGCATCGCGCTCCGTGAAGATATGCCGCACGCGGAACGCCCGCGCCACCTCGTGGCCGATCATCAGGCCGCCCATGGCCGGCGACACCACCACGTCCGGTCTCGCCCCGGCCGCCTCGGCCAGCGCCGCGGCCAGAGCCTGGCCGCACGCCTCGGCGTGCTCCGGATGCTGCAGCACTAAAGCGCACTGCAAATATTCCGGCGAGTGTAACCCGCTGGACAGCCGGAAGTGTCCTTTCAGATAGGCGCCCGTGGCGCGGAAGATGTCGAGCAGGGTTTCGCTGGTGAGTGCCACTTCTGCATTAGTCTATCAAGGCACGCGCAAGGCGTCCCATCCCCGGCCAGGAACTGTCCGCTTCCGGACACCCGGCGGCGGCGGCAGGGGTACCGGCTGCGATACCATAGTCTTGTTTTTCAGGAACATATCCGTCTCCGAGAGCGTCTTCCAGTTTTGACCTCAAATCGCATACCAATTGATTCCATGCAGGAAGTCCAACCCATGAATTCCCTCCGTTCCGCCCTGGCCGCGCTTCTTTCCGCCATCCTCCTGATGCCCGCCGGCCTCGCCCAGCAGAGCCAGCCCGGACAGGCCGCCGCGCCCGCCCCCGCCGCGGCCGGCGTCACCCTGGACCGCTACTCCGTGCCGCGCGCCGAAGGCAACGTGCTCACCCGGCCCTACAAGCAGCCCAGCGTCGCGCCCGTCAACCTCGACAACTCCAGCCGCCTCGACTCGCTGCTCCGCGCCGGCAATCTCTATCTCTCCCTCGACGACACCATCGCCATCGCCCTCGAAAACAACCTCGACATCGAACTCTCCCGCTACACCCCGCAGTTGGCGCAGGTGGACCTGCTGCGCGCCCAGGCCGGCGGCCTGCTGCGCGGCGTGCCCACCTCCGTGCGCGCCTCCACCGCCAGCGTGCAGTCCCAGGTCACCGGCGGCACCACCGGCGGCACCACCGGCTCTTCCGCCCAATCCGCCGCCTCCAGCGAATCCGGCGTCGGCGGCACCGTCATCACGCAGACCGGCGTGAGCATCCCTTCGCTCGATCCCACCTTCTTCTCCAGCGGCTCCATCGGCCACCGCTCCTCGCCGCAGTCCAACACCATCACCACCGGCACCACCGCGCTGGCCTTCGACTCCCGCCAGCTCAACCTCGGCTATCAGCAGAACTTCCTCACCGGCACCAGCTTCACCTACGTCTGGAACAACTCGTACTTCAATTCCAACAACAAGAACTCCCTCATCAATCCCGGCTGGAACCCCAACATGCAGGTCCAGCTCACCCAGCGCCTGCTGCAGGGCTTCGGGCTGGCGGTGAACAACCGCAATATCCGCGTCGCCAAGAACAACATCAAGGTGGGCGACCTCACCTTCAAGCAGCAGGTGATGGTCACCGTCGCCGGCATCGTCAATCTCTATTGGGACCTGGTCAGCTTCAACGAAGATCTCAAGGTGAAGAAGAAGGCCCTGGAAGTCGCCCAGAAGTTTTACGAGGACAACAAGAAGCAGGTGCAGATCGGCACGCTGGCGCCCATCGAAATCGTGCGCGCCGAAGCCCGCGTCGCCCAGGCCCAGCAGGATCTCACCAACTCCGAAACCGCCCTGCTGCAGCAGGAGACCATCATCAAGAACGCCCTCAGCCGCACCGGTGTCGCCAGCCCCAGCGTGGCTGAGGCCCGCATCATCGTCACCGACAGCCTGGCCCAGCCCGGCAACGAACAGCTCGATAAACTGAAAGACCTCGTCGAGACGGCCCTCACCTCGCGGCCCGACCTCGAGCAGACGCGCATCGGCATCGAGAACACCAAGATCGCCATGTCCGGCTCCCGCAGCCAGTTGATGCCTTCGCTCGACGTCACCGCCGCCTTCCAGAACAATTCGCTCTCCGGCTCCGTGAACTCCCTGCTCACCGGCTACCCGCCCGGCACCTCCCCCGCCGACGCCTACTTCATCGGCGGCTACGGCAACGCCCTGGCGCAGATCATGCGCCGCAACTTCCCCGACTACTCCGTCGGTTTCAACCTCTCCATCCCCGTGCGCAACCGCACCGCCCAGGCCGACTACGTTCGCGATCAGCTCACCCTCCGCCAGTCCGAACTCGGCGCCCAGCGCCAGATCAACGACGTGCGCGTCAACGTGCAGAACGCCCTCATCGCCGTCATCCAGGCCAAGGCCCGCTATGAATCGGCCGTCAAGGAGCGGCGCCTGCAGGAGCAGACCCTCGACGCCGAGAACAAGAAATACGCCCTCGGCGCCTCCACCGCCTTCCAGGTGGTGCAGACCCAGCGCGACCTCGCCACCGCCCAGGGCGGGGAAGTCACCGCACTGGCCTCCTACAGCCGCGCCCGCGTCCAACTCGACCTGCAGACCGCGCAGATCCTGGCCAAGTACAACGTCCAGATCGACGACGCAAAATCCGGCCACAGCTCCCGGCCGATCACGCCCCGCAACTAGCCCCGCCAGGCCGCCCGGCCGGCGTTCAGGGCCGCCCTGCGCCGGCTTTCGAAGCGGCCCGTCCCGGAATCGATCCGGCGTCCGGCCCGTTTTGACACGGCTCCCGTTTTGGAACGCTGCATCGCTCGTAAGTTGTTGATTGCACGTGAGCTCTGTTTGGCACGCCTCCTGCAATAAGAGCTAGCGTGTTTGTCAATATACAGGGCGGACTCAAGGGGCGTGAGTTGATCTCCTCTGATCAGACCTCTCCCAAAACCTCACCGTGCCCTGTTCCTCGTACAATCCTCCAAACCCTGCCCAACCCGCTCCTTGAGTCCAATTTTCCTAGAAAATTCCGTTTTGACTAAAGTCAGGCACTGGATCCGCCGATGAATACAAGTACTATGCAGGAAGACAACAGCAATCTCCAGGAGATCCTCCGCTTCCAGCAGAGCCTGCTTCGCCTGGTGACGCAAGGCGGCTCGCAACCTCCGAAATCGAAGAGCGTCGTCTCTCAACCGGCCCAACAACTGGAAGTCTGGGTTCGCAAGATCCACCCCAAGGCGGGCTAAAACCCGCCCCCGCCCAAGCTCCGCGGGCGAATGCCCGCCTCCCCTCCCAACCGCTCGGACACTAGTCCGCACTCCGCTCGACGTCCCCTACTGATCAACCGCGCAGGCGCTCCGGCATCTCTTTGCTGGCGGCTCAAACAGCGCGCACTCACACCGCCTTTGCTGGACATGTTTCGGCCTGCAGTGAAAAGGAGATGGAGACCGGGCAGGCGGGGCGGACCGAACTGGGAAGCGAGGGCGGCGCCGCAGCACCGCCCCGCATATGGCAGATCTTACTTTGTTTTGAAGATGAGCGCTTCCGAGATCGAGTCGCGGTGGGCGCTGGCTACGAAGACGTCTTTTTCGATTTCCTCTAGAGCAGTGCGGTCGCTCTCCGGCATCTTCGCCATGGCAGCCATCATCGCCGCGCGGACTTTGTCCTTGGCTGCGAGGTTGGGCATGATGGTGAGGAACCAGATCTTGCCGGGCTCAGAGGTGTGAACGGCCTCGACGTCCACGGAATAGCCGTAGATCACCCCATCCTCCACCAGCTTGTCGAGCACCGGTTTCTCGAAATGGCGGAAGAGCATCATGGCCACGGGCATCTTGCCGGGCTTTACCTTTTCCTCGCTGAAGTCGGTGAAGGGCAGCGTACCGGCCGGCACCTTGCCCATCTTGCCCTCGACCGAGCGCACGAGCAGATCGCGATGAGCGCCGAAATCGGTGGCGCCCCAGCCGAGCTTCATCTTTTCGGGGTTCGCCTTCATGGCGTCGCCGATGGCCTTTTCAGATTTATCGATAGCGGCAAAGCCGGGGCCCGAGATCCAGAAAGCGACGTTCGTACCGCCGCTGTGCAGGACATCCGCGTCCACGCCATAGCCGAGGAGCGAGCCGTCGGCCATCAGCTTGTCGAGAACTGGGGGGAAGATCTTCATGGTTTCCATGAAGCTGCCCATCTTGTCGGGCGTGACCTTGAACATGGCCACGGAAGTGATCGGCTTCGGTTGATCCTGTTGAGCGCACAGGGAGCCGGCCGCGAGAAGCAGGCCGGCGAAAATGGGCAAACGAACTGCAAGCATCCCAGTGATGCCTCCTCTAATTGAGATGGACCATCTTAGGCTGCGCAGTGAGGGAGTAGCAAGGAGAATCTGCACGAAATAGTAGGAAATTCGTTCGCGCCCCGGAATTCCGTGGAGGGGTCGGGCCTGTGGGTGCTTTCAGCGTGCAATCTCCCCACTCTTCTGCCTAGATACAGGGAATGAACCACCGGCGCCGGACTCGTGCCGGACTGTCGGGCCTGGGATGGGCTGAGGGCTTGAGTTCAGAGCTTCGCCTGGGTCAGGCCGGGCGCCCGATTGCGGCGGGCTGGCTTGCGGCGGCAGAGGCGAGCGCCGCGCATCGCAGCCCGGGATTCTGCTTCCAATTGGAAACGAGTAAGAGTAAAGTACCTCAAGGTCAGATTATCGGAGCTGGCCATCCACACGGAGGAAATTGATCGATGAGGAGATTGCTACTCGTCTTGTTCCTTGCCCTGGCGGCCTTCTGGGCGCCATGCCAGGGTGCGATTTTGTACGACCTCGAAACGGATTGGAGTTTCGCGTCGAATCCCAATGGCGCGTGGACCTACCGTGCCGGCGTCACGCCGCTCGGCTGGGTCCAGGCGGATTGGGGCGGGACGACGGGCTCGACGTTTTGGGCCACGACTCAGAACGGCACAGTACCGCCCGCCTGGGGGCAGGTGGGGCCCGCGAATGCGATTCTGGCGGCTCAATTGGGCGACATCGTCGGCCACAGCTCCACGAATGTGGATACGCCCGGCAACGTCCTATGGACCAGCCCCGGGGCAGGCCTCATCGATATCTCCGGCCAGGCATGGAATGCCTATCACGCGCAGGGCCGGGATGATTCCTGGTTTCTCTACGTCAACAATGTCCTGGTGGCTTCCAGGAGTTCGGTTCTGGGTGTGGCGGAGTATTCCGCGGCAGCCAACTTCCTGAACAATCTCGCACCGGCCCAGTCGCTGAACGGATGGGCGGTGAATGCGGGGGATACGGTGAGATTCGACATCCTACGGACCACGGAATTGGGGCACTTCGTGGGCGTCGATCTCTCCATCTCTTACCAGGCGGCGCAGGTGCAAATCCCTGAGCCGGCAACCTGCTTTGGAACGCTTTCCGGTCTGGGGCTGCTGGGCGTGGCGGCCTGGCGCCGCCGCCGGGCGCGATAGTCCCTCAATTCCGAATGCAACCAGCTTCGCCCCGCGGCGCCGGCAGGCCTCGCGGGGCGAATTTTTGCGCCCGGCGGCGGAGCGTCGCATGGCCGGCGAGAAAGGGGCGCGGCGCGGGGATCAGGCCGGGCGGATGAAGCGCAGGGTGAGGTAGCGGACTTCGGCGGCCTGGGCATGCGGGATGTCGGTGGCGCGCAGGGTGAGCTGGCCGCGCGTCCGGGCGAGTTGGATGCGTCCGAGCGCGAAGGGGATGAAGTCCTTCACTACGGATTCCGTGCGCGGGGCGCGGTCCTGCGAGGGGCCGAGGATGGGCGGATCATAGGCCTTGTCCACGACGGCCTGCGTGCGGGCTTCGCCGAAGGAGAGCTCGATGGTGGCGCCGGTGTCGGCGGCGGGGCAGGTGTAGTGGATGGCGGCCTCATAGAGGCCGGCACGGCCGATTTCGACGTCCCAGGTGATGGAGTCCGCGGTAGAGCGCCAGTTGGTGAAGTAGGAACAGTTGGGGTGGATGGAGGAGCGCTTCACCGCGCCGTGAGGCACGCCGTCGCGGGCCGGCAGCAGGGTGTATTCGGAGAAGCCGGCGGTATAGGGGCGATCGTCCTTGCCGACGAGCGGGAGCATCTCGCCGTTCCATTGGTCGAGGGCGGATTGCAGGCGCGCCGCCTCCTGGGGAAACTCGGCGGCGGCATTGCGAGTCTGGCCGCGGTCGCTTTCGATGTCGAAGAGAGCGCCGGCGGGGTCCAGGCGGAAGCGCTGGCTGCGCACGGAGGAGCGGCGATTCTGCATGGAGAAGATCAGACGCTCGGGCCAGGGGCCGGGCGAGGTGCGGAGCAAGGGTTGGAGGGGGCGTCCGTCCAGCGGCTTGCCGGCGTTCGAGTTGACGCCGGCGAAGGCGGCGAGGGTAGGGAAGAGATCGATGGCGCCGGCGATCTGCGGCAGCCGCAGGCCGGTGGGGACCTGGGCCGGGTAGCGCAGCAGCAGCGGCGCGCGCAGGCCGCCTTCGTCGAGCGAGCCTTTGCGGCCCTTCATGCCGCCATTCCAGCGCCACGAGTTCGGCCCGTTATCGGAGAAGTAGACGACGACGGTGTCGCGCGAGAGCTGGAGGCGCTCCAGTTGGGAGAGCACGCGGCCGACGTTGTAGTCGATGTTTTCGACCATGGCCAGCGCGGCGCGGGTCATGAGCAGGTCTTCCTGCTGCGGATTGGTGGCCAGCATCTTGGGCTGGTAATCGGCGAATTTCCGGTACCAGCGGTCGGGCACCTGCATGGGCGAATGCGGCGTGTTGAGGGGCAGGTAGCAGAAGAACGGATTGCGGCGATTTTGTTCGATGAATTGGAGGGCGTGATCGGTGAGGTCGTCGATGATGAAGCCGCGGCCGCGGGTGAGGCGGCCGTTGTGGTCGAGTTCGGTGTCGAAGTATTGGCCCCAGTGGCCGGAGGTGAAGCCGTAGTACTCCTGAAAGCCGCGGGCGTTGGGGTGGTAGGGGAACTGCGAGCCGCTGTGCCACTTGCCGAAGGCGGCGGTGCGGTAGCCGCTGTCGAGGAAGGCGTTGGCGATGGTGCGTTCGTCGAGGTTCAGGCGCTCGAGCCCGGTGGAGACGCCGCGCACGCCGCAGCGCGGGTGGTAGCGGCCGGTGAGGAACTCGGCGCGGGTGGGGGCGCAGACGGAGCAGACGTAGAAGTTGTCGAAGATGGCTCCGTCGCGGGCGAGCGAATCGATGTGGGGTGTGGAGAGGTTGGAGTTGCCGTGGACGGAGAGGTCGCCCCAGCCCTGGTCGTCGGCGAGGATGACGACGATGTTGGGCTGCCTGGCGGCGGGCGCGGCCAGCAGGGGAGCGCCCAGCAGGGGAGAGGCCAGGGCGGGGAGGAAGGATCTACGTGTGAGTTGCGGCATGGCTATTGATAGAGGAGGTACTTGGCGCGCTTTTCGAGGAAGGGCTGGATGGTCTCCTGGAGGCGCGGTTCGAGGTTGCGCGGATCTTCGGACTTGCCGAGGGCGTCGATGGCGTCCTGCGAACCGATGAGGCGGGCGCTGCCCTGGAAGTCGATCTTGCCGGGGTAGAGCTTCTGCAGCGCCACGGCGACTTCGGCGCCGAGGCGGAAGGACGAGAAGCCTTCGCGGTCGACGATGACGAAGCGGACGCCCTGGATGGGTTTGCCTTTGAAGTTGGAGTCTGTGGGCGTGAAGCGGACCGGGTAGAAGCGGACGCCGGGGACCATGCGCTTGTTGAGGTAAGTGGAGAGTTGCGGGCCGTCGATCCAATCGGCGCCGATTTGCTCAAAGGGCGCGTCGGTGCCGCGGCCGACGGAGTAGTTCTTCGCGTACTCGATGAGGGCGACGCCGGGATAGAGCAGCGCGGCGTTGAGCGAGCGCATGTTGGGCGAGGGGTTCACCCACGGGAGGTTGGCGGAGTCGAACCAGTCGCGGCGCCGCCAGTTCTTCATGGAGACGACTTCGAGCTGCGCGTTGATGTTCTCTTCGGTATTGAGCAGGCGGGCGAGTTCGCCGAGAGTCATGCCGTGGCGCAGGGGGATGACGGAACATCCGACGAAGGAAATGTTTTTGGCGTCGAGCATGGGGCCTTCGACGTGGACGCCGGTGATGGGGTTGGGGCGGTCGAGCACGTAGAAGGGGAGCTTGGCGGCGGCGGCGGCCTCCATGTCGTTCTTCATGGTGGAGAGGTAGGTGTAGAAGCGCGCGCCGACGTCCTGGATGTCGAAGACGAGGACGTCGATCTGCTGGAGCATGGCCTGCGAGGGCTTGCGGTCTTTGCCCTGGTAGAGGGAGTAGACGGTGAGGCCGGATTTTTCGTCCTTGGCGTGGCCGATGTTCTCGTGATCCTCGAGGCCCAGCAGGCCGTGCTCGGGGGAGAACAGCGCGGTGAGCTTGACGCCGGCGGCGAGCATGGCGTCGATGTTGCGGCGGCCGTCGCGGGTGAGGCCGGTGTGGTTGGTGATGAGGCCGACGCGCTTGCCGTTGAGGCGCGCGAACTTCTCTTCGATGAGGACGTCGATGCCGTTGAGGACTTCGGCGTTGCGGCCGATGGCGCGGGCGGGCTGGATCTCGTGATAGCCGGTGAGGGCGACGCCTGCCGCGTCGACGCCGAGGGCGGCGGCGACGATGGTGGCGACCTTGCCGCGGAGGGGCGTGAGGGCGGGGCGGAGCTTGGGGTGGACGCTGTTGGTGAGGAGGACGACGAAACTGCGGGTGGAGGGATCGATCCAGAGCGAGGTGCCGGTGAAGCCGGTGTGGCCGAAGCTACCGATGGGGTAGAGTTCGCCGCGGTTGCCGGAGAAGGGGGAGTCGATATCCCAGCCGAGGCCGCGGAGGGTGGGCTGGATGGGGGGCGTCTGGGGCTCGGTGAACTTGCGGATCGAGAGTGGGGAGACCCAGCGGCGTTTGCCCGGGAGGGCGCCGAGGTTGAGCATGGCCGCGGAGGGCTTGCGGTCCTTGCCGGCGTAGAGGCTCCAGACGGTGAGGCCGGAGGCGGCGTCCTTGCCGTGGCCGATGTTCTCGTGGTCTTCGGTGCCGAGGAGGCCGTGTTCGGGAGAGAAGAGGGCGGTGAGTTTGACGCCGG
>JACQZS010000325.1 GCA_016213725.1 Acidobacteriota bacterium | reverse complement strand
CCCATGTTCTTCAACACGTTCGCCAAGGTGACCGTCTGCAACTGGATGCCCTGCGGAGCCCCCGGCATGCCGACCTTCGACAGTCCCGTGCGCGCAACGCTTTGGCCGGTGATGAAGGTCGAACGGCCGGCGGTACAGCTCTGCTCGGCATAGTAGTCCGTGAAAATCATCCCTTCTTTGGCAATCTTGTCGATGTTAGGCGTTTTGAAGCCCATCAGCCCCATGGTGTAGGCGCTGACATCGGATTGGCCAATATCGTCGCCGAAGATGACAACAATATTAGGTTTTTTTGCGGACGTCTGGGCATTCACCTCGACACAGGTCAAGGGAATAGCCATGGCGACCGCAAGACTGAATGTCCATTTGTTCATGATGCTTGCTCCATGTTTCTACTGAATGCGATTGGTTTTCCAGCTTGGATCCGACTCGGCAGTGCTGTGGGCAGACAAACAGGGGTTTGAGAAATGCATCCTGATTGCCACGCCATAGAATGCTGCCGTTCAAAAGCCCGGAGATCGTTTGGTTCGTGACTGCGAAATATACCAGCCATTGTCCTCCCTAGCCTGGACTCCGGGTCCAAAACTTGCCAACTCCTTACTACTGCGCCTTAACCGGCGGGTAGATTGTCTTCCAATCCTGCTTCATATCAACTACTGTCCAATTCGCTGTCCTCGCCTGATCGAGGGCCTTGTCCAGTTTACCGATATGCGATTCCCGATCATAGGCCCATTCACGCTCCGCGTCCGTGTGGTGGATGATCATGCCGAAACGCGGCCCTCCGCCATTTGTGGTGTATTCGAGCATCTCGCGATCGCCATCGGAATTACCGGCTGCAAATACCGGTCGGCGCCCGATGAACTGGCGGATCCCAACAGGCTTTCCGGGCCCGTCGTCGACGAATGCGATTCCCGGCAGGAGATTCAGCACCGGCGGCCCCTCCTTGGAGCCGTACTCGGCCTTAAGCACTGTCCCGACAACCTGTTCCGGCGGGATGCCATAGACTCGATTCGTCCACGGACGCATGAAGTCGATGCCTCCCCCGGAGACGATGAATGTCTTGAATCCGTTGGCGCGCAGATACTGCAGGAGTTCGATCATCGGCTGGAAGACCATTTCCGTATAGAGCCGCTTAGTCTTCGGATGGCGGGCGGTGGCGATCCAGGACTGAACAATGGAATCGGATTGGTCCGCGGTGATGCCCGTAGAGGCGACTGCCAACATCTCCGCCAGGCCTTTCTCCCCTGACCCGAGCACGGCCTTCATGTCGCCTTCGATCACCCCTCTGAACGGCTGCTTGGTTTTCCACTCAGGGTGCTCGGGTGCCAGTTCCTTCACCCGGTCCATCACGAAAATGAACTGAAAGTACATGGGCTGCTCTGACCAGAGAGTGCCATCATTGTCGAAAGTAGCGATCCGATCCTCGGGCGCAATGAAATCAGGTGTCTTTTCGGTGGTGACCCGCCGGATGAAGGCCGTGATGGCCTGCTTCGATGACCCGTCGTTCCATGACGGAAGCGTCTCTGCAGATTGGCGGGCTGCGGAAGGTTGCGTTATTGACGACTTCGGCGCGCAAGACACCAGCGCCAGGGACAGGCACAAAATTGCTGCGCGTGACATGAATACTACGGTATCTTGCCGCTCTTGGGGCAGGCTCGGAACTGTCAATACTGTCAGGGGTGTTCAAGTTTGTGTAGCTAAAGAGACTTGCCCCTCGTAGCGGACTCGAGGCACCCCACTGCGAGCGGAATGTGTTTGCCCCGGCGACGGGCGCGCCGCTTTGAGGTGGAGCCAGAAGAAGAGGTACAGTCATTAGAAGAAGATAGAGAGTATCTTACGGCGCCTGGAAGGCGTGAGCCCGCTCGGAGGACTGCAATTGGAGGCACGCAAACCGACCGCCATCTTGGCAGACGATCACGCAGTTGTCCTTGCTGGGTTGCGGCGGATCCTTGACCCGGTGGTGAATATTATTTGCGAGGTATCTGACGGCAGGACTCTGCTCGCTCAGGCTCGATCATTGGAGCCCGATGTCATCGTCGCGGATCTGTCAATGCCCAACTTGAATGGGATTGAAGTTGCCCGCCGGGTGAAGGAACTGGGGCTGAGGTCGCGGGTGCTCATTCTCTCGATGCACAATCACGCGACCATTGCCACAGAGGCGATTCGTGCCGGTGCTCACGGATATGTAACCAAAGACGCGGCCCAGGAAGTATTGGTCGGAGCAGTGAGGGATGTTCTGGATGGGCGGCTTTACTTGCCTCCGTTTCTGACGGAGGGGAACCCTCTCGATTTTCAAGTCCGGCAGCTGAACTCAAAGTCCGGAGCCGAATTGAGTAATCGCGAACGCGAGGTTCTGCAAATGGTGGCCGAGGGAAAGAGCCTGAAGGAGATTGCCGCGGACCTGAATATCGCCCTTCGTACGGTCGTCTTTCACAAGCGAAACATCAGTCAGAAACTAGGCGTGAAGTCGACCGCGGCGCTTACACGCTATGCCGTCGAGCAACGGCTGGTATAGCGACGCCACAGAGGATTCTAGCAGTCGACGCACCGCGTTGAACCTGTCGGTTTATGCAGTTTGAGCCACCGTCGCAGCAGGCGATACTGGAGCTGAAATGAGTGTCTCGCCATGGCGACTGCTCCTGCTGCCGTTGTTGTGCTGGTCCAGTTCGCAGGCACAATCGCCGGCATCCCCGCACCCATCGGCGAGGCTGCAGTCGTTGAAAGATCCATCGGATGGCTGGCTGGACTTGAGCGCATTCCTCTCCAAGCCGGGCGGGTTCTTTCCCCTGGCGATGCCTGTTACGGAGCCCGCGATCGGGTACGGCATTGCCGGCGGTCCCGTATTCTTGCGGCCCAATACCGACGCCGGCGCGCAAGGATTTGCGCGCCCGGACATTTCGGTCCTGGGCGGACTCTACACGAGCAACCACACCTGGGGCGTGGCGGCATTGGACTCCAGTAAGTGGAAGAACGACCGCATCGAGACCATCTTTGGCGCCGGGCACGCGTCGGTCAATCTGAAGTACGCCCTGGAGGGCGGCGGACAAGCGGAGTTGGGATACAACCTCACAATGTCCGGAGGAATCGCGAAAGCAAAGTTCAAGATGGGGAACTCGAAGCTCTATGGCGGGATCAGATACCTGTTCCTCGAAACGAGCGCCACGGCTGCCTCTGGAATCTTTCCAGGTCTGGCCCCAAAGGGTCTCGGGCGAACAAATCGCCTGGCCGGTCCGGCGGCCTCTTTGACGTTCGACAGCCGTAACAATATCCTGACACCTACGCGCGGGCTCTATTCCGAGAGCACGTATTCGTACTTCGATCCCTCGTTTGGCGGCACGATCAACTTCCAGCGGTTCGACCAGACTGCTCTCGCTTTTGTGCCTCTGCATCCTCGCTGGACCCTCGGCATTCGTGGGGAGGCCGCATTCAGCTTCGGAGATCCCGTCTTCTATGCGCGTCCCTTCGTGTCGCTGAGAGGAGTGCCCGCCATGAGATACCAACGGCAGAACATGTTGCAGACCGAGTGGGAGTTGCGCTGGCAGTTTTGGAAGCGCTTCAGCGCCGTTGGATTCGGCGGCGTGGGTACTGTCTGGAATGCGCACGAATCGCGGCGAGGAAGGGAAACCGTGGCAGCAGGAGGCATGGGTTTCCGATACGAGCTGGCTCGGAAGTTCGGCCTCCACTACGGCGTGGATGTTGCGCATGGACCGCAGGGATACGCCTTCTATTTCGTCTTTGGCAGCGCCTGGCTCAGGCCGTAACCTCCGGCGGCTTCCAGGACTATTTGGGAGACTTGTTCGGATAGATCAGGACTAGGACAAAACGGAGCAGCGTGGTGGGGCCGCCATCGGGCCGCTTGGCGTTGTAGTAATACTGCATCCCGAGCGTCATGGGCTGCCGGTTGAAAACCAGTGTGCGGCTGATGCCGCCGCCGACGGGGATGGTCCATTTCTGGCCCGCTGCGGAGTCCCAATTCGCCACATAGATCGGCGAGGAAGTAAGAGCCCAACCCTTGCCGAAGTTGTAGTTCACTATCGGCTGCATGGTGAACAGGTTCGTTCTAGGGCTTCCGTTGCTGTCATGCAGCGGGGAGAATTGCGCAGCGATTGCGCCGAGCACCCAGGGGCCAGTCATCTTCAGAATTAGCGCCGATCCGCCTGCCGCCCACGTACCGGTCTGGGCCGGCTTGGCGGTCGCCGTTGGCAGGGAGAAGGTCGGCCCAAGGGCCCAGATGATTCCCTTGGGTTTGCCAGGCGTGAAGAGCAGTTCCTGCTGGATGTCGCCTGTACCGCTGTACTGAGTGCCATTTGGGCCCGGCATGCTGTTCACGGGGATGATGGTCCGCGCGATCAGAGAGACCTTTGGCGTGAGATGAATGGGTATGACAGGCTGGAGGTTCAGATTGAAGAGCGTAGCGTCCTTCAACCCTCCGCCTCCGTTGAAATTGAATTGGAAGGGCACGCTCACGATGTCGCCAACCGGGTTTTGTGTGGTCTTAGCCATCGCTGAGACATCATGCTCGGCGTCCGCGGCCGAAGGTGGCGCCTGGCCCATGACGCCGCATGTTGCGAAGAGGACGGCGAGAGCACCGGGAACCACGTTTTGTCGAATGATAGTTTTCATAGAACGAGAGGCGAACCCACTTTAACTCGCATAAGTTGAATCAACGGTCTGGCAAAGTCGTGACTTCCTGTCGGACGCCTGAGCCGGTCGCCGCCCGGAGGCGCCGGCCGGCGATCGGCGCATCATCCACTTCCTCGCTGATCGAGGCAGTGCCGCACTCCGTCAGTCTTCCTTCGGCGGCAAACTTTCAATCGTCTTGAAGCTCCCACAGCCCACTCGCCAGGGAAGCCGCAGCGAAGACGATTCCGACTTCCAGCCTCAAACCCATCGTTGCCTGCCCCCACGTGCGACGTCTGGCGCGATTCTACAAGCCTACTCAGTTGTGACATTGGCAGTGCTCTGCCGCACCTACAATTTTGAGCAGGTCGCCCGCGTTGCAGGTCGAAAGCATCGCTGTTTCGGTACTGCGCTTCGCACCCGGCAGGCTGCAAACTCAGCAGCCAGCCAGCGGACACAGCGATAGTTCTCTCCCGCAGCTTCAGTTTGCCTTCCGCTTCTTCAGTCCTGGCCGTCTAGATATTTATTGCTGGAACGGGTGAACAACCTTCCAGTCCCGTTTCATGTCGATGATCAGCCACTTCTTCGCCTCAGCCTCGCTGAGCGCCTCATTCAACCGGCCGATGGAAGATCCGCGGTCGTAGGCCCACTCGCGTACCTCGTCGGTGTGATGAACG
The DNA here is from genome assembly GCA_016213725.1 of Acidobacteriota bacterium. Taxonomy (GTDB): domain Bacteria; phylum Acidobacteriota; class Terriglobia; order Bryobacterales; family Bryobacteraceae; genus Paludibaculum. The sequence goes on along the minus strand of JACQZS010000325.1, from coordinate 47,383 downwards.
ATCATTCCCAGTCTGGATCCCGCGCCGGATGTCACCCATTCGATCATCTCCCGGTCCCGGTCCGAGTTTCCAACGGCAAGTATGGGCTTTTGGCCGATTGACCGCTGAATACTCTCGGGCTTGCCGGCCTTGGCGCCAACAGGATCTGGCGTCGGCACTACGAACAATGCCGGCCGCTCTCCCCTGACTTCATACGCGAGATTGAGACCGCCGCCTACCACCCGCATGGGGGCGATTCGGTAGGTCCGCGCCGCCATGGGGCGTATAAAATCCACTGCGCACCTGGAGACGACAATCGTCTCGAACCCGGACTCCTGGAGATAGGCGATCAGATCGGCCATGGGCTGGAAGACCAAGTCGGTATAGCGCCTGTTCAGAAGCGGATGCCTGGCCGTTGCAAGCCAGCCCGTGACAGCGCCATCAAACTCTTCTGCTGTCATCCCTGCGCTAACCGCGGCGAGGAGCTCATCCATCGAGTCCTCGCTCCGCGCTAGGGCGCCTCTGATATCACCCTCGAGGACGCTCTTAAACGGCTCCGTCTGTTTCCACTCCGGATGTCTCGGACCGAGCTCTTTGATTCGATCGAAGACGAAGGCCAACTGCGGCGGCATGGGCTGCTCGGACCAGAGCGTGCCGTCGCCATCAAAAACAGCGATCCGTTGCCGCCGTGGGACAAACTCGCGCCCGCCCTCCCGAGTGACACCTTCAACGAAACTAAGAATGGCGGTCTTTGCCGGCCCATTGTTCCAGGAGGGCAGGGGGGGGCGCCGGCTGCAACTCGTCAGGAGACACAGAGCGGCTACTTGCAACAAAGCGATAACTGGCTTTCGATGCCGTTCCACATGGGAAACATACCGCAGGACCATCTGCGCGTCTCCTGTCGAAAGAAGAAGGGAGCCCGGCGTGCCTTCCTGCCCTTGGAATGCTACCTGGCGGCGCCGGCAAAATACTGATCGGGAGAAGGAAGCGCAGGCGGGGGATGATGAAGTCCGGCGCGAAGTGCGGTCAGATTGCGGTTCCAGTCATCGTACAAGCCTCGGACGAGGCTCTGAAACCGGCGATCGCCCCGGAAGGGGCGCAGACTGGGCTCGGTCACCACCCAACGGTAGTTCCGGTAGTAGGGGCTGCCAAAGATCTCGTCGATCGCCGTGTCCTTGTCGCCGATCAGGGCAGCGGCCCGAATAAGCCAATCGTATGAGCGGGGACCTCGGGCGCGCGCTGCCTGAACCATTTGCCGGGCCAGAGCGGGATCCGGTTGCATGGCCGCGGCGAGGGCTATCGCGGTGGCCCCAATTTCCTCCGCCTTGGCTTCTTTCAGGATCCGGGCTACGTTCTCCGGCTTCTGTTCGCGAATCAAGTTGTCCGCATCCGAAAGGCTGGCCAGCAATGCTGGAGCACCGGATTGACGGAACTGCAGCAGGGCGGCGCGGGCTTCTGCCATTCGGCCCAATTTCGCAAGAACCCACAGTCTCTTCAGATTGCATCCAGGTTCTACCGGGTCCAGATCGACAGCCCGGCTGGAGGTTTCCAGGGCGTCTTCATAGTACCCGGCTGCAACGTAAGCAAGTGCCAACTGGCAGTAGGCCTGAGAGTTCATTTCTCCCAGCGCCACCGCGCGGCGCGCGTATCCAACCCCCGTCCGGACATCGCCTTCCTGAGCATACAAGCTGCCCAGGAGCGCGTTGGCCGCGACATTGTTCGGCTCGTGGTTCACGGCACGCTCAAGCACTCCTGCGGCTTTCATTAACCATGGGATGATTGGTCCTCTGGGCGGGTACAGCCGGCGCATGTACAGCCGCCCCAGTTCAGTCATCGCTTCAACATACCCGGGATCCAACTCCAACGCCCTCAGATACCACATCTCAGCGGATTCGAATACCTTCAGGTCCATCGACACGACATAGCGCGATTCCGCTTCCAGGCCCCTGCCAAAGGCCTCAAAGGCCTCAGTGCTTCTGGTGCCCGCCCGTCCGGAGGGCGGCCCGGGCAGATGCGCGACAGTATTCAGCAAGCGCGCCAGCACTTTCTTGGAGACTTCCTCCTGCAGCGCAAAGATGTTCGCCCAGGAAGCGTCGTGCTGCACGGACCACATATGGCTGTCGTCCGATGTCCTGACCAGCTCCACCACAATCCGGCACCTGCCTTCCTGACGGAGGACGCTACCCTCCAGTACATAGTCGACCCTCAGGCGCGACCCGACTTCTGGAATGGTGAATTTCTGATCCTTGATCGACTTGGCGGAGGTCCGGGATATCACCTGGATCATCCCAGATTGGGTGAGTTGTGACGTCACCGATTCTGTGACCGCCATAGCCAGCCCCGCGTCTTCGTCGGTCTTGCCCAGGTTATCGAACGGAAGGACGACAATCCGGATCGACTTCCCCTCCGCTGATGTTGCTGTGCGGTAGTACTGGAATGCAGCCCATCCTCCCACGGCGAACAGCGCAACTACAGTGAGCAGAACTGCAGCCTTCCAGGGCGAAAATCGACCTCTCGATGTCGTAGGGTGGGCTCTGCCCAGGACCTGGAGCACCTCGCCAAAATTGGAACAGCTAGCGGCGATGGAGGTCCCGACGTCGAGTGCCATCGAGCGCATGAGCGCCTCGAATGCCCGCAAGTCCGAAGCGGTGTCTCCCGCAGTGAGCAGAACCCTACCAAACCCGGCGGTTCTGGCTTCCACCTTTCCGTCTGGCGACTCCGTTAGGATCACGCTCTCGGGCGAGGGCGCCAAATGGGATAGACCGGCTTCATGCGCAGCTTTCACGCCGCTCGCGATCTGGATGGCGATCGCATGCGCCTCCCCCGCGGGGATTTCGCCTTTAGATAGTCGGTGGCCCAGCGTCTGTCCTTCAAGGTGGCGGGCCGCGACATATGGCCAGCGTCCCTCGACTCCGGTTTCATAGATCTCACAGACGCTGGGGTGAGAAAGGGAAACGAGCCTCTTTGTCTCCGCAACCACCCGGTCATAGTCCTGCTGTTCTGGAGGCGAGAGGATCGTGAGCACCACCGTCCTGCCCGAACTCATGTCCTCCGCCAGATAGGCGGCCCAATCATCCTCGCCGGACAAATGGGAAACGAGGTGGTAATGCCCGAAATCTCTCCCGGCCTCCGGAGCCGCGGCCCCCGCCTCTCTGCGTCGAAATCCGACCTGGTACGAACCGCGGGGCAACTCAATGATCCACCGGTCTCCGCTGCCGTGGGTTCGGTAATACTCCACCAGCTTGGAACGTAACCGCCGAGCCTCTACTCGGACAATGTTGTCAATTCGTGGATCGAATGCTTCGGTTCGATCGTAGACATCGACCCCGATGGAATACTCGCTGAGTTGCTCCCCCGCCCCACGGAGGGTGGCGGCGACGATGAATCTGAGAAAGCGGATCAGCCGTTTCGAGCCAGCCAGAACGGGAGAGGCACAGATGGCGTCAACGCACACAAGAATCTCTCCGCTGCCGCGGAGCATCTCGGGGCGCAAACTGTCATCCCGATTGGAATCCTGTTGGCTGGTAGCCATCCGGTGACCTTTGGCCAGGATTAGGACTCTTTTATTTTAGCTCCTCGGGGACCCGGGCCTTGGCTGCCTGCTCCCGGGCGTCACCGTGAGACTGGCCCCCCGCATGGTGCAAGGGCGCCCTGCCTCGCCGTTGAGAGCTTGACGAACGTCAATGACGAGGGCATAGACTATCGCAAGGCAGGATCAGGAGTGCTCTTGTGGGCGGCGGAAACGCGCCCGAAATTGGGGTGTGGAGCGGCAGGCGACCAGATTTTAGTTCATCCGCCGGACAATGCGAATGCAGCGTGAGACGGTCCTGAAGTGGCTGCAACAGCAATACATAGCGCCAGCTTACGGTCCGCCACCGAGCTACCCAGGTTACCTCGTGCTGTCCTTCGCAAGAAGTAGAGAGCCCAATGCCGGAACACACTCAAACTGCTGCCGCAGTTGCGTAGCTACACCTAAAGCGAGGGCTTCGCAACCCAAAGGCGCGCGGCGCCCGCAGTGCGTGCCTGCTCGCGATCCGGGCTATCGCCCCAAGGACCCCGTAGCCGTCAATTCGTATTGAGTCGGGCTCCACTAGAGCAAGACTCTGCTTCGCCCGTTGCCAAATTGCTCAACCAATCTCAGCCTGGCGTCGACCTCCACAGGGTGGGAGGTGGAAGGCTCTCAACTGGCAGTGCGCATTCTTCAACCGGCTTTCGCGGAGGCAAGCATAGGCACGCTGACACGAATGCTTGTGCCACCGCCGCGGCGAGAGTGCAGGTAGAACTCGCCCGCTATTCCGCGTATCCGCTCTTCCATGCTGGTCAGACCAAGGCCCTCCTTACAGCCTCTGGTCCGCTTGCTGAAGCCAACGCCATTGTCGGTAATGCTGAGCAGCAGGCAACTCCTTTCCCGCCACAGGCGAACAACCGCTTTCGTCGCCCGCGCGTGCTTGGCCACATTCTGTAACGCTTCCTGGACAATCCTATATAGTGCGATACTAACGTCTTTACCTACAGCAAGATGCGGAGAACTGGAGACGAAGCGAGTTGGGATGTCTGTGCGCCTGCTGAAGTCTCCGCAATAACTGCGAAGCGCGGGCACCAGGCCCAGATGCTCGAGAACTGCGGGATGCAAGCGGTGGGATAGACCGCGAATCTCCTGCGCCAGTTCACCGGTGAGGTTGTGCACATACGCCAACCCTTCCCGCATCGATACCGCGGATTCCTCTCGACCTTGGGACAGATGGGCCAACTCCAACTCGATCGCGGCCAGTTGCTGACTAATGCCGTCATGAAGTTCTCGGGCGAGCCACCTTCTCTCATCTTCTTGCGCCTGGATCAATTTGGCTGCCAACAGGTGCTGAGCACCTCCGGAAGGCATTCCACTGATCGAAAGGTGCTCCAGAGAAGAGTCCCGAACGAAGTGAATTGATTCGACCACCTTGCGTTGCCAACCTCCGATGGCGTTAGCCCAGTTTAAGGAGCAAGGGGTAATAGGAGGAAGTCATGGTGGGTAATGAAGCATTTAGATTACGTAATCTTCCTCTGTATGCCATTGAATAAAAATGACTATGGCGCTTCACCTCCGAAATGTGGTGCCACGAAGTCGACGGGTAGATTAAATATTCGCAATGTATTCTCCCAAGATGCAGGAATCTCTGAACCAACCCCCTCCTCACCTCTTGCGTTACTTCCGTCCTCCTCAGTGATGAGAATTCCTACACCATTACTCCTCGAGGCGGGATCAGCCTCGGCCAAGGCCTGTCTCTCAGAGCAGTTTCAGTCGACCATCCGCGCTCCGGCGATTCCCCATCTCCGGCGCCCAGCGCTTTCTTTGGCTCAGGCCTTGATGCTTAGCTGTAGCGAAGCGCGAGGACAGATCTGCCAGTTGAAAACCGGCAAGCGCAGCGCGGTGCCGTCTAGCGCGACCACTCCGCCAAGAAGTCCGGGTTCGGTTCTCGGTACGAGTCTGATGCTGCGGGAGAGGATGGTCTCGGAGATGTCAACGTACGGGGCAGGTCGGGTGACTCCAGGCAGTCCACCAGCGCACCGCGCATGACCGCGATCTGGTTGTGCGTGGCGTCCATTTTGTGGTGGCCGTGCAGGAAGAAGTTCGATGGTGATGGCGGCACGACGGCTCCACGGCCGGGAACCGTCTTAGCACTGCCCTTCGGTCCCGTTCCAGATCTTACCGTCGACGCGGACCGGGCCGCTCACCGCCCACCCGGGGATCCGCAAATGAAAGGCCCCACAGGCGCGCGCTTTTCCCGGGGTGATCTCGATGGCCCCTCCCACTGACAGTTCGTACCTTGAGGCCTGTAGCCTAGTGCACTTCGTCCGCCCCGCCCCCAGACACTTCCATCTCGGAAGGTGAACCCTCGGTGGAAGAGATGGTCGCTGCCCGTGATGTACCTGGGTGGAACAAAGCCCCCAGCGCCGTCAACGCCCGGACGGCATGCTGAACAAATTGCCACCGCGACGCGGCTTGGCCGCGCGGGCTGAAGTTGGAAATCAGGATCCGCATGGGAATTCACACGCCGGAGAGGTGCTCGGCATCCAGGCTCGAAGCGTCTGCCGCGCCACCCACACCGTTGACGGCGCACCGGGCGGCGTGATTTCCAGCCCCAGTTGCGAATTCATGCGGCCTTGGAACGAGATGTGACATCAAGCTGACCAAAGGAAAGAGGGCAATCCAACATTCGGGCACTCCGAGATCTGAGGACCACAGCCAATGCTGCTACTTGGCATCAACCTCTGCTAGGATAGGCGTTCCCCCGATGATCCGGAAGCTGGCCAGTCCCGCCGTCATTGCGCTCCTCTGCGGGTTGATGGCTTTCTCCTGGCAATTCGCCACCGTTCACCGCAACTACGGCGGAAACTGGAGCGCGTTGTTCTGCACCGGCGCAAATGCGCCGATTCCTCCGGACGCGGAGTTCGCCGGCACCTGGGTTCATGATGGCGAAGGCTACGATGGCCAGTATTACCGCTACCTCGCGCACGATTTCCTGCTGCGCCGCGGCTTCGGGTCGTTCGTCGATGCGCCACGCCTTCGAGCGCGCCGTATGCTTGTTCCTACGCTGGCATATGCCGTCGGCTTAGGCAGATCCGAACTCATCGACGCGGCTTACTATGCCGTGATCCTTGGCTTCGTTTGCCTGGGAGGGTATTGGGCTGCTTGCTTCGCGGTGAACTGCCACTGCAGTGCGTTCTGGGGGCTGGGCTTCCTGCTTGTGCCCTGTGCGCCTATCTCGCTGGATCGCATGACTGTGGACGTGTCGTTAGCTGCTCTGTGCTGCGGTTGGGCGCTGCAGTCGGTGTTTGCCTGCCGCCCTTACTACACCTTGCTCAGCGTCATTCCGCTGGCGCGTGAGACCGGGCTGCTGCTGAGCGGGGCGACAGTGGTCCAGCTGGGCTTGCAGCGGAAGTTCCGCGAAGCCGCTTTGGCGGCGGCGTCGGGTGTTCCTTTCCTGCTCTGGGTGGCGTACACAGCCGGCATGACCATGCCCGGGCAGAGCCAGTGGTTTGGAGGATGGCCGGCAGAGGGACTTGTGCGGAGGCTCCTGTCCACTCCGGTTTATCCCGCGACTCTTCCGCTGAGAGGCATTGTCGTCGCGCTGGACATTGTTGCTCTCCTTGCGGTGGCTGCCGCCATTGTTCTGGCGCTGACCCTTTGGGTGCGAGACCGGAGCGGCGCGCTGGCGTTGGCGGCGCTCCTCTTTGCGCTGCTTGCCATGGGCGTATCGAGGGCCGACGTGTGGAACGATCCCTTCGGCTATAGCCGCGTGCTCAGCCCGCTCCTCCTGACCCTATCACTCCACGCGCTCAATGCGCGACGCGTGGCCTACGCCTTGCCCATGCTGGCTGTCACCCTGCGGATCGGAGTCCAGCTGGCTCCCCAACTTCTGGGCATCCTGAACATCCATGCCGGTTAACCGGAGCGCCAGCGAGCTGGCGAGCAGGAGTAGCGCCCAGTAGATCGGGTGCTGGTAGCGCAGATCGTTCTGGACACAGTAGTAGATCACGGGGAAAGGTCCGAGGATCGCGGCAAGGACTGCGGCTGCGAAGCCATTTTGTCTACACAGGCCGACAAACCCTCCCGCGGCAGCAAGCGTGAGCAACCAGAGAGCGGCCATGTTCGGGCGAGGCAGCGCACCTGGAAACCAGAAGTTACGGAAGCGCAACAGGGTGAGTTGCGTGAATCGGACTGGATTGTTCCGGATCCAATCCAGCGCCAGTCGAAGGCGCTGCCGCTCAAAGGCGGTCTCTCCCACGCGCTGGACGACTCGGGCCGCCTCCTGGCTGGCGTGCGGATGGCGGGATTGGAAGAACGGAGTCGCGGTATTGAGGTTCATCTCCGGCACAGCATCGTCGTGATTGGAAACATACAGCTCCAGCCCGAGGTTATTCCTGACGAAGAACGCATTGCCGAACAAGGCATAGTTCCGGAGGCTCCACGGCAGCAGGACCAGGGTGGCAGCGGCAGTGAAGAGCGCGATCCATCGAATTGCGTGGCCCTTCCCCGGTCTCAGCCGCCCTCCCGCGACCACGGCGAATCCGGCTAGCACGGGCGCCAGGTTCGGGGCGAGCAGCAGGCCGGCCCCCCACCAGGCGCCACTTCGCACCGCTGAGCCCGAAGTCAGCTTGCGCCTGGCCAGCCATCGGCAGAACAGAATCACCGACACCTCAAGAAATATCGCGACCCAGGCAACTTCGAACTCGCCCTGGCATTCCTGCCAGTGGTGGAGCGGGATGAGCGCGCCGGCAGCGCCGGCCACGACTCCAGGCAGGAGACCCATGCCGAGCGCGGCGGAGACAAAAGGCAGCAACGCATACTCCGCAGATCCGGCCAGTGCTGAAAGCACAAAGCGCGCCCGGTCAGCGTCGAGGCTGTCGCCCCAAATAGCGTAGGGCAGGGCGATAATCGCCGGATAGATTGGCGGGGAGTGCGCCGTCTTTCCCGTCGGGAGGGCATAGGGATCCGCAAACGACCCGGTTCGAGCCAGGGTGATCGCGATCTTGACCGGCTCCGGCCTGCCCACCTCCGCCTTGCCCATGCCGAATATCAGGGTGAGGCGGACCGCAGCTGCCAGGAAAAAGAGAGCAGCGGCCAGCTGCGAGCGCCGGAGTATCATCACACGCTATTCCCCTCGCGCACCGCGGCCGCAAATGCGGCCCGGTCTCGAGACACCTCCGTGGCATCTCGAGACTGAAGCGCTTCAACGGCCTGTAAGATTCGGGGAACCTCATCGCTCATCCGGCGGCCCCGCATATCGCTCAGGAAGGAACGGCGCAGAAATGAAAACGAGCACTGGAGGCGCACCAACTCGCCTGCGAGCAGACGGCAGGGAATGGGGTGGCCTCGCTCGGGCAACGTAAGGCCGCCAACTCCAAAGTCCGTCGTGATGTGCGGCCTGATCCCATCCACGGTCCCATCCACCAGTGCCTCAAAAATGCTTGACGATTTCCGGCAGATGGCCAGATCGTTCAGGCCGACGTAGACGCGCGAAAGTGGAAACCTCCCCAGTTCGGCGGCAGCCGCAACCGCCTCTGGAGTTTCGATGAGAATCCCCACCTTACAGCGCTCGTTCACCATGTGCAGGCACTTTGCCACTTCCTGCGGCTTTCGTACCATGGGCAGGAGGATCTCGTCCGCACCCGAAGAAATCGCCTCCTCCACTTCCGTGGACGTGTGCGAACCGAAGCCGTTAATCCGCACGGTGAGCGGCCGGATACCGGCCCTCCTCAGCCGTCGGAGGTCGTCGAGGGTGTCGAAATTGATCTGAGTGTCGGCCCCGCGCTGCCGTTCTGGTTTGCCCCGGTTTTCCCAATCGACGATGATTGCGTGCACTCCGGCAACGAGCGCTTCGGCGGCGCAATTCTGGTTTTTAGTAAATAGCAAAAGGTCGAAACGCAAGGTAATTAGTCCTGTAATTTGCGGGCTACGCCAACCAAGGAAGAACCCCACGGCCAACGGTGCCAGCGGCCCATCCCGGCTTCCCATCTGCTAATGCGGCTGAGCGCCGCGTTTACCACACGAGGCGGCATGTCTTCCAGATCCCTCCTGGCTGGGCTTCGCCTGGCCGTTAGCCGGCTAAGGGCGACCAGCGGAAATAGGAAAAATTGGTAGTACCCGAGAGCCTGAACGTGCAGTCCTGCCGTCGTCAAAAGCCGCTTGAACTCGGCCTTCGAGTACCGGCGCCGGTGTCCTGCGGCCTCGTCGCGATAGCTCCACAGAAAGCGGAAGGCGGGTACGGTGACGATGGCCAGCCCGCCCGGCCGAAGCACTCGGCAGATCTCGCGAGCGGCTGCGGCATCGTCGACATGTTCCAGGAGATCGAGGGCGAGTGTGATGTCGAAGGATGAGTCCCGGGCCGGAATCTGCTCCGCCCGGCACTGCAGGGCCCGTATGCCGCGGTTTTCCCGTTGTAGCTGAACGAGCGCCCCAGGCAGGAAATCCGCGGCGGTGATGTCGTATCCGCACCCTGACAATCTGCGGCTCAACTCCCCGCCTCCAGCACCGAGATCGAGGACTTTCCCGGGCGCCGGCGCATAGCGTCCTAGCAGGTTCTGCACCAGTTCGCGCCTGCCTGCAAACCAGAAATGCACGCGCTCAATTTCCATGAGGCGAGCCAAACGCCCGGCTGTGAAATCGGCCCCACTCACCTGTTCACCTCGGGCCTATCGGCCCGGAAGACCTGAAATGCGGAGAACGGGCGTAGACAGGCGATTTGTTCGAGCCACGCCTCACAGGGGCCGCCGCAACGGGTGTTTCGTAAGAACGGCGGAAAGAAACCGAAGCGCCGCACCGGATGCGGCCGCAGCCCGGCCTGCCTCATTGCGGCGAAGACTATGCCCGGACGCATGGACAGAATGCCACGCTCGGCGGCCCACTTCATTCCAGGCGTAGCGGCGATCTGGATGTAGTAGAGGGCGTTATAAGGATTCGGCTCAATGAAGACGGCGCGTCCACCCGGTTTCAGCACTCCTTCGACACCCCGGAAGGCCGCCTCAAGGTCGGACAGGTGGTGGAGCATGAAAAACCCAGTCACTGCATCAAAAGCCCCTTTGAGTTGAGGAGGCGGAGCTGCAATGTCGGCGCAGTGGGTTTCGATTTTGTAGCGACCCGCGTCATGGTCCTTCAAGCAAGCCAACAGGTCAGGAGACAAATCCAGCCCTTCCACCTGAAGCTCTCGCTCGGCTAGCAACAAGGCATGCCGGCCGACTCCGCATCCCACATCGAGGACGCGTTCACCCGGCATCAGCCCGCCCCTCGAGCAAACCTCGTTCAAGTGGCGCAAAACATACGGAGTCGCGACCGGCGCAATGGTAGCCCGTTGGGCCTTCCGGTAGTAAGCCCGCTGCGTCTCGTTATGGCGCTCCTGCGTCAGTGGGTCCACTTCCACCACCTTAGGTATATCGCTATCTTCAACCCGCTCCAAGCCAGGCGCAGGCGGGCCCGTTCGGTATATGCCGAGCAGCCGGCGGGCCGGGCCGGCCTTGCCATCGGGACCGAGATCATGGGGAGCCCCACCGAACCGATCAAGGCGAGCGTATACGGCTCCTGCACGGGAAAGAGAAGAAGCCTGTCTACGACCTCCCGCGCCATGGCCACCTGTGATCCGGCGTCGCGCGGAACACCGGTGAGGCAGTGCATCAGATACTTGAAAACTCGGGACGTGGCCATCCGCGTGGCAGCCTGATACTCGCCGCGGCGTCCGGCAAAAACCGCTCGGGCCGGGCCTCTCCACAATTCGCCGACCAGAATGGGAATCACCTCCGGCGGATCCTGCAGGTCGGCATCGAGCACGACCACAGTCTTTCCGCGCGCAGCCCGCAGTCCATGTCGAACTGCGCGGTGCTGGCCCTCGTTGCGCTCGAGGTCGATCACCCGCACGTGCGAATCTTCCGCCTCCAACTGTCTGAGCACGGCTCCCGACCCGGCCGGACAGCCGTCATTCACGAAGACGATCTCGTAGCTCGTGGTGAGTCCGGCCAGTGCCCGCTCCAGACGTTGATGCAGCTCACGCAGCGTGTCGGCATTTCTGTACACCGGGGTCACAGCGCTGATCTCCACTACAGGACCCCCCGTTGACGGCGAATCCATTCAAAGGTCCCGGCCAGACCGCGCTGGAGCGAATGCTGCGGCGTCCAGTTCAACCGCTCACCAGCGGCCGAAATGTCCGCCTGCCAGGAGGCTGCGTCCACCGGACTGGCCGGGTAATCCCCGGGGTTCACGGCGATCTTGCAGCCGGTCACGCGCCGCGCGATCTCCACCACCTCCTCGTTGCTCGTCAATGTGCCGCTGCCGATATTGAATACTTCGCCCGGCAGGAGGTCCGCCTGCGCAGCCCGCAGGCATGCCTCGACGACGTCGCCGACATAGACCCAATCATGCAGAGGGCCGCGGAGAAGCGGGAAAGGCCGGTCATCCAAGGCGCTTTCCAGGAGCGCCGGGATGAAGCGATGGGCGCCCTCCCACGGACCGTAGACCGAGAAGAGACGTAACTCGACCGCACTGAGCTGCGTTTGAGCCGCGAACTGTTGAACCCATAAGCTGGCAGCCGCCTTGGCCGCACCACGCCATGTGATGGGCGCCACGGGGCTGCTTTCCGCCAGTTGGCGCGATTGGCGGCCGTAGGCAAGGAAGCTGCCCAGATGGACAAATCGTTCCACGGCGAAGCGTAAAGCCGCCTCGAGGACGTTCGCCGTTCCCAGCGCGCTGGCCGCCAGCATTTCGGTGCGCTGCGACGCATCGCGCGGATGGCCCGGCGACATGGCGCAGTGGAACACCACGTCCGGACGGAAGGCTGAGAAGGCCTCGGCCAGCGAGTTTTCATCCAGCAAGTCGCCATGAAAAACACGCAGACCGTCCACGCCGTCCGCCAGCCGCCACGGATTGCTCTCCGGCCTTGCCAGGATGGCTGCGTCGTGCCCCTCTGCAAGCAGGCGCCGCGTGAGGTTGCTGCCCACAAAGCCGTAGCCGCCGGTGACCAGTGCCCGCACAGCTATGTCCCCCTTTCCGGGCTGCCGCAGAGGAGCCATCCGCCGAACCCTGCTCTGCATTCGAGCCTGGCCAGGGCGGCGTCCTCCAGCCACGCGGGGTGGAGGTCGATGAAAAACGGCTGCTGAAACGCACGGCGATCAACTGCTACCGTGCGGATGCCGCCGAGAGAAATGGTCTGCTGGAGCCTGGCTTTCGCTCTAGCTGTGAACACGTTCGCCAATGGATAGTCGTACGGCGTTGGGTTGCGCAATCCGGTGGTGGCATAGTACAGGCCGGCATAGGGGGAGATGATCAGAACCTTCCCATCGGCGGGTGCCGCCCGCACGAGCATCTCAGTGGTACGCTCGATTTCGCCGATCTGTCCGCTGTCTATCAGTGCGCCGCGCAGACCTGCGATCTGGCAAAATGTGGCGCGTCCATTCGCATAGCGCTGCCAGGAGGCGGCAAGCCAGTACAAGGGCCCGAGGCCCAACCAAAGAAGGAGCGCCACTGTGCCCCAACTCCGGAGATACTGCCTGCTCGGCCGGGGGCAGTACTTCAGGGTAACGATCAAGGCAATGGGTGTCACCAGCAGGGTGTGTGCCTCGTCTCCCAGTGGGAATAATCCTAGGCAAGCGGCCACAAAGAACGCCGAGATCGCAATCAACTCGCGACGCTCGTGCTTTCGCGCCAACCAGGAATATAGCAGGAGGATGGCCGACAGAGCCGGCAACAGGAACAGCGCTCGCCAGTACAGGTTACTGGCTTCGGCCAGGCTCCTGGAGCCGGCGACAGCCGCAAACTCAAACCAACCGCGAAGCCCCTCCCAATAGTTCACGCGCACGAGTTGCAGGTAGCCGGCCTTGTTTCCGGCCATGTTCTCCCAAAGAGCGGCTGCGCCGGCCCGGAGAGCAAAGGGAAGCATCGAGGCAGCGGCGCTCGCGGCGAAGCCGGCCAGCGCCCAGGAGCCGTTCCTGGCACGCTCGGGCAGGCAGGCCAGCGTCGCAAGTAGCGCAACCAGCACATAACCACCAAGGTTTTGTTTCGCCGCAAAACACAGCCCGGCACCGACGCCCGCAATCAAACTCGCTCTCGCGGACGGATAGCGCACGACGCGCAGTGCGGCAGCGAGGACGATCAACAGGAGGAGGTAGCAAAGCGGATTGTACAGCGGCAAGACCGCTGAAGGATGGCCATAGCCGCACATGGCCAGCACGAATGCCCACTTGGCGGCCGGTTGGGCGATCCCGATCCCCCGGAGCAGCGCCAGACCGAGACAGCCGGTACAAAAGAAGAGGGTCGCTGCGAGAAATCGAATCACAACAAGCTGCGGTCCGAGTGCGGCGGCGAAGGGAAACGAGACAAGAACCGAAAGCGGCGTGGCCCCGAAATAGACGTCGCGGTACAACACGTCGCCTTGGAGCAGACGATTCAGGACGTGCATAAACCAAGCTTCATCGGGCCGAAGTTGGCTGTGATCTCCTGTTATCGCCCACAGCACTGCAAAGAGCGCCAATACAAGCAAGGGTGCGCCACCGCCGGCTTGCACTACCGCATGCTGTCCTGCAGCATTCGGCATCGGGCCATCAAGAACCATTAGGCAACTTGCTTATCATAGCTTAAACCGCCCACATACTTAATCGCCGGCATGGCTGTGGTCTGAGGAAACTCATTCGGTCCAAAGAATCAACAGGTTGTGGGACGAGTGGCTCAGCCGCGACAGGCGCGGGCAGAGTACAACTTCAGAGGATCGACCCGCGGCTGCTCACCCCTCCGACTCTCGATCCACAATCACGCGGCCCGCTTCGCAGAAAGGCGCCTATTGCGAATGCCGAAAGTGAGCAGTTGGACGAGGCGATCCGGCATGTGTGGATCGATTCGCGGATTCGGATCATTGCGCGTCGTCTGGGAACGCTCGTCGGAGATTCCGTCCCCATCGCAATCGCAGCCGACCACGCCCGGCATTGTCGCCCGGAGTTCTGGAATTGGCACAAGACGAAGTCCCGTCCGGTCGGAGGCTGGGCTGCCCCCATGAATGGCGTAGAGCCTTTTCTGTAAGTGATTGATTCTGGAGCGGGAGACGGGACTCGAACCCGCGACGTTCAGCTTGGGAAGCTGACATTCTACCACTGAATTACTCCCGCTCATGGGCAAACCGGCCTGCTGACCGGCCACAGTGGTCTTCCCTGATTCTAGCGCACTCCATCACTTCCGGCGCCACCGGTTCCTTCGTGGAATCCTCTCGAAACCCACCTATACTGGCAGCAGCACGATGACTCGACGCCGGTTCATCTCCACCCTCTGCGCCAGCTTCGTCCTCCTACGCGCCGCAGCCCAGGACGGCCCTTGGAACCATCGGATTCTCCTCGCCACTTCGTCCGACGGCCTTTCCTGGTCCATCCGATCCGAGCCCCTCGCTGAAAAGGCCTCCGTCCCCGAACTCTTCCTCGATCCCAACGGCCGCCCCACCATCTTCTTTGTCGATGCCAGCGGCACCCCGGAAGGCATCGGCGCCCTGCAACTCACGCCCGAGGGCGCCTGGCAGCGTGTAGGCACAGACCTCCGCGATGTCGACCCCAACATCGTCCTCCTCCCGGACGGCACCTACCGCGCGTACACCAAGTCCAGCCTCGACGGCGCGATCTCCGCCTACTCTTCCAAAGATGGCCTCCACTGGGACGCCCTTGGCGAGGTCTTTCGAGACCCCCGCTACACCAACGCCACCGATCCCGATGTATTCCAAACCCCAGGCGAATGGGTGATGCTCGTCTCGCTGGGCGCTAACCTCCTCCGCTGCACATCCACAGACGGTCTCCATTTCACCGCCACCGGCACGATCCTCTCTCTCGGCGGCTCCGTCTCCGATACCGTGCCCGTCGAGGGCGGCTGGCGCACCTACTTCCACGTAAACCCCAATCCGGCCACCAGTTCACTGTTCAAGATCCGCTCCGCCTTCACTCCCGATGGCAAGGCTTGGCAGGTCGAGGACGGTGACCGTGTGATCGCGCCCCCGGACGGCCCCGCGTCTCTCGGCGTCGCAGATCCCGCCCCCATCCAACTCCCCGACGGCTCCTGGCTCATGGCCATCAAGTCCTTCATCGCCCCCATCTCCACCACGCCGCCCCAGCCCGCGCAACCGGGCGGCATCCTGAATCACCACGTTGCCTCGGCCACCAGCCCGGACGGCCTCACTTGGACCCGCGACGAAGGCCTCCGCCTCACCGGAGCTTCGGTTCCCTGTGCCATCAACGACAACGGAAGCCGCGTCATCCTCTACTTCGTCCAGCCGCCCACGGAAGCCACCAAGCCCGAGACCGTGGCGTGCGCCGTCTCCACCGACGGCATGAACTTCCAGCGCGAATCCGCCTTCCAAATCGAGGGCCTCTCCACGCTCAAGGCCGTAGATCCTTCCATCATCAAAGACAGCCAGGGCCGCTTCCGCCTCTACTATCTCGCCTCCGATTACAGCGGCGATCCCGCGGCAGGCCCCAATCCCCATTCCATCCGCATGGCGCTCTCTGACGACGGCATCCGCTTCCGCGAATCCGCCTCCGTCTTTGACTACGACGACCTCGTCGACCCGGATGTCTTCCGCGTCAAAGATCAATGGCTCATGTATGTTTACTCGCGCAACGCCACCATCGTCGCGCGCTCCGATGACGGCCTCCGCTTCACCTATGAAGGCCCTATGTCTCCCACCGGCTGGGGCACCACCGCACCCATCACCCTCCCTGACGGCACGCTCCGCCTCTACGCCTTCGACCAGCGCACCCCTACGGGCAACGCCGTCCGCAGTTTCGTCTCCACCGACGGCATTCAATGGGCCATCGACCCCGGCATCCGCCTCCAGGCCGGCCCCGCGGAGCAGATCACAGACCCATTCGTCATCCCCTGGCGCGGCGGCTACAAAATGTACTTCAAAACCAGCACCGCCACTCGACAGTTCACCACCGGCCAGGCCGCCGACCTCATTCTCGGCGCCAAAGGCTTCAATAACAGCGGCGGCGCGCTCCTCTTCAACCACCCCACCGGACTCGCCACCGACGGCACCTCGCTGCTCCTGGCCGACCGCTGGAACAACCGCGTTCTCATCTGGAAATCCGCGCCCACCGCCAACACGCCGCCAGACCTCGTCCTCGGCCAGCCCGGCTTCGACACAAACAACTCCGGTGCCGGGCTCCACCAGTTGAACTGGCCCGGCAACGTCGCCATCACACCCGACGGCCAGACCGTCGCCGTTGCCGACACCAACAACCACCGCGTCCTGCTTTGGAACCATTTCCCCGAACGCAGCTCCGCGGTCGCAGACGTGGTCATCGATCTCACCCAACTCCCTCAACCCGCGCCCGCCCCCGGCGTCACGCGCTGCGGCTGGCCCTGGGGAGTCTGGACCGACGGCCACAAGTTCGCCATCGTCGCCACGCAGGGCTCCGCCGCCCTCATCTGGAACTCACTCCCCACCGCAAACAACCAGCCACCGGACCTCGTCCTCCGCCCCGCCGGCGCCGGAACTCCGCGCAACATTACCAGCGACGGCCGGACATTCTTCGCCCTCAGCGATCACAACTACGGAGAAGCCAGCCGCCCCGCCACTATGGTCTGGCTTGGCTTCCCCTCTGAGCCGGATCAGCCGCCCGCCTTCTCCTGGCCCGAATGGATGAAAGGCACGGTCACGGCGGATGGCGGGCTGATCCTGGCCGGCCTCCAATCCATCTCCCTCTGGAGCCAGCTCCCACAAAACTTCGAAACTGCGCCCGCGCTCATCCTGAAGCCGCAGAGCTATCGCAACGGAGACGGCCCGGATGCCGTCGTCGCCCAGGGCCGCTTGTACGTATCCAACTACAACGGCAACAACGTCCTCGCCTGGAACTCCATCCCAACTGCCGCCAACCAGTTGCCGGACTTCGCCCTCGGCAGCGACACCCCTGCCAAGGACACCTGGGCCGACAACTTCTTCATTCAGAACCCCGCACTCGCCACCGACGGCAAGAGCCTCTTCGCCTCTTCCGATTTCGACCGCAAGCTATTCGTCTGGCGCAGCCTGCCCAACAACAGCGGAGCACAGCCCGATGCCATCATCCACCTCCAGGAAGGCCCTTGGGACAATGCGCTTTTCGGCACACGCCTTGCCGCAGCCGGACGCAGCACGGTCTACCTTTGGAACACTCTTCCGCTTAACGGGGAAAAGCCCGACGTCACACTCACCGGCCGTATCGGCTCGGTCGATCTGCGCGAGCTCACCGGCGTCGCCATGGACGCCCGCTACTTCTATCTCGCAGACCGGCAGGCCAATCGCATCCATGTCTGGGACGGGCTACCCACACCCAACTCGGAGCCCCGCTTCAGCCTCGAAATGCCCAATCCTGGCCGGCTCTCCAGTGACGGCAACTACCTCTTCGCCGCCCCCTTCGAAGGCCAACAGATCTATGCATGGAAACTGGAGGACCTCGCCGCCGGGTTTCCGCCCATCCGCATCGGCTCCGCCGGCCAGTTCAATCTGCCCGGCGACGCCTTAGCCGCCAATAGCCAGTTCTTCGTCGCCGACCGCAGCAACAACCGCGTCCACGTCTGGTATCGCTTCCAGGACGCCCTCGACGGCAAGCCCGCCAACGCCTTCCTGGGCGCCCTCAATGCAGGCGACCGCAGCTCCGGTCTGACGCCCAACAAGCTCTTCATGCCCGGCTCTCTCGCCTTCGACGGCAAGCACCTCTGGGTGGGCGAATTCAAGTTCTCCACCCGCATCCTGCGCTTCACTCCATAGTCTTCGCCGCCGCCCGCAGCATGCCGCGCACCGCCTCGTCGGGCATGTCCCACGGAATATCCGCCACCACAACATCGCACGGCGCCAGCTCATTCCAAACCCGCGACAGAAACCGCTCCACCTCCGCTGCGTCCGCAAGCTTGCCCACTGTGAATAACACCGCCCGCCGCGCCTCCGGAAACAGCTCCTTCGCCTTCACCAAATCCGTATCGAACCCCATGTCGATGTAGCCCACCCCCGGCAGTTCGCTCAGCCCGCCCAAATAGGGTGTCGCGTTCCAATTGCACGTGTGCACGCCAAACCTCCCGAACGACCCGGCGATGCGCTCATCGTAGCGGCGCAGCACGCGCCGGTACATCGCTGGCGAAATCATGCTGAGCGTGCAATTGCTCACGCACATCCAATCGATCTCCGCGCCGGACCGCCGCTGCCGCTCCTGCACCATCCGCGCCAGCCTGATCAGCGTCTCCGCGATCACCTCGAACAAGTGCTCCGCCAGCTCCGGCCGTTCCACCATATCCAGAAAGATCTGCTGTCCGCGCACTTGAAACGCCGTGTTCAGCACGCCCTGCCAGTTCAAATCGCCATACACCGGACCCCACATCGCCGCCATCCGGTCCACCTGCGTCAGCAACCCCTCCACAAACGCCGACCCCAGCAAAGCGCCCGTCTCCAACCGCTCCGCCGCTTCCTCGCTCAACTCATGGCCCGGCTCCGGATGCGGCCAGCGGTCTTCGTAATACCGCAACGGCAACCCGAATACCGCCGGCATCCACCCCACCCCATAGCAGCCCGCAATCGTATTCACGTCACGCGCTTCCGCGCCGCTCCATTGATCCGTCTCCGGAAACGACTTCCGCAAGTCGGCGCGCATCTCCACCAAGGTCGCCCGCCTGTACTCGGCGTCCTCATGCCACCGCCGCCCGAAGTCCACGCCGCAACGTCTGTGAAACCACGTCGGCTCGAAGCCCAGCACTACGCGTAGCGGCGCCTCGCTCCCATCGGCCGCCTCCCGCCGCGCCGGCGCGGCGATGGGAATCCAACTCCGCAACTGCCTACTCATGCGCCACCGCCTTCCTCACCCCGCCGCTCCATTCCAGGTGCCGCCCGCGCGCCGGCAGCCGCCAGTCGATCACCGTCTCCGGCTCACCCACCGATACCAATTTCCCCTCGCGATACACCTGTACCGCCGTATCTTTCCGCACCGCAATTCGCCACTGCCCCTTCTCCACCAGAACCCGGTAATGCTGCGTCACCAGAGCCCCGTTTGGCTCCCACAAATCCACCGTCCCGGGCCCGTCTGCTTCCACCTCCACACTCAACCGCAACTCCGGCGCTTCCTGCACCTTCGGTGCGCGGGATACCGGCTTCTGCGGCTGCTCCAGCCACGCCTTATTGAAGGCATAGTGGTTCCAACTGCTGATCAGATGAACCATCCCGTTCCGGGCCTGCGTCGCCGCCAAATACCCCTGCATTTCCGATGTGGCCTCGCTCATCCGGATTCGCCCACCGTCGATCGTCTGCGCCGCATGCTCCGGCCCGCCGTCCGTAATCACCCGCCGCACCGGCCAGGTCTTCCCCTCGTCATAGGACAGCGCTGCAAACAGATTCATCCGTCCGCGAGCCTCGGTGGCATCCTTCAGCTTCGCGAACTGAAACGGATTCTCCGCGAATCCCACGAACAGCAGCGGACCTTCCTTCAACCGCATCAGCACCAGCCGCTGCCCGCCTCCAATCGGCGGCATCCCGGACGCCTCATACGTCCAGGACTTTCCCATGTCATCTGAGAAGCTCTTCGGCATCCACGCGTCCATATCCTGCCCGCGCCCCAGCGCCATCAGCCGTCGGTCCTGCAGTTGCACGATGCCGGCGTGCACCCCGCGGATGTGCCCACCCTGCTCGCTCCAGCTCTGCCCCTCGTCGCGTGAAACCCAAACCGTCGAACCCCCCGCCGCATCGGCTCCGAACAGAATGGCTCCATCGCGAGTCCGGATCACCGGCTCGCCCACCATGTTCCGGAATCCAAACTCCGGCGTCACAAACCGTGCCTTCGACCATGTCCTCCCGCTGTCCTTCGAAGTCCGCATCACAATCGCCAGCGGCTCCCATAACGTCGCCGCACCCAATCCATTGAAGTGGTACAGCGTCTCCTTGCCGTCGAACCACAGCGCCGGGCAGTGGTCGTTGCGATCCGGCGTATCCCAGAACGGCTCCGCCGTCTCCCACTCCTCCGCGCCCTTCCTCAGCCGCGCCGAAGCCACCGCCACTTCCCGCCCGCGCTCCTGTTCGCACGTGTACCAAATCGCCAGCAGATCCCCGTTCGGACACTCCGCAATCGCCATGTCGTGGTTGTGGTGCGAATACACCGGCCCATGCGAGTTCGGCGCGATCTTTACGAACTGCCGCGGCCCGCGAAAATACGGACCCGCCACCGGCGGCGCCAAGCTCTGCACCCCACGCGCTTCCTTCACCTCCGCGGCCCGCCGCACAGGTAACTGCACGCCGTCGGCCACCACGCGAAAACCAATCAGCCAGTTCCGCGTCTCCGGCGGCGCACCGCTCCGGTTTGCCGATCTCAAGTAATACGCCGCCGTCCCATGACTGCCGCCGCGCGTCACTTTGAAATCCCCGTCAGCCGGCCCGAACGGGTCAGTCTGCGCTCCCGCCTGGTACGGACCATACCAATCCTCCACCCACTCCTCCACATTTCCATGCACGTCGAACAATCCCCACGCATTGGCCGGAGTCCGCCCCACCGTCAGCGGCACTTTGTCCTCCGCCGCCCGGTACCCCGTCGCCCGCTGGTTCTTCAGATACTCCGCCGGCAGATGGTCTCCTGTGAAGTACAACGTCGCGCTCCCGGCCCGCGCGGCATACTCCCACTCCGCCTCGGTCGGCAACCGGTAACGCTTGCCTTCTTTCTTCGAAAGCCACTCGCAGTACGCCTTCGCCTCGGCCCAACTGACAAACACCACTGCCTCATAGTCCGCCTTGGAGAAGCCGAACTTCCCGCGCAGCGCCTTGTGCCCGGCATCGAACTGCTCATACTGCGCGTTCGTCACCTCGTGCGCACTCACATGGAACGCCTTGCTGATCTTCACCTCGCGCACCGGCGTCTCATCGTAATCCCCGTGCCGCCGAGCCTCGAACGGAATCCGGAACTTCGCCGGCTCCACTTGCGGAAACCGCTTCACCAGTTCGCTGCGCGTCGGATACGTCAACGGATCCAGTAGATCGTCCAGCACCACAGCGCTCTCCCCCATGCGGAATCGCCCCGCCTCCACCCGCACCATCTTCATCCCGGCCGTGTTGACGAAACTCTGTCCTGCCGCGCTCAAACCCAAAATGGAGACCATCGCGATCCGCAACATAAGCGCATTGTCTCCGATTCTCACTCCTCCTTGACTCCCCACGGGTCCTGCGAAAAACTGTCACCCATGCACAACCGCCGCGACTTCCTCCGCGCGTCCGCCTCCACCGCTGCCGCCGCCAGCCTCTCCGCCGCCCCTGCGCCGGTCCCCGCCAAGACCATGGTTGGCATCCAGGTGGGCGCCGTTTCCTTCGTCGATGAGGGCACGCCCAAGGCCCTCGATATCCTCCAGCAACGTGGCGCCGTCAACACGCTCTTCCTCGCCACCTTCACCTACGGCCGCGGTATCGCCGGACGCCAGGTGCCCGGCCAGCCTCTCCCCGATCACGGCCGGCAGGAGTACGATCTCGACTTCCACGGCGGCAACTACGGCACGGTCCACCCGCAGTACTACCACGACACCGCCATCAAGCCCGAGGACACCCGTGCTCCGGACCACGGCAACCTCGACATCATCGCCGAAGTTCTCCCGCAGGCCAAACAGCGCGGCATGAAGACCATCCTCTGGACCGAAGATGTCTGGCGCTACGACATCCCCAACATCGTCAAGCTCCAGGAAGTGGACCTCCATGGCCGCCCAGCCCGCCGCCTCTGCGTCAACAACCCTTACCATCGCAACTTCCTGCTCGGCCTGGTGGAAGACTACGCCCGCTCCTACGACATCGACGGCATCATGTGGGGCTCCGAACGCCACGGCGCCCTCGGCATCGCCCTCGGCTCCAACCACGGCGGACGCGGCAGCGATCCCGCCTCAGCCAGCTGCTTCTGCGAGCACTGCGAAAAGAAGGCCCGTGCGCTCGGCCAGTTCCAGTTCGAGCGCGTCAGGCAGGGCTACCTCGAACTCGAGAAGTTCGTCCGCGCCGGCCGCGCCGGCCAGCGCCCCGTCGACGGCTACTACGTCTCCTTCTGGCGCCTCCTCATGCGCTACCCCGAAATCCTCGCCTGGGAGCAGTTCTGGCACGACGGCCTGCGCGAAATCTACTCCGCCATGCACGCCCGCGCCCATCAGATCAAGCCCGGCCTCCAGGTCGGCTGGCACATCTGGCACAACAACTCCTTCAGTCCCTTCTATCGCGCCCAGCAGGATCTCAAGACCATTGCCCCCTCATCGGACTTTCTGAAGATGGTCATCTACCACAACTGCGGCGGCGAGCGAATGGCCTCCTACATCGACTCCGTCACCGCCAACCTCTACGGCGACCTCCCCAAGCAGGACGCCCTCGAGTTCCACTACCACGTCCTCAACGCCCGCGAACGTTCCTACGAGCAGATCCCTTTCACCGGCCTCTCCGCCGATTACGTCCTCCGTGAAACCCAGCGCGCCGTCCTGGGCGCCGCCGGGACAAGCACACTCATCTGGCCCGGCATCGATATCGACATCCCCACCGGAGACAGCCACAGCAAGAGCACGCCCAAGGGCACCAAAGATGCCGTGCTCGCCGCGTTCAAAGGTGGCGCCCACGGCGTCATCCTCTCGCGCAAGTACTCCGAGATGAAACTCGCCAATCTGAGTGGCGCCGGCGACGCCATCCGCGAGTTGAAACTCGCCTGAAGCCGCTAGAAGTCCGCGGCATCGATCGGCAGGTCGGGCACGTCCACCCCATTGCCCCGTAGTGCGCCCTTCACCAGACGGATCTTCTCAGCCAACCACGCCTGGTGTTCCTTTCCGCGCACGTAGTCCCACCGTTTCCGCATCCGGAGGTCACGGAGAGTGTCCATCAGCCGCCTCACGCTGTAGTTGTCCAACTGCCCCACTCTATCCACGCCATCCATGTCCACCGGACGGTCGCGGTCGTCGCCCCACATCCCGGAAGACCATCCACCCGGAAACGAGTAGAATGCCCCCGCCACTCCCAACCTCGCGCTGACAGAGAATGAACCGGCCTGGGTGGCCGTCACCCTGCTCTTCCAGACGAAGGCGCCCGCCGCGTTCAATGCACCGGGTTCGATCTTGAGCGTTTGCTGGTTCCCGCCCTGCAGGCTCACCGTGCCCGGGCTTTCGTTCACAACCGTCAGCGGGATGGGATGCAGCTGTTTCGGTAATCCCCGCAGGCCCGCCACCGTGGCGCTGATCGTTGTGGCCTCGCCTCGCCGCAGGCTCAATTTCTGCGCCTGCAACGAGACCTTGGCCAGTTGCACGGTCTGGGAGATCGCCGGCCCGCCGTGCTCCTGAATCTCGAGCTTCTTCGGCCCGGCGGCATCCGGCGGCGCGTCCAACACCAACTCATGCGGCGATTCGGCGACGATCTGAACCGGCTGGCCGTCCATCTTGGCCGACGTGTTTTCCATCAACCCATCGAAGCGGCCACTCACGGAGATAGGTCTCCCTGCCGTGGCTACCGCGGGCACGAAATGCTCCTCCCCTGGCGCAGCCGCTTCCATCCCTGAAAACGCGCCTTTCGGAAGCTGCGCCACCTTGGCGCTCCCCAGCATCTCACCTCCGGCCCGGCGAAGAGCCACCGCGGCCGCGGCCGGAACCACTGCAGTAAACCGCTTCGCCTTGGCGCTCGTCGACGTGCCCATCACATCAATCACGATGCCGTTGAGCACATCCAGGTTCTTCTCCCGTTCCGCCGCCGACGCACCCTTCGGCTCGGCCACAACGGTGCCTGAAATCCGGTCGCCCGCCTCCATCAGCAGCGGCGTATTTACGGTCAGCGTTCCATTTTCGGTTTGTAGAGTGGTGGCCTGTACGCCGGAATCCCGATTGACCTTCACTACCGGAGCGGATGGGCCTTGCGCCACCGCGGCGGACAGAAACCAGACACATAGAGCAAGGAGCCTGAATTGCATCGCCTGCACCCCCATGGATCTCCTGGCCCGCCTGGTTCATCACTCCAGCCCAGGCGGCCAGCGGCAGAAGAGTATCATAGCGGGCGCAGAATTCAAGGCGTATTTTGGGGCTCCCGCCCACCACGAACCCTGGAAGGCCGGGGCGCTTCCCTAGTGCGGGTTCCCCACCGGCCTGCCCTCCGGCACCATGGAGACATACCGCTCGCCCTTCATCGACGCCTCCCAGGCCGCCCGGGCCTGCTTCACCAGCTCCGGTTTCGTCATCAGTTCCGCCGCCGACAGCGCCAGCGCCTTCGCCGCCACCATCATCCCCTTTCGCCCGATCTCCGTCCCCACGCAGGCCGTCGATTGCCACGAATGCAGCGGCACCCCCGGCGGCACTGTCGCCGTCATCATGTGCCCTACCGGCACCACCCAGCTCACGTCGCCCACATCCGTGGATACCGTGGACAATGTGGTTTTCGGGCTCAGTACCTTCGATGCCTGCTCCAGCGGAGGCAGATTGCTCGCACCCACCGATGCCCGCACCTTCTCCGCGAACTCCGCCTCTTCTTTCGTGTAGGTCACTCCGCCCACAATCCTCAAGTTCCTATCCAGTAAATCTCGCAACACTGCATTCCGCTTGAAGTTCGCATACCCGCTCACCACCTGGATCTGCATCTGCGTCCCCGTCGCCAGCGCCCCCGCCTGCGCGCAGTTCTGCACTCTCTCCCAAATCCCCATCAGCGTATTCTGATCCGGGCTCCGCACGATGATGTGCAGCTCCGCCACGTCCGGCACGATGTTCGCGGCGGACCCTCCCTTCGTGATGATGTAGTGCATCCGCGTCTCCTGCGGCACGTGCTCCCGCATCAGGTTCACCGCATGCGTCATCACCTCCACCGCATCCAGTGCGCTCCGCCCTAGCTCCGGCGCGCCTGCAGCATGCGCCGCCTTCCCCGTGTACCGCACCTTCGCACTGACGTTCGCCAGCCACGAATTGTCATCCGCCTGATTCTCGTCCCATGGATGCCAGGCGAGCACCGCGTCCACGTCCTGAAACACGCCCGCGCGGATCATGTAGACCTTCCCCGCTCCACCCTCCTCCGCCGGTGTCCCATACAAGCGAATCGTCCCCTTCCAGCCCGCGGCCTCCATCTGCTGCTTTACCGCAATCGCCGCCATGGTCGAAGCCGTCCCAAACAGGTTGTGCCCGCACCCGTGCCCCGGCGCGCCCTCCACCACTGGCTTCCGTTCCGGAATGTCCTGCTGCGAGAGCCCCGGCAATGCGTCGTACTCCCCAATGATCCCGATCACCGGCTTACCCTCGCCCCACTCCGCCACAAACGCCGTGGGCAGTCCCGCCACGTTCTCCTTCAGGCGGAAGCCCGCCTTCCTCAGTTCGTCCTTCAGCAGCCCCGCGCTCTTCGTCTCCTGAAACCCCAGTTCCGGGTTCTCCCAAATCGTCTTCGAAATCTCCTTGAATCGCGGAGAGAGCTTTTCCACCCGGTCCAGCATCACGTTCGTCTGTGCGCCGGCCATCGACATTGTGACAGCCAGCCCCAGCAGGCCATTCAGGTAAGTCATAATTAAGTCTCACCCGAAAAGCCTCCACCGCGCTATGCCTCGCTACGCCGCCATCGACATCGGCAGCAACTCGGTCCGCATGATGGCCGCCGAGGTCGATCGCCAGGGCACTTTCCAGGTCCTCGCCGAAGACCGCCAGGTCACCCGTCTCGGCGAATCCGTCTTCCGCACCGGCTCCATCGATCCGTCTTCCTTTGACCTCCTCTCCTCCGTCCTCCAGCGCATGGCCGCCGCCTACAAGCCTCTCGGCGTACTCGCCCTCCGCGCCGTAGCCACCGCCGCCGTGCGCGATGCTTCCAACGGCGGGGACTTCCTCGACCTTGTGTCCAACGTCCTAGGCCAGCCCGCCGAACTCATCTCCGGCCAGGAAGAGGCCCGCCTCATCCACCTCGGCGTTGAAACCCGCTGGCCCCACCCCACCGAACGCATTCTCATCATCGACATCGGCGGCGGCAGCGCCGAGATCATCGAAGCCGACCAGGGTTCTCTCAAGGTCGCCTTCTCCCGCCCCCTCGGCGCCGTCCGCCTCCATTCCAACTTCCTCCTCGACGATCCCCCCGCCCCTGCTGACCTCACTCGCCTCCAGGACTTCATCAAGGAAAAGCTCGCCGTCGTCACCCGCCGCATCTCTCCCGGCAACTTCGTCCGCGCCATCGGCACCTCTGCCTCCGCCTCCGCCATCGTCTGCGCCGCCAACCGCATCCCGCGCGCCCGCCGTACTGACGCCGACCGCCGCCGCGCCACCCTCCCCCAAATCCGGCGCCTCTACCGCGATCTCTCTCAAATGACCATCGCCCAGCGCCGCGCCGTCACCGGCATCGGTCCCCGCCGCGCTGAAATCATCGTGCCCGGCGCCGCCGTCCTCGCCGCTGTCCTCGATCACTTCCGCATCCCCCACCTCGCCTACTGCTCCGCCGGCGTCCGCGATGGCATCCTGCGCGACCTCGCCGAACGCGGCGCCGGCGACGAGCGCATCCGCCTGGACCGCGAGCAGCGCCTGCTCACCGAAAACTTCGCCCGCCGCTTCGGCGTCGATCTCAAGCACGCCCGTAAAGTCTCCATCTTCGCCCGCGAACTCTTCCTCGCCCTCGAACCCCTCCACCGCCTCTCCCCCGAACAGGGCCGCCTCCTCGAAGCCGCCGCCTACCTCCGCGACACCGGCCATGCCATCAACGACATGGGCCACCACAAGCACTCTCAATACATCGTCGCCAACTCCGATCTTGCGGGCTTCACAGACTCCGAACGCGTCGAAGTCGCCATGCTCTGCCGCTACCACCGCAAGGCCATGCCCTCTTCGCGCCACTCCGACTTCACTTCGCTGGCGCCAGACCGCCAGCGCGTCATCACCCTCCTCTCCACCATCCTCCGCCTCGCCGACGCGCTCGACCGCTCTCGAGATCAGCGCATCTCCTCCATCTCCTGCTCGCTCCAGCCCGCCGCCGTCACTCTCACGCTCACCTCCCCCTCCGACGTCTCTCTCGAGCGCTGGGCCCTGGAACGCGCCGCGCCCCAATTCCGCCAGGTCTTCCAACGCCCCCTCACCATCGGTTCCGTCCCATGACTCTTACCGAACACGCCCGCCTGACGCTCCGCCGGCAGATCGAACATCTTGAATCCCAGCTCGCTCTCGCTCTCCAGGATCCTGGCGAAGACCCCGTCCACGACTTCCGCGTCGCCATCCGCCGCCTCTCCCAATCCTTCCGCATCTTCGCCACTCTCTTCCCCCAGCGCGACGCCCGCCGCTACCGCCACGCCCTCAAGCCCGCCATGGACGCGGCCGCCGTCGTCCGTGACATCGACGTCGATTCCGCCCTCCTCCTCAAGCTCGGCCTGCCCGAGGCCCACCCCCTCCTCGCCCGCATGCAAGCAGACCGCCAGCGTGCCGCCTTCGCCTTCACCGGCCAGCTCTACCTCCTCCGGGCACAGGACCTCCCCCTCTCCTGGCTCCAACCGGTCGACCTCCTCGTCGAAACCGCCGAAGACGCCCCCACCATCGCCCGCACCATCCTCCCCGACCTCGCCGCCGATTTCTTCAAAGCCGGCCGCAAAACCACCCTCCGCGCCGCCGCTCCTGAGCGCCTTCACTCCTTCCGCCTCGTTGCCAAGCGCTTCCGCTACACCCTCGAGGTCTTCCGGCCCTTCTATGGTCCCGTCTTCGACCAGCGCATCGAGCAGGTCCGCGAAATCCAATCCATCCTCGGCCGCCGTCAGGATTGCACTGTCACTGCCGCCATCCTCCAACCCCTCGCTCCCGTCGATCTCGCCCTCCAGCAGGCCCTCGAAGCCGTCTCCGCCCGCGCCGCCACTCTCGACGGTGAATTTCTCCTCTATTGGAACAGCCACTTCGATGCCGAGGGCCAGGAGCTTCTCTGGTCCCGCTACCTCTCCCGCCGACCCATCGTGCGCCATCCCCGCTCCGCCCCCGCCCCTCGGCCCCCAGCCGCTCCCACGCCGCGCCGGAGAGCCAAGTGAGCCAGCCTTCTCCTCTCAAGTTCATGGAGGCCGTGAACGGCCACCAGAAAACCGCCGTCGCCTGCGCCGCCATCGAACTCGAAATCTTCACCCGCATCGCCGAGGGTCTCGATACTGTCGATCCGCTTGCCGCCGCCTGCGGCTGCGCCCCGCGCGGAATGCGGATCCTGCTCGATGCCCTCACCGTCCTCGACCTCCTTCAGAAGCATGAAGGCCGTTACTGCCTCACCCGCGACTCCGCCATCTACCTCGACCGCCGCTCCCCCGAGTACCTAGGCGATTCCATCGAGTTCTCCCATTCGCCCTTCATGCAGTCCGCCTTTCTCCACTTCACCGGCGCAGTCCGCGCCGGCGGCGCGGTCACTGAACCCGAAGGCACCATGGCTCCGGAGCATCCCGTCTGGGTCCAATACGCCCGGGCCATGACTCCCCTCGCCATGCCCCAGGCCCGCAAGTGCGCCGAGGTCGCCGGCCCCGTCCAGTCGGTCCTCGACATCGCCGCCGGCCACGGCATGTTCGGAATCTCCATCCTGCAGCAATCCCCACAGGCCCGCTGCCTCGCCGTCGATTGGGCCAACATCCTCGCCCTTGCCCTGGAAAACGCCGCCCGCGCCGGCGTCTCCGCCCGTTACGAAACCCGCCCCGGCTCCGCCTTCGATGTCGATCTCGGAGCCCACCACGATCTCGCCCTGCTCCCCAACATCCTTCATCACTTCCACCCCGAGGGCTGCCACGCCCTCCTGCGCCGTGTATGTGCCGCCCTCCGTCCCGGCGGCCGCCTCTTCGTCGTCGAGATGATCCCTCACGAGGACCGCGTCCACCCCTCCGCTCCCGCTTGGTTCGCCACCATGATGCTCGCCACCACGCCTGCGGGCGACGCCTACACCCTCTCTGAATACTCAGCCATGCTGCACTCCGCCGGTTTCTCGACACCCGAACTGCACCCCATCCCGGGCTCCGCGCGAAC
The DNA here is from genome assembly GCA_016213725.1 of Acidobacteriota bacterium. Lineage (GTDB taxonomy): Bacteria > Acidobacteriota > Terriglobia > Bryobacterales > Bryobacteraceae > Paludibaculum. The sequence continues at coordinate 17,991 of JACQZS010000325.1, read as the reverse complement.
CCTCCTCGTGTCGATACAATAGCCTGCCATGTGGCAGCAGACTTACTCTCCCCTCGCCGGAAGCCTCGGCCTCTCCGCGTTGGCCGCCGCGTTGCCCCTCTTCACACTGCTCTATCTCCTGGGCGTGCGCCGCACCGCGTCCTGGATCGCCGCGCTCTCCGGACTCGCTACTGCCACCCTGATCGCTCTCTTCGTCTACCGCATGCCCCCCGCTCTCACCGGTTCCGCCATCCTCTACGGCGCCGCCTACGGCCTCTTCCCCATCTGCTGGATCATCTTCTGGGCTATCTTCCTCTACCGCCTCAGCGTCGAAACCGGCCAGTTTGAAATCGTCAAGGACTCCATCGGCGGCCTCACGCAGGACCGCCGTCTTCAGGCCCTCCTCATCGCCTTCGCCTTCGGCGCTTTCGTTGAGGGAGCCGCCGGCTTCGGCGCCCCCGTAGCAGTCGCCGCCGCCATGCTTACCGGGCTCGGCTTCTCCCCCTTCTACGCCGCCGGCATCTGCCTTCTCGCCAACACCGCGCCCGTTGCCTTCGGTTCCATCGGCATTCCCGTCATCACCCTGGCCGGAATCACCGGGTTGCCTCTGGATAAACTCAGCGCTTCCGTGGGCCGCATCTGCGCCCCTGTGTCCGTATTTGTGCCTGCCTATCTCATCCTTGTCATGGGTGGCTGGCGCGCCCTCCGCGGCGTCCTCCCGGCCGTCGCCGCTACCGGCATCGCCTTCGCCAGCGCTCAGTTCTACGCTTCCAATTACCTCGGCCCAGAACTCACCGATATCCTCGGTTCCCTCTCCGCCATCGCCGCCTGCATCCTGGTCACCCTCATCGCCAAACCCAAAGACCATTTCACGTTCGATGGCGCCGACCACGTCACCAAGCTCCCGCCACACCACACCGCCTCTCAGATCCTCCGCGCCTGGTCGCCCTACGCCCTCCTCGTCGTCTGCGTCCTTCTCTGGGGCCGAGCCGACATGAAGGCCTACCTCAATACCTTCACGATCCCCATCGAGTGGCCCGGCCTCCACAATCAGCTCATTCAAGCCCCGCCGGTCACCGCCAAGCAGGCCCCCTACGCCGCCCGCTACGCGTTCAACTACCTCTCCGCCGCCGGCACCGCCTGCCTCCTCTCCTGCCTCCTCTCAGCGCTCGTCCTTCGCGTCCCCTTCCGCACGCTCCTGCTCGTCCTCCGGACCACCTCTACCCAGCTCGTCAAACCCATCCTCACTGTCGCCAGCGTCCTGGCGCTGGCCTTTCTCATGAACTACTCCGGCGCCACCGGCACCCTTGGCCTCGCCTTCGCCGCCACTGGAGCAGCCTTCCCCTTCTTCAGCGCCCTGCTCGGCTGGCTCGGAGTCTTCCTCACCGGCAGCGATACCAGCGCCAACGCCCTCTTCGGGAACCTCCAGGTAGTCACCGCCAACAAGATTGGGCTGAATCCCATCCTCATGGCCGCCTCCAACTCCTCCGGAGGCGTCATGGGCAAGATGATCTCCCTTCAGAGCATCGCCGTCGCCGCGGCAGCCACAGGCATGCCCCAGGCGGATGAGTCGCGCCTCTTCCGCATGACCTTGCGCCACAGCATCTTCCTCGCCTCCATCATCGGCCTCATCGTCGTTTTCTACGCCTACGTCGCGCCCCACTGGTCCCCCGGCCCGTAGTTCGGTATGATGACGTCGTGAATTCCAGGACAATCGCCACTCTTATTCCGATAATCCTCTATCTCAACGCCGCACTTCCGGCGCAAGACCCCGTCTTTCGCGTTTCCTCCCGCCTCGTGGAAATCTCCGTAATCGCCGACGGAGCCGACGGCAAACTGGTCAGCGACCTGAAAAAGGAGGATTTCTCGCTCTTCGAAGACGGCAAACCCCAACAACTCTCCCACTGCTTCACAGCCGCATCTCTTGAATCCGCCGGCCCGCCGCCCGTCCTCCCAAAGGGCGTTTTCTCCAATCGCCCCGAATTGCTCCCCCACTCCCCTCGCACCGTCACCGCAATTATCATCGATTACCTCAACACACCCTGGAGCGCCCAAACCGCCACCCGCGAACAACTGCTCCGGTTCCTCCGCACTCTCGAGCCTTCCGATGTTGTCGCGCTCTACACCATGGGCACCGAGCTCAACATCCTCCACGACTACACCACTGACCGCAAGTCCCTCATCGATCAGCTCAGCAAGTCTCCCGGCCTGCTCTCCCTTCGCAGCCGGAACGACAGTGAACTCATCAACCTCAGCGCCTCCCGCTGGGAAAGGGCCTTCGGTGAAAACAGCGCGCGAGCCGACAACGCCTCGCGTGCTACTCTCCAGCGCTCCCGCACCCTCCTCACCCTCGATTCCCTTGCCACCGTCGCTCGCCATCTGGCCGGCCTTCCCGGGCGCAAGAACCTGGTTCTCATGTCCGCGGGCTTCCCCTTGAGCATCCTGCCCCAAACCGAAACCACCGTCAAAGTCATCATGTCTGAGACCAAGGGCCTGCGCATCGACAACATGCCCATCGCCTCCAGCGCGATGGGCAGCGGCGAAGCGTCGCTCTTCCTCGACACCATGAATCGCGTCATCAACACCGTCAACACCACGGGCGTGTCCATCTACGGCGTTGATGTCTTGGGCCTCATCGTGCCGATTTCCAGCGCCGAAGGCGGTTCCACTTTCGAAATTGCCAACCGGGACCTCGCCAGCTTCTCCCCCGTTTCTGCCAACCACGCCTCCCTGGCCGAACTGTCTGCTCGCACTGGCGGTCTCGCCACGCTTCGCTCCAACGATATCGAAGGCTCGCTCCGGCGCGCCCTCAACGACGCCCGCTACGCCTACACCCTCGCCTACTACACCCCCAACGACCGCCTCGACGGCAAACCCCGTAGGATTGAGATCCGCACCAACCGCCCCGGCGTCAAGCTCCGCTACCGCAATATTTACACCCCCATCGACGAGACCAGGACCGCTTCGGCGGCCAAGGGCGAACTCCAGAATGCCCTGTCCTCTCCCATCTCGCAGAACTCTCTCCTTCTCACCGCTCAGCTTCAGCCCGCCGAAAACGGCCAGTTCCATCTCGCCCTGCAGATCGAGTCCCGGCAGCTTTCCCTCAAGGAGAACGGCGGACAATGGACCGGCTCCGTCGACATCCTCCTCTATCAGGGCTCTCTCGACGGCAAGTTGCGCGGTCAGCAGATATCGCTCCCCCTCAAGCTCGACGCCAACAGCTATAAATCGGTTCTCCAGAAGGGCCTCATCCTCCGCAAGACCCTCACTCGCGAGAAAGACGCCCGCTATCTGCGCATCGTAGTCCGCGACGCCTCTTCTGGAAACATCGGAACCCTCGACGCCCGCCTGGAATCCCTCTAAACGGGCAAGGCCGAGGCCCACTCGGCCCCGGCCTTGCGATTGGGTGTGCTTGCTTCTGGGCTAACTATCGGTAACTTTGCCTGCCCATCCTACCTGCACGCCGCTCCGGCGGCGCCAGCAACCCGGCCGCGGCCGCCTGCCGCATGGCGCCGCTTCGGCCCGCCTTTTCCATCTCCATCAGCTTCGTCTTCTGATCCGGCGTCAACAGTGACTGGGCCTTAGCCCGGTAGTCCGCGCCGGCCGTCTTCACCGAATCCCGCAGCTTCTTCGACTCCACCATCAACTGCCCCACCTGACCCGGATCTGGATTCTCTGACCGCATCAACTCGCCCAGCGTGCGCCGCTTCTCCCGCATCTGCTCCAACGACGGCCGCGCCGCCTGGAACTGCTCCCGCCGCAGGTCCCGCAACTGTTGCACCTGGACGTCGCTCAAGCTGAGCGCCGCTTTCAACGAGTCCATGCTCCGCATCCCGGCTACCCGCGCCATTCTCTGCCTCGGCGCTTGCGCTCTCGGGCCATATCCTGCGCCGAACCCCTGCCCGAACACGGCGGCTCCCAGCGTCATGACAACCAACAGTTTCCATCTCATACTCTGAATCTCCTTAGAACTTCTTCCCTCGTAGCCGGATACTTCACTCCCCATGACGGCTCATCCCCCGGATGGGATTACAGCCGGTCGATCCCTTCCCGAGAACTTTGCCCTCTTTCCGCCACTAAAGGTCACAGTGGCTGATCCAGACACCCGCGACCCCCGCCTCGATCTTGCCGATGAGATCATGGTCCAGCACCTCGACCGCCTAGAGCAGATCATCACGGAACGCGACACTGAGCTGCGCCGCCTCCGGACCGAACTGGAACTCCGCAACCTCTACACCGCGGAACTGCACTCCAGCCTGAAACACCAGGCCGCCCAGCTTCAGGAACTCGAAGCCCGTCTCTCTCGCTGCGAAGCCGCGTTCCCCTGCACATCCTGAAATCACACTAAGAAATCCGCGTCGTCGCTCGAAAAGAACTTCAGAGAGCGTTCAGCAGGCAACGAAAGGACTCTTGTGAACCCCAGTTCATCGCAGCGCCCATCGGTCTACCACCAGCGCTTCCTCGACCTCGCCCGCTGGTCGCTGCTGACGCCTCCGACTCTCACCGTACGCTCTCCCCGCGGCATCCTTCTCTCCGGACCTTCCGGAGGAGGCAAGAGCCGTCTGGTCTGGCAGGCTACCCAGGAATGCGGCGCAAACGTCCTCGACTTCCAGGGCGTTGTCCTGCTGGACGAGTTCTTTCGCTCCGGCCCGGATTGCCTCTCCCGCGCCTTCCAACAGGCGCGCGCGGCCGCGCCCTGCATCCTACTCCTCCACGACGTTGAGTTTCTCGGCCGGAAAGCCGAATTCCAGTCCTCGGCCAACTGCGCCGCCCTGCTGCCCCGGCTCCTGGCCGAGATCGACGACCTCACTCCCGAATGCCGCGTCTTTGTGGCCGCCACCACTTCTTATCCGGATTCCATCTCTCCCGAGCTTCGCCGGCACGGCCGCCTCCACCGGGAAATTGTCGTCCCTTTGCCGGACCTCGATGCCCGCCGGGCCATCCTCCAGCGAAAAGCCTCGCCCGACTCCCCCCCCAACTCCCTCGATCTCGACTCCCTCGCCCGGATTACCTCGGGCATGACCGGCGCTGATCTCGAGATGCTCTGCCTCGAAGCCCAAGTGTGCGCTTCCCGCCGTCCCGCACAGGCCCAGGCCCTGCGCCAGGAGGACTTCCTGTCCGCCCTGCTCGTTGTCGAGCCTTCCTCCGCCGGCGAGATCTTCGTCGAGGCTCCGCACATCCGCTGGCACCAGGTCGGCGGCCTGGAAAATCCAAAACGCCGCCTGCGCGAACTCATTGAATGGCCGCTCCGGCACGCCGAAGTCTACGCCGCTGCAGGCTCTTCCTCTAATCCCTGTGTCCTCATTCGCGGCCCCCAAGGCTCCGGAAAGACCCTCCTCGCGCGCGCCCTCGCCTGCGAAAGCGGCGCCGCCTACCTGCCTCTGCGCGGCAGCACTTTCCGCGCCCAGCACCCCGATCCTCCCTCGGCCCTCCACAACGCCTTCCGCCGCGCCCGCCAGGCCGCGCCGTGCATCCTCTTCCTCGACGATATCGATATCCTCCTCGGAGATGACCTGCTCCAGCCCTTCCTCTCCGAAATGGGCGAAAGCGCCCGCCTCCGCGGCGTCGCCGTCCTCGCCGCCACTTCCCGCCTGGAAGCCCTCCACCCGCAGTTGCTGGCCCCAGGACTCTTCGCCGAAATTATCGACATCGCCCTACCTGACCGCGAGGAGCGCCAGGACATCCTAAACTTGCATCTGGCTTCCATCCCCGGCGCCGCCCATATCGACGCTCACCCCATCGCCGATCAAACCGATGGCGCCTCCGGCGCCGAACTCGCCGCCATCTGCCAGCGCGCCATCTGCGCGGCCCTCGCCCGCACCATCGATTCCGGTCAGCCTTCCGCTCAGGCACCCCTGCTGCAGTCGGATTTCCACTTCGCGATCAGCGACTTTCAGAGCCGCCGAAAACGCCATTTCGTCTAGCTTTCGGCCTGGGCAGGAGCCCCCGCCCTCCCCTCTACCAGCCCTTCGTCTTCGTCCTCACCCGGCACACATACATGTCCGCCGTGATGAATAACGTGGATCCATCTTCGCCCCAGGCCACGTTCGCGGTCGCCTCCCCCGTCTCGATCCGCCCCAAACGCGTCCCGTCCGGCGCATAGATGTGAACGCCGCCCGGCCCCGTCGCCCACAAGTTCCCCGCCCGGTCCACCTTCATTCCATCCGGAAGCCCCGGAAACTCCTTTACCATCGGAGTTACATCCGCAAACACCCGCCCCGGTCCCAGCGTCCCATCTTCTTTCACTGGAAATGCCGTCCAGACTGCCCGCAGCGGATCACTATTGGCAACATAGAGGGTCTTTTCGTCAGGCGAAAAGGCAATCCCGTTCGGACGCGTCAACCCCTTTTCCAGCAGAGTCACTTTCCCCGCGCTCCAGCGGAAGACGCCACAGAAAGCCAGTTCCCGGGTCGCGTCATCCCACTTCCCCGGCAAGCCATAAGGGGGGTCTGTAAAATACAGGTCTCCGTTGGACTTCAGCGTGGCGTCGTTCGGACTATTCAGCCGCTTGCCCTCGTAACTGTCAGCCAGTGTTACCTTTCCGCCGTTCTTCTCCAGTCGCGCCACCCGCCGGTCACCGTGTTCCATCAGGATCAGCCGACCCTCGGCGTCCAACAGTAGACCATTGCTGCCCGGTTCGTTCCCATACGGCGTGATGCCGGTATAGCCCGCCGGCTTCATGTAGAGCTCCAAACCCTTCGTTTCGCTCCACTTCATCACAGCGTTGTTCGGAATGTCGGAAAACAGCAGGTATCCCCCCCGTTGGTCCCAAACCGGCCCCTCAGCCCACTCAAATCCGGAGGCGATCACTTCCACGCGGGCTTCCGGCCCCAAAAGTGCGTCCAGCTTCGGATTCTCCCGTACAATCTTCCCCAAAATGGGGTAAACCCGCGGCGGCTGCGCCTGCAACCCGATCCCGCAGAGGGCAAACAAAAGGAGATGTGCTTTCATGGCTTCCTTAACAACAACGACTTAGCGGTGTCCAGTCGCGGCATTGTAGCAAAGATTTCACTTCCCATCCAGGGGATCCTCTGTTATTCTGAAGCCGTATTTAGGTTGTCAGCGCGAGTAAGGTTTGAGTCCGGTCCACGTGTTTCCCGCCTGTCTGAACTCCCCTGATCTCCCCGCCCACCATCCAAATACGAAGGAGTGTCTGCTTGAAGAATATTTTTGTTGGAAACCTCAGCTTCAGCTCGAGCGAAGATGCCGTGCGGGGCTTGTTTGAACAGTACGGGACTGTGGATCGCGTCAGCATCATCACGGACCGTGAGACCGGCCGTTCCCGCGGCTTCGGGTTTGTCGAGATGGGTAATGACGAGGAAGCCGACCGCGCCATCAACGCTTTGAATGGCCTGGACTTCGGCGGCCGTAAGCTCAACGTCAACGAAGCCCGGCCTCGCGAAGAGCGTCCCTTCGGCGGCGGCGGCGGCGGCCGTGGCGGTGACCGCGGCGGCATGGGCAATCGGCGCCGCGAACCGCGCTGGTAGCCTCCACCAAACGGAATCCAGAGGCCGCTTCCCGGAGGGAGCGGCCTTCTTCCATTCCGTAGTCCTCCCTGGTCAGCCTTCTTTGATCCACACAATCGAGACGGCTGGCGGCGGAGTTGGTCTTTGTCCACCCGTAGCCGCCCGAGGCTCCCGCTGCGGATACTCTGTCCCTGCCTTCCTGTTCATCCGCGCAAAGTTCGGGATCGCCAGCATCTCACTGCCGTCCGCAAACTTCCCCGTCAAAACCACCACCCCGCCCAGCAGGTCTTTCCTCCACTCCGCTCTCAGTTCGCCCCCCGGCGCCAGGGTTTTCGCGATGTCCTGATCCTCGCTCTCCAGGTTGTAGATCAGCGGACCGTACCGCAGCGCAACCTTCCCCCGCGTGGCCGCGATCTTCTCGCTCGCCTTCACTCTCTGCGGCTTCAGTGGCAGCACGAACTCCAGCGTGTCCCCCGCCTTCCATGTCCGCTTCACTACCGCATAGCCATTCTCCACCGGCGCCTGCACGGCCCTGCGGTTCACCTTCACCTGGCTGATCCCGCCCACCCCCGGAGCAGGCTTGTACAACTCGCTCACCCCGCGGTCCGGCACTCGCACCCGCACATCGAACTTCTTCGATGCCTTCGGATTCACCGTGATCGCCACGTGCCCGTTCCACGGATACTCGGTCCTCTGCACCATCTCCACATCCGTCCCCGCCACGTTCTCCACCGTGATCGAACTGCCCACGAACATGTTCACCCACACGCCTTCCGCGCTCTTGGCATAGGTCCATGTCGGCAGCATCAGCAGCGTCCGCGGAATGTTGCCCACGCAGCACGGGCAGACGTGCCAGGCATACCGTGCTATCCGCTCATCCAGCGGATTGTCGTAGTAGAAATGCTTGCCCTCCAGATCCACTGAACCCAGTAGCGCGTTGTACATCGAATCCTCGTAGAGGCTCGCATACCGCGCGTCCCGGTAGGCGAGGTTCAGTTTCCACTGGAAGAAGATCAGCCCGCACGTGGAGCAGGCCTCGTTGTACGCACGGTTGCCCAGCGAGTAGTTCGGCCCGAACCCCTCGGCCGATTCGCCGCTGCCTATGCCGCCCGTCACGTAGTACTTCTTGTTCACGATGTTGTCCCACAGCGACTTCACGGCGCTCTGGTAATCCACATCGTGCGTCTCCACCGCCACGTCCGCCATGCCCGAATACGTATAGGCCGCGCGCACCGCATGACCCACTGCCTCATACTGCTGCTGCATGGGCAGGTGGCTCTGGTCGTACTCGGTGCGCTCCTTCTCGCTGGCCGCCGCCAGGTAGCGTGAATCCAGCAGGAACTTCGCCAGCTCGATGTAGTGCTGCCCCTTACCCCCGCCTTCCATGTCGTTCACGAAGCGCCCGAACCGCACCAGGCCCTGCTCCATCTGCTGATGGCCGTCGTACCACGGCTTCTTCGGCGCCGGACCCAGATTGTTGTACCAGCAGTCGGCCAGTTTCTTCGCCGCGTTGTACAGCCGCGCGTCCTTCTTCTCCGTCATCAGGTAGTGGTTGATGGCCGCTTCCAGGAAGTAGCCGGCCACGTAGCCTTCGTGGTCGCCGCGATGCGCCGGATCCCAGTGCCTATAGTTGCTGGTGTCGATCACCTTGCCGCGATCGATGCGGGAGAGCGTGAACGCCGTCTGCAGATATCCGTCCGGCTCCTGCGCGCCGAGGATCTTCGGAATCCAGTCGTCCAGCGTGGCGCGCATCTTCTTGTGCGCAGCCTCGATCTCGGCGTCGCCCTGCGCGTCGATCATCAACGCAATGCTCATCGCCTCCACCGTCTGGTGCACCCAGGCGTTCGAGAAGACGTAACCCTTGTGATAGCCGTGCGGCTCCCCGCGCAGCTTCTTGCCGGCTTCCACGAAGTTGTCGATGCCGCCCGGGCCGGTCACGATGTCGGTGCGGTTGATCTGATCGATACAATGCGGAATCCAGTTCACCATCAGCGCTTTAGCCCGCGCGCTCCACAGCGAGCTGTCGATTCTGAAGCGCTTCGTATAGACCGCATCCAGTTGCTTCGGCGGCGGCGGCGGCTCCACTTTCACCGTCAAGGTCGAAGCCGCTTTCATGCGCCCGTTATCGGCCGCCAGCTTCAGGACGTACACGCCAGGCTCCGAAAAAGTGGCGGTGGTGACGGGTGCTTTGGGGTCGGCAAAGGTGACCTTGCCGGGACCAGATTCCTTTTGCCATGAAACAGTGACGGGCGGACCCTGGGGCGCGGCCTGGGGCGCCTTCTGGCCCCACGGGTGGATATGCGGGCGCGGCGCATCGCCGTAGCCGGCCCAGCCGCGCAGATAGGTTTTGCCGTTCGACACGACCACGCGGTCAACACCGGCATCTCCTTTTAATTCAGGGGCATCCTGAGAAAAGATGGCGGTTTGCAGCACCGGCACGAAAGCCGCCGCGCGCCGCAGTGCCGACCTGCGGCTATAGCCTTCCTGATTCATGGCCTGAAATCCTCTGGATAGAGCTTATCCGAATTGCGGTCAGCACACACCTGGGCGAGTAATGGTTGCCTTCACAAACCCGCCAACCGGTGCTGCGGTTGCGGCGCGGTGGGCCGAAAGCACTCCATGGCGCGCACAGTGACCCTCCCTGGCAGTTCCGCTGCCGCGACGGAGAGGATGGCCTTTACTTGCTCAGGGGCCGCGGTCGCCCGCAGGTTCAACACGATCTCGTGTGCGCGAGCCCCCCGAACCTGCGGAGGCCCCTGCACGATTGGCTCCTGCCCGTTCGCGCAAACGCTCGCCTTCACATACCCTAAGCGCGATTGTACGAATACCTTCATGTGCGCAATTGCGATGCCGGCTTGCGTCAGCATCCGGTCCATGGCCTCCAGCAGCGGCCCTGCAACACACGCCGGAGTCACGGCTTTCGGGCAGTTCAGCTCCGCGCGCCAGTTCAGCCAAGCCAGGGATGCCTCCGCCTCGGCATATCGGCTGTAATCGATTTCCAGGCTTGGGCGCGCTCTTGCCCATGTTTGTCCCAGGACCAGCTCCAGCCACTCATCCACCCCTTCTCCAGTCATCGCGCTGACCTTCGTCACGGGGCAACCGTTCCAGTCCCAACCATCCACTCCGAGATCCGATTTCGTCTTTACCACGAGATCGGCCTCCTCCAACTGCTTGCGGAACAGATACGCGATCCGCTCATCCTGCCCCGGAGCAAGCACAGCTTTGGCGCGCTGTGGATCCACCACCACGCTGTAAGGCGCCAGCCGGTAGCGATCGCCATACCAACGATCCAAAGGCGCCAGGACCGTCGCGACAAGATCCGCGCAACTGCCCACAGGCTCAGCGAAGATGACATCGCGCTGCACCGAGAGCATGGGGCCGATGGCCTCCGTGAGATCACTGAACCGGCAGCAAAAACAGCCCCCGGTCACCTCACCGGCATCCACCTCGGCCACTCGCGAAAGCCGGGTATCCACAAGATCCCCCGCTTGATCGTTCATCACCACACCCACCCGCTTCCCCTCGGCCGAGAGCCGCCGGGCGGATTCCAGGATGAGGGTCGTCTTTCCGGCGCCCAGAAAGCCGCCCACCAAAACAAGCGTTGTCATGAATTCTCCGCTGTTAGCAGCATACGTTGCGGCCCATCCTCCAGTGAACTCCCCGGCACTTTCTCTCATTGATTCGTAGCGTGGCTTTGATAGTCTTTTTGCATGGCGTCCTCTCGCTTGATTCTCCCCGCAGCTGCTCTCCTCTTTGCTGGTCTACTGCCAGGGCAACCACCGCATCCGATTCCGGGCGGGTATTCGCTACCGAACGGCTGGCAGATCACGCCGACGGGGAAGGCGATTCACACGCAAGACCTGATTCTGAATCTGACACAGAGCAAGGACCAGCGGATTGTCGTGGCGCAGCATGGCGGGTTCAACCCGCACGGGTTGGTGGTGATCGACGCGGCGACGCAGGCGGCGACGCAGCAGATTGGGCTGCATTCGGGGTGGCTGGGGATGGCGTGGTCTCGGGATGGATCGAAGTTATATGTGTCGGGCGGCAACGCGAGCGGCCCGCGACACACGTCGGATATCGCGCCGATCTACGTGTTTTCTTACGCGAATGGGAGGTTGGGCGAGAAGCCGGAGGCGGAGTGGCGGGACACCCTGGCGGCCGGGGAGGTGTACTTCACGGGCCTGGCGATGCATCCGAAGCAGAATCTGCTGTATGTGGGCAACCGCGGGGCCGACCCCCAGCCGGGGCACGTGGCCGTGTTCGACACGACGACGGGGAAAGTGGTGAAGCGGATTCCGGTGGACGTGAGCCCGTACGACCTGCAGATGAACGCGGCGGGGACGGTGCTGTATGTATCGAACTGGAGCAGCGATTCAGTGGCGATCATCGACACGGCGGCGGGCAAGGTGGTGGGGACGATTCCGACGGGCCACAATCCGAACGATCTGGAAATTGGCGCGGACGGACGGCTGTATGTATCGAACGGCAACGAGAACACGGTGACGGTGATCGACACGCAGAAGCGGCGGGCGATTGAGACGATCAACGTGGGTCCGACGGCGCGCGCGCCGCAAGGCACCACGCCCAACGCTCTGGTGCTGGACCGGAAGAACAACATCCTGTTCGTGGCGAACGCGGACAACAACTGCGTGGCGGTGGTGAACGTGGCCGCGGCGGGCGAGAGCCAAGTGCTGGGATTCATCCCGAGCGGCTGGTATCCGAGCGCGCTGCTGCTGGATGGGAAGAACAATCTGTATGTGGGCAACAGCAAGGGGCTGGAGCCACACGCGAATCCGCTGGGGCCGACGAGTCCGCTGCTGAACGGCAAGCCGACGAAAGACACGGTGCGCGACATTCAGCGCGGGACGGTGAATATCGTCTCCCTGGCGAATCTGAAGACTGGACTGAAGGCGTGGACGAAGCAGGTGTACGACAACATCCCGTACAAGGACGACTACCTGACGATGGCGCGCCCGCCGAAGGAGCCTTCGGTGGTGCCGCAGGAAGTGGGCGCGGGCTCGCCAATCAAGCACATCATTTACGTGATCAAGGAGAACCGCACCTACGATCAGCTCTTCGGCGACATGAAGGAGGGCAACGGCGACGCGCGGCTGGCCATCTTCGGCGATGAGATCACGCCGAATCATCACGCCATAGCGCGGCAGTGGGTGCTGTTCGACAATCTTTACTGCGACGGCGAAGTGAGCGTGGACGGACATTCCTGGTCGAACTCGGCAATCGCCACGGACTACAACGAGAAGATGTGGCCGGCACAGTACGGCGGGCACAGCAAGACGACGCGCGCCGGCGCCTATGTGCCGGCGGCGGGACACCTGTGGGATCTGGCGGCGAAGAAGGGGCTCACCTATCGGAGCTACGGCGAGTATGCGACGCGCGCCAGCGACGGAACGACGATGGACGCATCGCCGGGCGTGGGCGGGCTGCTGGGGCACGTTTCGCCGAAGTTCAAGATGCCAGGTATGCGCGACACGGACAACGTGCGGGTGTTCATCGAAGAACTGGAGCAGTACGAGAAGAACTACAACTCGGCGAACCCGAACCTGCGGCTGCCGAACTACATCGTGATGAGCCTGCCGGAAGACCACACGGCCGGCACGCGGCCCGGAGGGTTCACGCCAAGAGCGATGGTAGCGAACGCGGATTGGGCCATCGGGCAGTTGGTGGACCGGCTTTCAAAGAGCCCCTACTGGCCGGAGATGGCCATCTTCATGATCGAAGACGACGCGCAGAACGGACCGGATCACGTGGACGCGCGGCGCACCGTGGGACTGGTAGCGGGGCCATTTGTGAAGCGCGGCTTCGTGGATTCGACGCTCTACACAACCTCCTCGATGTTGCGCACCATGGAACTGCTGCTAGGGCTGCCGCCCATGACGCAGTACGATGCGGCGGCAATGCCGATGTACAACGCGTTCCGCACATCGCCGGAACTCGCCGGGTACAGAGCCATCGCGCCCAGGATCAATGTCAATGAGAAGAACACGGCATTGGCGTGGGGCGCGCGCGAATCGATGAAGATGAACCTGGACGAAGTGGACGAAGCCCCGATGTTCGCGTTGAACGAGATCATCTGGAAGAGCGTGAAGGGTCCGAATTCGCCGATGCCCCTGCCGGTGCACCGGTTCTGGTTCCAGAACCGCTGAAGCTAGAGTGCTTGAAAACGCTGGACGCCCGCGGCCAGGGCGTGCTGCCAAGCGTCGATAAGTCGGTCCCAACGGGCGCCGGCTTCGGCGTCGATTTGCTTCCGGCCGTCGTCGGCGTCGAACCAGGCGATGGTTTCGCGCACTCCGGCGGCGTAGGTCTTGGTGGCCTGGTAGCCGGGGACGAAGCGCTTGATCTTGGTGTTGTCGAAGACGACGCTGACGGCTTTGTCGCCGCGCAGGCCGCCGTGCATCTCGGGCACGCAGGCGCTGAGGAAGTCGATGGGGATATGCACTAGGCGCGGCTCCACGCCGGCGGCTTCGGCCACCATGGTGTAGTACTGGTCCCAGGTCATCGCTTCATCGCTGGTGATGTGGAAGGCGTGGCCGATGGCCTGGTTCAGGCCGAGCAGGCCGACGAGGCCTTTGGCGAAATCCGTGTTGTGCGTGATGACCCACAGCGACATGCCGTCGCCGGGCACGATGACGGGCTTGCCCTGGCGCATGCGGTCCACCACGGTGTAGGACTTCGCCCACGTGTTGACGGGCAGCGTGATCTGCGTCCGGCTGTACGTGAGCGAGGGGCGGATGACGGTGAAAGGGAAGCCCTCTTCACGGTAAGCGCGCATGAGGCGGTCTTCGCAGGCGATCTTGAGTTGCGAATACTCCCAGAAAGGGTTGGCAAGCGGCGTGGATTCGGTGATGAGGTAGTGGCCCACCGGTTTCTGATAGGCGCTGGCGGTGCTGACGAAGACGAACTGCCGCGTGATGCCGCGGAAAAGCGCGATGTCGCGTTCGATCTGCTCCGGAGTGAAGGCGATGAAGTCTACCACCGAATCAAACTTCTCGCCGGCGAGCGCCTTGCGGATGCGCTCGATGTCGTCAATATCCGCTTCGATGGTGCGGATGCCGGGCGGAAGGTCCGCGCCGCGCTGGCCGCGGCGGACCAGGGTAACGTCCATGCCGCGCTCCGCGGCTAGTTCTGTGCACGCCGTGCTGATGATGCCGGTGCCGCCGATGAAGAGGATTTTCATGGTGTTTTCTACCTCGATACGGCGTCGGCGCCGGGCGCGACGTTGGCTCGCTCGCCCACGGGCCTGGTGTCCGGGCCCATCATGGCCATCCAGACTTCGCGCGAATCGGGCACTTTCTGACCGTGGCCGGTCCAGACGGGGCCGTTGCCTCGGCCGTGATCGACGGTCATGAGCAAACTGGTGGTTCCTTGGTACTCGGGCATTGACTGTGCGAGGCCCCGGAGTTCTTTTGCATGGCTGTCCTCTCGGCGCACGGAGTCCAGATGGAGATCGTAGCGGTTGCCATGCAGATGTCCCTGCTTCCCGACGACCGGCCAGAGGAACGGCATCGGCGCCTGGCGCCGCTGTTCTTTCGTGGGGCGCCAATAGAGTCCCGGCGCGTCTGAGACGCCGCCCTTCCTCGTCAGCGGGCCCTCTTCGGCGCCGCGAAAGACGTCCCGCCAGCGCAAGCCGTCTGAGGTCACGATCAGGATAATGCGCGTGTTGCGCTCAGCGCTCTGCCCCAGTGTCAGGCCCGCCGCTCCTCCGGCGCGCATGGACGTCATCATCATTCTGCGGTTCATCGGTGTTTCCAGGCTACCCCATCCCGCACCTTCCGCATTCGCAATACACTGCTTGCATGCAGCTCCGGTTTCTCATTGCACTGCTGGCCGCTAACGTCCTGTGCTTCTCTCAGCAGATCGGCTATCACGAGCCTAAGACCGACACCTCAGGCCGGATTGTCCCCTGGTATGGCGGCGGACCTTCGGAAGCCTACGACTTCGTGGTTCGAGCCACATTCCGCTTCTGGCTAAACATCGCGCCGTGCCCCAACGGCGTGCCCTACTATCTTCAGCATCAGGTGTGGGCGCCCAATGAGAAAGACCGCCGCGCTCTTGGCGGAGACCAGATCCCCATGGCGCTTTCCAGTTGGAATCTGCTGCATGGCTATCTGGGCGACACTGCCGTCCGCGACAACATGGTTCTGATCGCCGACTATTGGCTGGATCACGGCATGTCCGCTCCGAATCTGCTCTGGCCCAATCTGCCATACCCTTACAACACCGAACTGCATTCCGGTATCTACGACGGCGACATGCGCGCCGGCAAGGGCTTTCTCCAGCCTGACAAGGCGGCCAGCTTCGGTGCCGAGCTCGTCACGCTCTACAAGATCACCGGGCAGCGAAAGTACCTCGATGCCGCTATCGGGATCGCCGACACGCTGGCTGCGCGCATTCAGCCCGGCGACGCTACGCATTCGCCCTGGCCGTACCGCGTGCATGCGGCGACGGACGAGGTGCACTCCGAAACGCGCAACGGCGCGCATGGTGTGGCCGCCTACACCACCAACTACACCTCCGCGCTGCAACTCTTCGACGATCTGACCGCCCTGCGGCAATCCAACGCCGCCGCCTACCTCAAGGCCAAGGCCGCGCTGGCGACATGGCTCAAAAAATACCCGCTCAAAACCAACAATTGGGGCCCGTTCTTCGAAGACATCCACACCTCGGTGGCCTCCAACACGGAATACAACGCCGATACCATGGCCGCCTACCTCCTGGATCATCCCGAGTTCGATCCAAACTCCCTGCGGCTCGCCAAGGGCATTCTCGACTGGAGCCTGGCCACCTTCGAAAACAAGGAGTACCAGAAGTGGGGCGTACTTGTGCTCAACGAACAGACCGCCTACCTCGTCCCCGGCAACAGCCACACGGCGCGCCATGCCGCCGCCGAGCTGCGCTATGGCGAACTCACCGGCGATCATTCGCTGAGGGAAGACGCCATCCGCCGCTTGAACTGGGCGACATACACCGTCGACAAAGACGGCAAGAACCGCTACATCCGCTCAGGCAACTGGCTCACCGACGGCTATGGCGACTACATCCGCCATTACCTGCGCGCGATGGCAGCTCTGCCCGAACTGGCCCCGGCCAACCAGAACCACCTGCTGCGCACCAGTTCAGTGATCCGATCCATTGATTACGGCGCGGAGCGCATCGCCTATGACAAGTTCGACGCGCGATCGACTGAGCGCTTCAAGTTGGCCGCCTGGCGTCCGCGCTCTATCCGCGGTGGAAAGATGCAATGGGACGCGGCGGCGCAAACGCTCACCGTGACGGCCACCTCAAACAGGGTGGAGTTACTCAAGTAGAGGCCGCTCAGCGCAGCCCGGCCAGGTACTTCAGGCTCTGGCGGATCTGCGGCACGGCGTCCACCGCTTCGTCCTCTAGGAAGTAGTGCTGCACGCCGCACTCCTGCGCCGCCAGCAGAGCCGCACGTACGTCGACGATTCCGGTCCCGAGCGGTACGCTCTCTTCCTCGAGCACGTCTGCAGGCGAGCCGCCCAGCTTCGTGCCTTTGCGGATGTCCTTGACGTGCATCAGCGGGAAGCGGCCCGGGTAGCGCTTCAGGAGCGTCGCCGGATCCTGGCCGCCGTAGACGATCCAGAAGATGTCCATCTCGAAGGATACGTAGCGCGCATCGCATAGCTTTGCCAGCGTGTCGAAGCGCGTGCCGTCTGGAGAGGCGTCGAACTCCGTCCCGTGCGTGTGGTAACTGAGCTTCAGCCCCGCCTCGGCCAGGCGCTGGCCCCACTGGTTCAAGTGATCCGCAGCCGGTGCGCAATCGCGTTCCGCCAGATGCTTCGCGCTGTGAGGAATGGTGGAGCAGACGACGTAGGAGGCGCCGACAGCGTGCGCCTGCGCGGCCACGGCCGGGGTGTCCTTCTTCAGCGCATCCCACGATGCGCCGAACGAGGAGGCCTTCAAGCCGTTCTTGCGCAGCAGTTCCGTGAAGGCTTGCGGCGTGCGGCCGTAGAGGTCGCCCGCCTCCACATCGCGGAAGCCGAGTTCGCGAACCAGCGCCAGCGTCCCGGGCAGATCTTTTTCCGCCTTATAGCGCAGGCTGTAGATGTTGATGCCGATCTCGGCCCGGAGCCTCGCCGGCGGGGCTGCCGCCGCGGCCAGAAACGTGCGCCGCGTCATCACGCCTCCAGCTTCCAGGGCGCGCGGTACTCGCGGTGCAGCAACGGCCGCGCGGCCTCCTGTTCCACCGTCTTGCGCTGCTCGTCCCAATCCAGCCGCAGGCGGGCGCGCAGGCTGAGATTGCCCAGGATGGAGGTGATGGACGAACGCACGCAGGTTTCGATATCGCTGTTCGGCCGCTTGCGCGTGCGTACGCAATCGAGGAAATTGGCCCAGTGCAGCGGATGCGGGTCTGCCACGCGCTTCATCTCGAAGAGCTGAAGGTCAGAGCCTTTCTCCGGGGTGACGCGCATCAGCGTGCGGTCCACATAAAGTGTGCCGCGCTCGCCGTGGAAGTTGATGCCCATGAGCCGGCTGGTGCCCTGTTCCGTGTTGTTCGAGCGGT
>JACQZS010000321.1 GCA_016213725.1 Acidobacteriota bacterium | reverse complement strand
GCCGTTCGCCGCGCCCGCCGGCGAAAGCAGCCCGCTCGGGAACGGGTTCGCGTTCGTCGCGCGGTAAGTGATGCCGTTATCCAGCGATGCCTGAATCGGCGTCGCCAGCGAGAAACCCGTTTGGTTCGTGTTCGAGTAGTTCACGCCGATCGATGCCACAAACAGCCCGTAGCCGGCGCGGATGATCGTCTTCGGCCGCAGCTGATAGGCCAGGCCGATTCGCGGCTGGAAGATGCCGCCCTGCGCATCCCAGTAGTTCCGGCCATTCGGCGCCACGTTGGCGAACGTCAGGCCGCCCATCGCCGCAAATTGAGATGCCGGCAGTTCCGGAATCGGGTTCTTGGCGTAGTTCAGCCTCGCTGCATCGTTCAACGGATTCGGCGTCGTGCCGGCATAGTGGATCGCCGAACGGTCGAAGCGTTCCGTCATCGGCGACTCATACTCCCAGCGCAGACCCATGTTCACCGTCAGCTTCTTGCTCACCTTCCAGTCATCCTGGACATACAGCGCCCAGTACTTGTCCTGCTCCACGTAGCTGTCCACTTTGCTCATGCTGCCCGCCGGGATACCCAGCAGCATCGCGGCGATTTCCCCGCCGGCCGTCGGAGCCGGGGAAGTATCCGTCGCCTTCACAAAAGTGGTGGCGTAGCTCAGCGTCGGCGACAGCGCCGGGCCGTAGCGGTTCCGGCTCTCGCGATAGACGCGGAACTCCGGTCCGAACCGGAGGTTGTGGTTGCCCCAAAGCTTGGTGAAGTTGCCCACGAACGAATTAGTGGTGGAGGCCGTGTAGCCGTCCTGTGACTCCCACGCCGCGATGCCCGTGAACTGCCCGAACGTGGTGTTTGGCAGCGTCGCCTTCGACTTGTCCGGCAACAGCGACAGCAGGTTCTGCGAGAACCCCAGGCTGGCCAGATCCCAACCCTGAGAAGCGCGCCGCTCCGGGAAGTCCTGGAACGTCAGTCCGTAGCGGAAGTTCAGAAGGAAGGTCGCGTTGAAGACGTAAACATCGTCAAACGCCACGCCCTTGTTGTTCCGGTTCAGGATTACGCCCCGAACGTTGTTATTGAAATCGTGGTTCTTGTCTTCCTGCCAGTAGTCGCGGTGAATGCGCAGGAAAATGCGGTGGTTCTGGTTGAAGGCGTGGTCGAAGCGGCCCAGCCAGGCCCAGTAATCTTCCAGCGCCTTGCCCGAACGGTAGTGGTTGTTCCTGAAGTCCTTGGTGCCCGGCTGATTCGGCGTCGGCAGCAGACCCATCAGGTTCATGCCCACCTTATCCAGCGACGCGGCCGGAATCACGTTGTTCGGAATCGCCGTGCGCGTGTAGCGCCCGTTCACCAGTTGCGTGCTTCGCGGGTCGTACAACTGATACGCCGCCCCCAGTCCCAGGAACTCCGAAAAGTCGCCCTGGTGCATCTTCGCCGTCGGCACTGAAGTCGTCGAGTTGCCGCCCGAATCCGGGTTGCCGAACTTGTTCGCCTCATACGCGAAGAACCAGAACGTCCGGTTCTTGCCGTTATACAACTTGGGAATAATGATCGGCGCGCCGGCAGAAGCCCCATACCGGTTGTCCTGATAGATCGAAATCGACTGACCCGAACGGTTCTGGAAGATCGTCGGCGCGTCCAGCACCGAATGCCGGAACCACTCGTGCACCTCGCCGTGCAGATCGTTCGTGCCCGACTTGATCGACACGTTCACCGTCGAACCCATCGTGTGGCCCAAGGACGCGTCAAAGGTCGAAGTCTGAATCTTGAACTCGCTGATGGCCGTCTGCGGGGGAGAAAACGCTACGCGCGGCGACGTGCCGTCGGAATAAGTGTTTGAAACACCGTCGATCGAAAACTCGTTCTGATAGTTGCCGCCGCCGTCGGTGGAAAACGTCGAGGGCGCGTTGTTGAACCCGGCCTTCCTCAGCCGCAGGTTCGTGCCGTTGATTGTACCCGGCGCCAGATGCACCAGGTCCATCGCGTTGCCCGCGAACTGCGGCAGCTCCAACACTCGCCGCTCGTCAATCACCTGTCCCAGCGACGCTTCCGCCGTAGACAACAGCGGCGTCGTCCCCGTCACCTCGATCGTCTCGGAGGTCTGGCCCAGTTGCAACTCGATGTTCACTTCCACGCTGTCCTGAATGCGGACCTGGATGCCGGAACGCAGAAACTTCTTGAATCCGGTCATCTCGCAGCTGATCGTGTACTGGCCCGCCAACAGGTAAGGCAGCACGAAGTTGCCGGCGTCGTTTGTCTTTGCCGACGCGGACACGCCTGTGTTGTCGTTCGTAATCCTCACCTCCGCCCCCGGCACGATTGCGCCCGAGGCGTCCGTCACTCGCCCCAACACCGTGCCGCGCGGATCCTGCGCCAGGGCAGTCATGCCTAGAGCTAGCAGGATCAGAGCTAACCTCAACACTGTCTTCAATCTCATCTGGTCTCCTCTTTCGGTTCTCATCCCGAACTGGCGCCTGCCGCTTCGACGGCGCCCGGTAGTTTCTTCTGGCGTGGATCAGTCTGCCGCTACCCTTCGAACATGAGCAGACAGACGACCCCAGAGCATTACAATGGCTCCTTCAAGATTCAGACCAGCGACTCCTGTTCAACAAGTGAATTCACCGCGAATTAGCCGAGAAGTAACATTCCCCGATGTGTCGCAAGTATTTGTCCTGCAAGCTGTTTCCGGTGATATACTGCCCTTGGCGCTTCCTCGATGGCAGTAGAGTCACAAGGTCGGTTACAAGCCGAAGATCTGCTCCTGGCCGACCGGCGGGATCTGCTCTCCCGGATCGCCTCCAGCCCTGCTTTCCAGAAATCCCAGCGTTCGCGCGAGTTCCTCCTCTACGTCGGAACACGCTGCCTTACTGATTCGCCCGCCGCTATCCGCGAACAGGAAATCGGCGTCGAAGTTTTCGGCCGGTCCTCCAACTACGACACCAGCCAGGACACTATCGTCCGGGTCCAGGGCTCCCAACTCCGCAAACGCCTCCAACAGTTCTTCTCTGAGGAAGGCCGCGACGAACCATGGGTCGTCGAAATGCCCAAGGGCAGCTACTCGCTCTCCTTCCATCCTCGGGAGCAGGCGCCGGACTCCCTGGCTCTCGGTCCCTCCTCCATTCGCCGTGCCCTGGTCCTCCGCTACCTCTCTTGGGGCCTCTTCGCCCTCGCGCTCATCTCTTCCCTCTTCCTCCTCTATCAGAATGCCGACCTCCGCCACCGCATAGCCGGCACTTACGGCCCACGCCCCTACGTCAATCGCTTTTGGAATCAACTCTTTGGTAACGGGCGCCCCTCTCACCTCATCCTCGCCGACGTCGGCCTCCTCATCTTCCAGGACGCCATGAAGCAGATGATCTCCCTCTCCGATTACCAGAACAAGAGATTCCCCCAACTCGCCGAAGCCCACATCGAAAATCCAGAAACCCGCGCACTCATCCTCAACGCCCTCAACCGCAACTCCACTACCCTCGCCGACGCCGGCATCTCCCGCCGAATCAGTTTCCTTTTCTCCACAAACCTGATCCCCCTAGATGTCGTCCTCGCGCGTGACGCAACCACCTCCATGGTCGCCTCGGCGAACGCCATCCTCCTCGGCAGCCGCCGCGCCAATCCCTGGCTCTCCCTCTACGAAGACAAGCTCAACTTCCAAACCGTTTTCAACGAAACACCTCGTACCGCCTCTTTCTCCAACCGCAAACCGCTGCCCGGCGAACGCCCCGAATACCGCTGCGTCTGGTCGCAGCGCGGCTATTGCCGCGTCGCCTACCTCCCCAGCACGAAGGAGGGCGGTAACGTTCTTCTGATCTCTGGCACTGACGTTACCTCCACCGACGCCGGCGGCGAGTTCATCACCTCCGAATACTCCGTTCGCAAACTCCGCGAATCGCTTCACCTCCAGGACCAGGATCCCATCCCCTACTTCGAACTCCTCCTCGAAACCGAAATCGTAAACACCAGCATTTCCCAGTTCCGCCTCATCGCCGTCCGCCGCAAATAGCCCCATGCGCCTCGCCCTCTGTCTCCTGGCCGCCCTCCTCGCCCCCGCTCTCTCCGCCCGCACCATCCTCGCCATCGGAGCCCACGCCGGCGACATGGAACTCACCTGCGGCGCCCTCCTCGCCCACCAGTCCCGCCTTGGAGATCGCGTCGTCCTCCTCCACCTCAGCCTCGGCGAACGCGGCAAGCCCGGCGTCCCGCCCGAAACCTATGCCGCCCAGAAGAAACGCGAGGCCGAAGCGGCCGCTAAAGCCCTCGGCGCCGAAGTCCTCTTCGGACCCTGGCAGGACGGTGATGTCCCCACCACCGACGAAGCCGCCCGCTGGGTCGCCGCGCAAATCAAAACGGTCCAGCCGAACCTCGTCCTCACCCACTGGAAGAACTCCATCCACAAGGACCACGCCGCCGCCCACCGCCTCGTCGTCAACGCCGTCCTCTTCGCCGCCATCGAAGGCACCCGCACCGTCCGCTCCGTCTACTACGCCGAGAACTGGGAAGACTCCGAAGCCTTCCAGCCCTACCTCTACTTCGCCGTCGAAGACCGCGACGCCGAAGACTGGCACAAGGCCGCCCTCGCCTACGAGTTCACCCACGCCCCATTCTCCGGCTTCGATTACATCCGCTACTACGACGGCCTCCGCATGGTCCGCGGCGCCGAAGCCCGCCGCCGCCTCGCCATCGCCTTCGACATCGAACCCACCGGCAAGCGCCGCGTCCTCGACGCGCTGCCCTAGTTCTTGTACACCGTCATCTTCTGCTTTACTGTCTTCCGCCACTCCTCGATCGGCGGCGCCCCAATGCCTTCAAAGTACTTCGTCAACTCCTCGTGGAACTCCGCCCGCTGTTTCCCATATCCCGCCTCGCCAATCACGTTCCGCGTCTCCCCCGGATCGGCTTCCAGATCGTACATCTCGTTCTCGAACCCATCGGCCCGCTCGATGTACTTCAGGTTCTTCGTCCGCACGCTGCGCACGTTGGCGTATTCAAAGTACAGCCGCGTCCGCCAATCCTTGGGAGCACGGCCCCGGACATACCCCGCATAGCTTTGCCCCACCCGCTTCTTCTCTGCCGGCGCCTTCAGCCCCAGATAGTCGAGCAGCGTAGGGAAGAAGTCGTAGCTCGACACCATCGGCTCCGGCGTCGATGGCCGGATCCTCCCCGGGTGGTTCCAGATCAGCGGCACCCGGATCGACTCCTCCAGCATGTTGAACGGCCACGTGCCGTTGCCCTTGCCCCACACCCCGTGATGGCCCGCATTCCAGCCCTGGTCCGCCGAGAAGATCACCAGCGTGTTCTCTCTCAGACCCATCTCTTCCAGCCTCTTCACTACGCGCCCCACGTTCGCGTCCATCCCCGTAATCAGCCTCGAATAGCCTCGCGCCGACGAATCCACGAACATCCGCTTCATCCCCCCGTTCACGTGCTTATTGGGCGGCAGCTTCGGATAGTCGCGGAACGCGCAGTTCTGGTAGGGCGCATCGTACGCTTCCGGCGTTGGATCGTACGGCGTGTGCGGCGCGTAGAAAGGCACGAACAGGCAGAACGGGTTCTCTTTCTTTTGCTGGCTCAGAAAATCCAGCGCAAAATCGCCCACCGAGTCCGTCTTGAACTTCCCCGTCTTCTTCCGCACGCCGTTGTGCACGAACTCCGGATCTAGATACGTGCCCCCGCCGCCCGGCACCGTCGCCCAGTAGCTGAAGCCCCGCTGTGCTTCATCGTCGTGGCCCATGTGCCACTTGCCCGTCATCCCCAACGTGTAGCCCGCTTGCGCCAGCACCTCGCTCCACGTCAGGTGGCCGTCCAGCCACGCTCGCGACTTCGGCCCGAACGCGTCTTCCGGAATCAGCCAGTCCTGCACCCCATGCGTCGATGGCAGGCAGCCCGTCATGTACGTCATCCGGCTCGGCGAACACACCGGCGTCGAAGCGAACGCCTGTGTGAAACGCGCCCCGCCGCGCGCCAGCGCATCGACGTTCGGCGTCTGGATGTCCTTCGCGCCGTAACAGCCATTCGCCCACGCCCCGTGGTCGTCAGTCAAAAAGAACACGACGTTCGGCCTCGCCGCGCTCCTGCTCTTCGTCTGGATGAATGGCGCTGCGGCCAGTAGCGATCTTCGGCTCAGGTTCATGATTTTGGCTTCAATACGCTGTGCAGTGGAATGCCCCGCTCGATGTGGCGGATGGCCTTCGTCAACTCGTGCTGGCACAGCTCCTTCGTGTGATTGCACGCCTTGCCCGTCTCGTGCTCGCGCAGTACCGGCAGCGCCCGCTGGTCGCCGATCTGGCCCAGCGCCCACACCGCTAGGTTGCGCTCCTTCATCGCGCAACTGGTGCACTCCACCTGCTGGATCAGTCCCTCCACCCGGTCTCCCCCAAACCGTTCGGAAGCCTGCTGCGACAGGCGGTACGCCGTCACTCCGATGTAGCCTTCCAGCCCCACCGCTCCCAGCGCCAGGCAACCCGCCGCCACTGCTGCCATCCTCCATCTCCGTGAGATTGACACCTTGCGCCGGTAACCTCCGGCCTCCAGCTTACACCCTTTCCTTGTCCGCCTTGTTACGGACGGGGAACCATGTTGCGTCTCGCCATCTCTCTTCTTTTCCCGGTCGCGCTCGCCTGGGCGCAGCCCGTTGCTCAGTCCTCCAAAGACATCTCCGGAACCTGGATCGCCAAGCGCCAAACCCCAATGGGCGAACAGGAAATCGTCTACCGCCTCAAAATGGAGGGCGACAAAATCACCGGCTCACAATCCATGGGTTTCGGCGACGCCCCCATTGTCGACGGCAAAGTCACCGGCGACGACTTCGAGCTGATCGTCGAAATGGAATCGTTCGGCGAGATCCGCCGCGCCACCATACAAGGCAAGATCGTCGGCGATGAACTCCACCTCACCCCCGCCATGCCCCCGCGTCCGGCCGGCGCCGGAGCAGGCCCTGGCTCTGGCCCTGGTTCCGGTCCTGGTTCCGGCCCTGTTGCAGGCCCCGGTGGTACTCCCCGCGGAGGCGCCGGCCCCGGCGGCCCCGGCGGCCCCCCTCGCGCCCCCATGGGCCCCGTCGTCGCCCGCCGCGGCACCCCTACCCCCTCCTACCGCGCCGCCCCCATCGACTACAAATCTCTCCCCAAGCTCGACCTGCCCACCCTTCGCCCCATCCCCTACAACGGCCTCGCCAAAACCCCGCCCATGGGCTGGAACAGCTGGAACAAGTTCCGCACCCGCTTTGACGACAAAACCGTCCGCCAGATCGCCGACGCCTTCGTCTCCTCCGGCATGAAAGACGCCGGCTACCTCTACGTCAACATCGACGACGGCTGGCAGGGCAAGCGCGATGCAAACGGCGTCCTCCAGCCCAACCCCAACTTCCCCGACATGAAGGCCCTCGCCGATTACGTCCACTCCAAAGGACTCAAGCTCGGCATCTACTCCTCCCCCGGACCCACCACCTGCGCCGGCTTCACCGGCAGCTACGGCCATGAAGAGATCGACGCCAAAACCTGGGCCGCCTGGGGCATCGACTATCTCAAGTACGACTGGTGCAGCGCCTCCCGCGTGTGGAAGGAAGACAGCATGCAGCCCGTCTATCAACGCATGGGCGACGCCCTTCGCAAGGCCGGCCGCCCCATCGTCTACGCCCTCTGCCAGTACGGCCGCAACAACGTCCAGCAATGGGGCCCGCAGGTCGGCGGCAATCTCTGGCGCACCACCGGCGACATCCGCGACCAGTGGACCTCCATGGCCACCATCGGCTTCGCGCAAAGCGATCTCGCTCCCTTCGCCGCGCCCGGCCATTGGAACGATCCCGACATGCTCGAAATCGGCAACGGCGGCATGACCCCCGACGAGTACCGCACGCACTTCTCCCTCTGGGCCCTCGTTGCCTCGCCGCTCCTGGCCGGCAACGACATCCGCGCCATGGACGACGCCACCAGGTCCATCCTGCTCAACAAAGAGGTGATCGCCATCGACCAGGACAAGCTGGGCAAGGCCGCCTCCCGCGTCTCTCAATCCGGCGACACCGAACTCTGGGCCCGCCCGCTCGACAAAGGCGCCTGGGCCGTCGGCCTCTTCAATCGCGGCGCCGCCGAAACCGAAATCGCCGTCAAATGGGCCGATCTCCGGCTCAAGGGCAAGTGGCGGGTCCGCGACCTCTGGGCGCATGCCGATCGCGGCGCCCATGCTGACGGCTTCTCCGCCAAAGTGCCCTCCCACGGCGTGGTATTGCTCCGCCTCTCGCGATAGCATCTCTGTGTGACTCGCAGAGAATCTCTCGCCGCTCTTGCGCCGCTCTTCACCGCGGCCGCGCCAGATCCAGCCGTCCGCATCGGCATCGTCGGTGGCCGCTTCGGTGCCGGCTTCCAATGGCATCTCGATCCCGATTGCCGCGTCGACGCCGTCTGCGATATACGCGATGACGCCCTCGACAATCTCGCCAAAACCTACGGCTGCCGCAATCGCTACAAGTCGTACTCCGAGATGCTCCGCCATGCCGGCCTCAACGCCGTCGGCATCTTCACCCCCGCGCCGCTCCACGTCCCCATGGCCGTCGAAGCCCTCAAGGCCGGCAAGCACGTCATCAGCGCCGTCCCCGCCGGCATGAACGTCGAAGAACTCGAACTCCTCCTCGAAACTGTCAGGAAAACCGGCCTCCGCTACATGATGGCCGAGACCAGCTTCTACCGTCCCGAGATCATCACCTGCCGCCAGTGGGCCGCCGAAGGCCGCTTCGGAACCATCTTCCACTCCGAAGCCGAGTACCACCACGAAGGCCTCATCGCCCTCATGTTCGAGAAGGACGGCAAGCCCACCTGGCGCCACGGCTTCCCGCCCATGCACTACCCCACCCACTCCACCGGCCTGGTCATTCCCGTGATCAACGAGCGCCTCCGCGAAGTCTCCTGCCTCGGCTGGGGCGACGGCCACGAAGTCCTCAAGTCCAACGTCTACAAGAACCCCTTCTGGAGCGAAACGGCTCTCTTTAAAACCTCCTCCGGACACGCCTCCCGCATCATGGTGAGCTGGCACATCTCCGCCGGAGAAATCGAGCGCGGCCTCTTCTACGGCGACAAACTCTCGTATGTCATGCGCCGCCCCGAAGGCTCTCCCAATACCGTCTTCGTCTCCTCCAAAGGCACCCCGCGCGAAGAGCCGGACTACTTCGAAACGCTGCCCCCTGCCATGCGCGTGAAAACCGGCCACGGCAACTCCCACACCTTCATCACCCACGAATTCGTCCGCGCCGTCGCCGAAAACCGCCATCCCACCGTCAACGTCTGGGAAGCCATCGCCTACACCTTGCCCGGCATCGTCGCCCACCAGTCCGCCCTGCGCGGCGGCGAAACTCTGAAAATCCGCGACTACGGCCGCGCCGGCTAATTCTCGCCGCAACCTCCCGCTGCCGGCGCGCGTCCATTGGGGCGCCTATGTTCTTCCTCGCCCTGCTGGCCACGCTCTCCAGCCCGTCGGTCGAGCGGGACGTTCTC
>JACQZS010000320.1 GCA_016213725.1 Acidobacteriota bacterium | reverse complement strand
TCCCATCGCCATTACCCAGGCGGATGTCCGTGTATGCCCCCCTGCTCAACGCCAGATCCAATCGCCCGTCGCCATTGAAATCGGCTGTCACCGCATCGAGGTACTGCAATGTGTCAGGAAACTCGGCGCCCCCCTGTAGGGTGCCCGCCCCAGTGCCCAGCCACACCTTCACGGTGCCGTCGTCGTAGCCGCGGGTTGAGATCACGTCGGGATTGCCGTCCCTGTTGAAGTCGCCCAGCAGGATCTTCGTCGTGTACGCGTTCGGGTAAACGGCCGGAGACTGAAAGGTGCCGTTCCCATTGCCTTGGTAAAGGCTCACGTTTCCACCCGTATAGACAGCGATTGCCAAGTCGGGCTTTCCATCGCGATTGAAGTCCGCCACCACCGGGAAGCGAGCCCCCTGCCCCGGATGGAGCACTGTCACCAGAGAGAAGGTCCCATCCCCATTCCCCAATAGCACCCTCACTTCATATTCGGCAGTGACCACAAGATCCAGCTTGCCATCGGCGTTCAAGTCGGCCGATGCCACCGAATGGGGGTACGTCCCGATCGCGATGTTTGAGACCAGCAGGAATGTCCCGCTCCCGTTGCCCAGAAGCACGCTATAGTTGCCCGAGAGTGCGTTCACCACCACAAGGTCCGTGAACCCATCCCGGTTGAAATCACCAGCCGCCGATCCCATCGGTGTGTTACCTGTACTGAAGTCGCCTTTCGATGTGAATCCCGCTCCGCAGGGAGCCGCGCCTCGCAACGAGTGCGCCGAGATCACCACGAATACCGGCAGCACAAGCCGCAGCCAGCGACCGAGACCCCGAAGCCGATTCCTCGTCCTCGTAGACACACCAATCCTGTCTTGCATCTCATGTACCTCTCTGTCGTGGCCGGCTGTCGGTTCCCCGCCTCGCGGGGCGCACTCAGCCAAGCCTCTCTGGTCAGTAAAGCGTCATTTCGCGAAAAAAGTGGTCACATGAATCCAACTCCGCGCTATTCTGTCGTGGGATGTAACTTGATGCCTGGGGAGATCACTGCGAAACTCTCTCAGCTCCGACCCGGCGACCGGACCAACTGGACGGCCGTGATGCCTCAGGTCTACTCCGAGTTGCGGCGCCTCGCCAGCGCTCACCTCCGGCGCGAACAATCCGGCTTCGCCCTGCAGCCCACTGAGCTGGTTCACGAGACGTTCCTTCGGCTGATCCGGCAGCATCGCGTGGAGTGGCAGAATCGAGGTCACTTCTTCGGCGTTGCGGCGCAGCTCATGCATCTCGTCCTGCTCGACTGGGTGCGCCGGAACAAGAGACTCAAGCGCGGGGGCCCCGAGGCCGTCCAGATCGATCTCCACGATTTGAAATCCCCTGCCAGTCCGGCTGAAACCGGCGCGCTCAAGGAGGCGTTGCATCACCTCGCTCAGCTGGATCCGCGGCAGGCTCAGATCGTTCAGCTTCGATATTTCCGCGGACTGACAGTGGAAGAAACCGCGCAGGAATTGGGAATCTCCGAGAAGACGGTACGCCGCGATTGGATCATGGCTCGCGCTTGGCTGCATGCGGAATTGAGTGATGAGGAACATGAGCCCTGAGCGCTGGCCGAGGGTAAAGGAGCTCTTTGACTCCACGCTCGATCTCGACCCTGAGTCGCGCAGCCGCTTTCTCGATGTCGCCTGTGAGGTCGAGCCGGAACTCCGCGAGCAGGTGGATCGCCTGCTTCGAGAGCATGATTCCGCCCCCGCGGCATTCCTTGCAACCGGCTCCGGCGCTCGCCTGCTGCATGATCCTCTGCCATTTCGCGAAGACCTCCTCCTGAAGGACCGCTACCGCATCCAGCACGAGATCGGGCAGGGCGGAAGCGGTGTGGTGTATCTCGCCCAGGACCTCCAGCTCCTGGAGCGGCCGGTCGTCGTCAAATTCCTCCACGGTCAAGCCCAGCGCCATCCCGTCCTCCGGGCCAGGTTTCGCCAGGAGTTAGAGGCCCTCGCTCGCATCCGGCATCCCGGCGTCGTCTGCCTACTCGACGTCGGCGAATTGCCCGCTGGTGAGATGTACCTCGTCATGGAATTTGTCGATGGCGACACACTCCGCGCTCAGATCGGCAACGAAGGGATTGCACTCGAGCGAGCCGCCCGCATCATTTCACACATCAGCTGCGCCTTGATGGCCGCGCACGAACAGGGCGTCTTCCACCGTGATCTGAAACCCGAAAACGTCATGCTCGTTCGCGGCGCGATGGATGACGCCATCAAGCTCATCGACTTCGGAATTGCCAAAGTCGAGCAGGCCCAGGCTCAAGCCCATACCGAAACTTGGACTTTCATGGGTACGATCAACTACGTCGCTCCCGAACAACTCCTGGGCCAGTCCGGCGCGGCAGCCGACGTCTGGGCCCTTGGAATCATCGCCTTCGAACTTGTGACGGGACGCCGCCCCTTCCAGCCCGAGACGCCGTTCCACCTCTTCGAGATGCAGAAGTCCGGCCGTCGCGAGGATCCCGGCAGACTTCGACCCGAATTGCCGCTTGGCGCTCGAACCGCCATCCTCAAGGCGTTGTCCTTTGAGCCTGCGGACCGCCAGCCTTCTCCCGCCGCTTTCGCGCGCGAATTCGCCGACGGCATCAAAGGCCGCCTCGCCTGGGCAGCCCTTTTCCGAAGGGTGGCTCGGGCTTCCGCCCTCTGGCTGGCAATCCTCCTCGTCATTTTCACCGGCCGGAAACTCCTAAGCAGCGCTCGCGCCAAACTCGCCGCCAAACCGCCCCTCCTCGCCACCAGCCTCTCGATCAATACGCCGCTTGGCGTCGCCGCCGACCGGAAGGGTAACGTCTACTTCTCCGAATATGCCAACAACCGCGTCTGGCGAGTGGATCCTAACGGACACGCCTCCGTCTTGGCTGGCACCGGTATTGCCGGTTTCACTGGCAATGGTGGACCCGCCGTCTCGGCTGCCATTCAGGCACCGAGAATCCTCGCGGTTCATGGCGAAGACTACCTCTACGTGGTGGAAACTACCTCGGACCGCATTCGCCGCGTGCACCTCAAATCCGGCATCATCGAACACGTCCTCGGGAACGGCCGGCCGCAGTTCAACGGAGACGGCAGGACGGGCACCCAAACGGGTTTCAGCGAAGGCCTTGGAATCGCCATTGACCCATCAGGCAACCTCTTCTTTTGCGACACGAATAACCACAGAATCCGCAGACTCTCCGCTCAGGATGGCCTCGTCACTACCGTTGCCGGAACTGGCGTCGCCGGATGGTCCGGCGACCGTGGGCCGGCAGACCAGGCTCGCCTCTTCCGTCCCTCCGGCCTGGCCCTCCACCCCAGCGGCGACATTTACTTCTACCAAGTCCGGCCCCAACTCATTCGCCGCATCAGAAACGGCGTCATCGAAACAGTCGCCGGCAGCGAATCCTCTCCCGCCATGGAGGGGCCGGCACTCGCTGTCCGGCTCGGCGCCTCTACCGGCCTTGCCATCGAGCCGAGCGGCCGACATTTATACTTCACCGAGGAGTCCTTCGATACGCTCAGAAAGCTCGATCTCGCCACCGGCAGAATTACTGTAGTGGCAGGTACCGGTGTCCAGGGCTACTCCGGCGATGGCGGCCCCGCCCGAAATGCCATGATGGCCAACCCGACCGGGATCACCATAGACTGGAACGGCAACATCTATATCGCAGACGCGATGGGAAACCGAATACGAAAAATAGACCCACGTGGAATCATCTCCACCTTCGCTGGTGGAATGGTCCCTTACTCCCTGCTCCTCCGCGCTCCGGTGTTCGCCTTCGCTCCCTTCCTCTAGTTGCCGATCCGCCTGAATGCCATCGCGCCTCCACCCAGTGCACAAACGGCAACCTCTCCGCCGCGTTCCGACAAGCACCCCCTCCCATCCCTCGACCTCGTCGCCGCCATCACCGCCCACGTCCTGGCCCCATGCCACTCCCGGCAGCCATCCATTTGCCGCAACAGTCAACAACCGGCGACAAACACCTGGCGCCCAATAGAACCCCAGGCACTGAAGACCGGCTCCCTGTACCCTTCCAATTAGCCGCTGAATGAGCTAATCAAGCAGCAGGTCGGCCCGCCGATCCGGAGTGCCCACTGCCCCCTGCGTTTCCGAGCGCCTGGGGGGGACCCGCGCCCGGACCTGGTGCGGCCCGCAATGAAAAGTCCAGTGGGGAGTTTGCGCCCTCTTTTGGGGAGCGCCAGTACAGGGGCGACGTTCGTTGCGGCGGGCCGGCACTTCTTCCAGGAGGTTTGCTCATGTCGGATCGCTTCCTCTACTTCGTCGGGATTGACTGGGCGACCGAAAGCCATCAGGTCTGTGTTCTCAATACCGATTGCGAGCTCCTGGCCGAGCAGTCCGTTGACCACTCCGGCCCGGGCCTCGCCCAGTTGGTCGCCTTGCTCCTCAAGGTCACGCACAATGCCCCCGATCAGGTAGCCGTGGCCATTGAGATCACTCGTGGCGCCGTCGTAGAAACACTCCTTGAACGCGGCTTTTGCGTCTTTGCCATCAATCCCAAGCAATTGGACCGTTTTCGCGACCGCCACACTGTAGCCGGCGCCAAAGACGATAGCCGCGACGCCTTCGTCTTGGCCGACTCTCTGCGCACCGACCGGCCGTTGTTCAAGCCGCTTCGCATCGAAGATCCAACGATCCTCCATCTGCGTGAACTCTCTCGCCTGGACGACGAGCTGCGCCAAGACCATACCAGGCTGCTGAATCAATATCGTGCACAAATCGCCAGGTACTTCCCCCAACTGCTGAAACTCGCACCTTCCGCCGACGAGCCATGGTTATGGGATCTCTTTCAGCTTGCGCCTCTTCCCGAGGCTGCGGCCAAACTTACCGCGGCGCGTATTGGCAAGCTGCTTCGCCACCACCGTATCCGCCGCTGGAGCGAGTCAGAAGTCCTCGAGATCCTGCACACACCGGGTTTCCATCTCGCCCTGGGCGCTGCCGAAGCCGCTTCTGAGCACGCTCTTCTGTTGCTGCCCCGCTTGCGCTTGATCCATGAGCAGCGGGCAGACGTGGCACGCCGCATCGAAAGAGTGATTGATGATCTCGCCACGCCCGAAGGTGATTCATCCAAGCATCGTGACGTGACCCTCCTGCTATCCTTGCCGGGAATCGGTCGGGTGATCGCCGCCACGATGCTTGCAGAGGCCTCGCAGCCCCTTGCCGAGCGAGATTATCATGCCTTGCGCTCCTATGCCGGCATCGCTCCGGTCACCCGGCAGAGCGGCAAGAAGCGGTATGTGCTCATGCGCCAAGCCTGCAACGGCCGTATGCGCCACGCTCTCTACCATTGGGCTCGCGTCAACACCCAGTTGGACCCCAGAAGCCGGGAGCAATATCAGCGTCTCCGGCAAGCCGGCCACAGTCACGGCCGGGCCCTTCGCGGCGTTGCCGACCGCCTGCTTGCTGTCCTCATCGCCATTCTCAATACTGGTGTGCCCTACAGTGCCGCACTCAGAGCGATTCCACAGCCCTCATCCCAATAAATGAATCACTACATCCAACGAAGGGAAACATCCCTTCAAGAAGATTGACAAATGTTGGTAGCACGTCAAGATGTCCGGTTTAACTAGCAAGTGAATTGTCCGCTGTTGCCTGGCGGTGTCGAGTTCCGCTACTCTGCTTCCGCCTGGACGGAGGGTAGAGCTCTGCGGGGACGCAACTCGAGCGCCGATCCAGGGCCGGGATTGAGGGAGCGGGCTGAGAGTCCGCTCCCGATCCACAATCCTGGCCCAAAGCGATAAATCCCGGAGGTCTGGAGGCGGAGCCTCCAGTTCCAGGCTTTGGCGGCGGCTCACGCCGCCTTCCTGATTCCGCCCGGTCTGGGCGTGCCGCGTTTGCGAGGCAGCGGCACTGGCAACTGGTCTGGGGCGTATTCAGCGACCAGATGGGGCCCGTAGCGGATCGAGACCCGGCCATCGAGGTGTTCGTGCACGGTGACGCTCTGGCCAGCCAGTGTATTGCGCCAGCGCGTCTTGTTCAGCTGCAGCACCCGGTTGTCCAGCGAGACTGTGTTGTCATTGCCGACCGTGCGCTCATGCTGAGTACTGAAGACCCGGTCCATGTCTTTGCGTTGCGTGCGTACGAACGCTGTGCCCTTCTGCGCGGCAGGCACCGCAAAGCGATTGTTGAACTCGGCGATGTATTCGTTTCGCAGGAATTCATTGGCCCCCTCCAGATCCACAATCCCGCGCAGCCGCAACTCTTGAGGCAGCCGCCCTTGCCAGGTCCCGAAATTGCGCTCCGACCGGCCCCGCGCCTGAGGCGAGTACGCCGCAATCATCTTCACACTCAACTCCTGCAGGGCGCGCCCCACTTGCGTGGGCCGGCTCCGATCCACCTTCTCGCCCCGCTTCGGCGTGACGAAGAAGTGGCCCGCGCGGTCGCTGTACAGGCTGCAGAACAGCCCCCGCGTCTCGATCACTTCCCGCAGCGCCACCATCACGCTGTGCGTCGATTCGGCTTCGACCAGTTGCGCATAGTAGATCTCGCTGGTGGCATCGTCCATGATCACGATCAACTCGAAATAGCGCTCATCCCCAAACCAGCGGTGTTCACTGCCGTCGATGTGAAGTAGCATCCCCGGTAATGGCCGCCGCGGCCGCCGCTTGCGATGCGAGCCACGTTTCTTGCGCCGCTCCACCAGGCCTGCTTGCTGCAGCGCCGTCTTCACCCACGTGTAGCTGTAGGCCAGCCCATGCTCTTCGCACAGCTTTTCGTGAAAGTGCTGCACGTTGAAGTCGAAGTAAACCTCCCGGTACAGCCGCAGCACCTTCTCCAGGTCCCCCACCGGCACCCGTTTCGGACTCGGACTCCGCTTGCGGTAGTCCCACAACCCTTTGTAGCCGTGCTCTTCGTACTCCTGGCGCCAGCGCCGCATGGTCCGGTCTGTTACACCGATGATCTCGGCTGCCTCCCACCACTTCAACTTGCCGGCCATGGCCTTCAGAATCACCTCTTGTATCTTCATTGCCCGTTCCATTTCCGCGGCCGGAAACTGCTCTTGGATCGCTTCCACATCCTCAAGCGTTTCCCAGCCGCCGCTCGACCGGACAATTCATTTGCTAATTGAGGCGGACAAGTCACATGCTACCGACACACAAGAAGATTGACAAATGGTGGGGAGTCCCCCCCCGTGATATGATCTCGTCGCCCGGCTCCGCCGGATCATCATTCTTGCCCACGAGGCTTCATCCCAGTGAACTCCCATCAGCGCTTCCACGCCAATATGTCGTACGGCCCGCGCGACCGGGCCCCTTTCCACGAATTCCCCTGGCCCACCTGGCCTGAGACCGTCGACCGCTGGGCCCGCGAAGGCGGCTACGATCCCGCCACCGCGGACTTTGGTTGCGACCACTGGATCATCGATTACAAGTGGTTCTTCCCCAACCCGCCCTTCGACCGCGTCATTCTCTCGCAGGACGACGACTACGTCACCTACGTCGATCCCCAGGGCATCGTCATGCGCGAGTTCACCCGCAACCCGCTCAGCTCCATGCCCCAGTTCCTCCGTTTCCCCGTCGAAACCCGCGAGGACTTCCGCAAGTTCTGGGCCGCGCGCATGCAGCCCGATCTCAACGCCCGCATCGGCCCGGACTGGCGCCAGCAACTCCGCCGCCACCGCGAACGCGACTACGTCTTCATCGTCCTCGCCGACCGCTGGGGCGGCTTCTTCGGCTCACTCCGCAACATGGTCGGCGTCGAGAACCTCTGCACCCTCTTCTACGACGACCCCGCCTTCGTCGAAGAGATGATGGAAGCCGACGCCGACTTCCTCATCGCCATGCTCGGCCAGATGCTCGAAGAGACCACCATCGATGTCTTCGGCTTCTGGGAAGACATGGCCTACAACGCCGGCCCCCTCATCGGCCCCAACCTCCTCCGCCGCTTCATGGTTCCGCGCTACCGCAAAGTCATCGACTTCGCCCGCGCCCGCGGCGTCCACTACTTCGCACTCGATTCCGACGGCGACGTCAGCCTTCTCATCGAGCCATGGATCGATGCCGGCATCGACATCCTTTACCCCTGGGAGGTTCAGGCCGGCATGGACCCCACCGCCGTCCGCCGCCGCTACGGCCGCAATCTCCGCCTCTGGGGCGGTGTCGACAAACGCGCCCTCACCCACGGCCGCGCCGAAATCGACGCCGAAATCGCGCGCCACAAATGGCTGATCGGCGACGGCGGCTTCGTCCCCATGCTCGACCACAGCGCGCCGCCGGACATCCCGTACGACAACTACCGCTACTTCATGCAACAGCTCGCCCGCAATCTCTAGCCGCGAGCCCCAGAGGCATTTATGACCCACCGCGAACGCGTCGCCACCGCCCTACGCCACCAGATCCCGGATCGCTGCCCCATGCAGGTCAGCTTCACGCCTGAGTTCGCCGAGCGCCTCCGCACTCACCTCCAACTCGACCGCCCCCAGGACCACAACCCCCTCGGCGCCGGCAACACCTTCGAACTCGAACGCGCCATCGGCGCCGACATGCTCCTCACCTCCGTCTGCTGGGCCAACTCCTACTACCAGCCCGGTCCCTCCTACACCGACGAGTGGGGCATCGGCTGGAGTTCCATGCCGTACTCCACCCCCTTCGGCACCGGCCACTACACCGAGATCACCGGCCACCCCCTCGCCGATGCGCGAGCGCTCGATTCTTACACACCACCGGATCCCACCCGGGCCGAACTCTACTCCGAATCCGAACGCACGCTCGCCGCTTTCCAGCACGAATACTGGATCGCCGGCGCCGTTGTCACCACCATCTTTGAAACCGCCTGGGCCCTCCGCGGCTACGAGCGCCTCCTGCTCGACTTCGTCGACGATCCCCCTCTCGCCGAGGCCATTCTCGAAATCCCCTACCGCTATCACCTCGCCGCAGCCGAGCGCCTCACCCGCCTCGGCGTGGACATGATCTGGCTCGGCGATGACGTCGGCGCCCAGAACTCCATGCTCATCTCCCCTGCCTGCTGGCGCCGCTTCTTCAAACCGCGCATGGCCCACTTCATCGCCACACTGAAGGCCATCAACCCGCAACTGAAAATCGCCTACCACTCCGACGGCTGCATCTACCCCATCATCGGCGACCTCGTTGAAATTGGCCTCGACATCCTCAACCCCATCCAGCCCGCCTCCATGGACCCGGCCCGCCTCAAGCGCGAACATGGTGACCGCCTCTGCTTCTGGGGCTCCATCGACGAGCAGAAAACCCTGCCCTTCGGCACTCCGGAAAGCATGCGCGACGAAGTCCTCCTGCGCCTCGACACCCTCGGCCGCCAGGGTGGCCTCATCCTCGGCCCCACCCATCACGTCCAACTCGACACCCCCATGGAGAACTTCCTGGCCATGATCGATACCATCACCCAAACCCCCTACCCCCCGCCCGGCATATGCTGAAAGACGCCATGTCCAATCTCACCCGCCGAAGTATGTTCTCGATCCCCTGCGTCGCGGCCACCCAATTCGTTCACCGCGCCTATGCCGCCCAGCCCGCCGCCCAGCGCCCCAACATCCTCTTCATGATGACGGATGACCACGCCGCGCAGGCCATCAGTTGCTACGGCAGCAAGATCAACCAGACGCCCAACATGGACCGCATCGCCAGGGAAGGCATGCGCATGGACAACGTCTTCGCCACCAACTCCATCTGCACCCCCAGCCGGGCCACCATCCTCACCGGCAAGTACAGCCACATGAACGGCGTGCCTGTCTTCAACCGCTTCGACCCAGCCCAGCCCAACGTCGCCAAGCTCCTCCAGTCCGCCGGCTACTACACCGCCATGATCGGCAAGTACCACCTCGGCTCCAATCCCTCAGGCTTCGATTACTGGAACATCCTCCCCGGCCAGGGCGTCTACAACAACCCCACTCTCTACGACAAAGACGGCTCGGAAGTCTACAAAGGCTACGCCACCGACATCATCACCGACATCACGCTGGACACCCTCAAGAACCGCCCCAAGGACAAGCCGTTCTTCATGATGTCCCATCACAAGGCGCCGCACCGCGAGTGGACTCCCGACGAAAAGCACCGCAAAATGTTCGAAAACCGTGTCATCCCGGAACCCTTCAACCTCCGCGACGACTATGCCGGCCGCACCGACGCCCTGCACGAACAGAAGCAGTCCGTCTTCCGCGACCTCACCCGCTTCGACCTCAAGCTCCCGCCGCCCCCGGGCCTCACCCCCCAGCAGATCCGCGAGTGGAACGGCACCAAGCCCACCGAGGTCGAAATCACCGTCAACGGCGTCCGCAAGCTCCTCACCGGCCCCGAACTCGAAGCCTGGAAGTACCAACGCTACATGCAGGACTACCTCGCCTGCGTCCAGAGCGTGGACGATAATATCGGCCGCGTGCTCGACTGGCTCGACAACACCGGCCTCGCCGAAAACACCGTCGTCATCTACACCAGTGACCAGGGCTTCTTCCTCGGCGAGCACAACATGTACGACAAGCGTTTCATGTACGAAGAGTCGCTCCGCATGCCGTTCCTCGTCCGCTGGCCCAAGGGCATCCGCCCCGGCAGCGTCTCCAAGGACATCGGTATCAACTGCGACTTCGCCCCCACCTTCCTCGATCTCGCCGGCCAGCCCGTGCCCGCCGACATGCAGGGCCGCAGCTTCCTCCCCGTCTGGAAAGGCAAAGCGCCCAAAACCTGGCGTAAGTCGATGTACTACCGCTACTACCACGATCCCGGCGACCACAACACCCGCGCTCACTACGGCGTCCGCACCGCCACCCACAAGCTCATCTACTTCTGGAAGAAGGACCAGTGGGAGTGCTACGACCTCGTCGCCGATCCCCACGAGATGAAGAACATCTACTCGGATCCCAAATCGCAGAAACTCGTCGCCACCCTGAAGAAGGAACTCTACCGCCTCAAGAAAGAGCTCAAGGACGAAGACCAGTTCGCCGACAAGCAGCCCACTGAATCCTCGTACGTCCAGCCGCCCCCGCTCAAGAAGCGCTGACTCATCGCAATCCTCTCCCGCGGCAGGCAAGTCCACCCAGGCGGCCTTGCCTGCCGCTTCTGGCGCCTACCCCTGTTTTCATCCATCTATCACTCTCCGGCTGTATTCCGGATTGCCGGCTCAGAACCTACGCTGGAGGTATTGGTGGGCAACACCTTCACCGGCCAAAGGAAGGACTTCGATGGATGAAATGAAGACATCAGACTTGCAGGAGTTGATGGAACACGTCGCCGGCTCATCCGTCTCCATCTACTTGCCGACACACCGCGCGAGCGTCGAGACTCGGCAGGACCCAATCCGCCTGAAG
Organism: Acidobacteriota bacterium; assembly: GCA_016213725.1. GTDB lineage: Bacteria > Acidobacteriota > Terriglobia > Bryobacterales > Bryobacteraceae > Paludibaculum. The sequence goes on along the minus strand of JACQZS010000320.1, from coordinate 5,037 downwards.
AACCTCATCCGCGATTGCGAAAAGAACCTGGAATCAGGCTCCCTTCGTGGACCGGAGATCAAGCAAATCCTCGATCCCATCCGGGCGCTGGTCGACGACTACGATTTCTGGCAGCACCAGAGCGATGGGTTGGCCATCTTCCGCTCCCGCGATCTCTTTCGAACTTACCGCGTCGCCCTGAAAGTTCCGCAACTCGCCGTGGTGGCCGACAGATTCTATTCCAAGCCGCTGCTGGCCCTCATCACGGTCGACTGTCGCTACTTCATCCTGGCATTGAGCCACAATGAAGTTCGACTCTACCGGGCCACGCGGGACACAGTCACGGAAATCGAACCGGCGGGCATGCCCCACAGCTTGATCGAGTCGCTCGGACAGAACACGGTGGAGCGCGGCCTCCAGAGCCACTCCAAGTCCAGGCGATCTGGCAGTGGAACGGGCTCCGCGCCCAGGGCGGTAGTGCACGGCCACGGAGGCGGCAACGAGGAGAAGAAGGATGCCATTCTCGCCTTCTTTCGCCAGGTTGACGCTTCCATCCGCGAATTGCTCTCCCAGGAACGCGCGCCTCTGATTCTGGCAGCCGTGGATCACCTGTGCCCGCTCTACCGCCAGGCCAACACCTACTCCGAACTGCTCAATCAGTGGATCTCCGGCAATCCCGACGGGCTCTCGGACCACGAACTCCACCGGCGCGCCGAACCCATCGCCGAACTCCACTTCCGCGAAGACCAGCAGCGGGCGATCTGTCGTTTTCTCGATTTGCGTCACACCCAGCGGACGTCCGACAAACTGCGGGAGATCCTGCCTGCTGCGCACCAGGGGAGAATCGAAGTTCTCTTTGTCGCCCTTGGAGTGCAGCTCTGGGGCAGTTTCAACCTCACGACCAATGAGATGGCCGTACTCGACCAGGCAGCCCCTGACTCTCAAGACTTGCTCAATCTGGCGGCTGTCTCCTCATTCCTTCACGGAGGCAAGGTCTACGTGCTCCCGCCGGATCTCGTTCCAGGCAATGGGCAATTGGCCGCATTGTTCCGGTATTAGGCCGCCAAGGTTGTCCCTACCGCCCGGTTTGCCGGCATTGTTGCGGGTTCTCGGTCCGTGAACGCATCACGCAAAGGCCGATTCGGACCTACTCCGCTCTCTTGGCGCCCGCAGCCTCGGAAGACGTGCCATCATGATCCGCCGTACAATGCGATTAGTCGGTTCAAGTGTCTTCTGAGAGTTCATCATCATTGGCAGTGCACCCCGGCGCGCCATCTGCTGGGCGGCCGGCTAAGCGGTTGTGCAGCGCACTTCTGTTCATCGCTATCATCCAGCCCATCCTCCCCTGGGCGAATGCGCAGGCCTTGCCTCCCCGCCTCCGCTCCGCTTTGCGCGATCATATGGGGGCCAAGGAACATCAGCTGAAGACGGTCGAGGGCGGCGGCATTGTCACCTACAGCGTGGACACCGGGGTCGCTGATGAAATCATGCTCGTCGGCGTCGCCCGCATTTGGGCGACGCCAAGCGCCTTCGTCAGCCATTACCGGGAGATTATTAAGTTCGAGTCCGGCCCAGGCATCCTCGCGCAGAGAAAGTTCAGTGTTCCACCGGTCGAGTCGGATCTGGCTGGCCTCAATCTCTCCAGGGAGGAAGCGGACGAGATCAGGAAATGCAGGCCAGGCAAATGCGCTTTCAAGATCGGTGCTCCCGGCATGAAGTTCCTGCAGTCGGCCGTCAACTGGAATTCGTCCGACTACGTGCATCAGGCCACCCAGGCGGTTCACACGCTTTGGCTGCAATACCTGGTTCGTTATCAGAATACAGGCGATAAAGGGCTGGCCGTCTACCACGACTCAGAACAACAGTTCAGTGTGGGACAAGGCCTGCAGGAACTGGTTTCAAGGTCGTCGGCTCTGCAAGAGTACGCCCCACAACTGGCCACCTATCTGCGCGACTATCCGGCATCGAAGAGCGCATCCACCGAGGAGTTTTTCTACTGGCAGGTCGGGGCATTCGGACTCAAACCGGTCCATCGCGTCACGCACGTCGCCATTCAGAAAACGCCTGCCGCCTGGGGCGAGGCCTATGTAATCGCCGACAAGATGCTCTTCGCCAGCCATTACTTCCGAAGCGCGCTCGAACTGCAGTACCTGATACCTGGACAGGACCAGAACGTCGGTGGGATGCACTACCTCGTTAGCGTGCAGCGGTCCTACGTGGATGGGATCACCGGGTTTCGAGGCCGCATGATGCGCACAATCGCCGTCCGGAAAGCCCGGGAGGCGATGAAACGCCACATCGCCAGTGTCAAGGCGACCGTAGAGCGGGATTTCAACCGGGCAAGCACGCAGAGTCAGAAGCCGCCGACATCCCGCTGACCGCCGCCCCTCCTATTCTCCTTAGGAACTCCGGATAGAACGCGAACCGGCGTGCGCGGATTCACCCCCTAGGCTTGCCATCATTCCGAACCCGGCCTGCACTTCCTCAGCCTCCTGGCATGAGACACAATACGGGGACCACGGCACCGCCTGCAGCCGCTGATTCGGAATCGGCCGCTCGCAGGTGGCGCAAATGCCAAAAGTACCCTCCTGAATCTCCTGAAGGGCGCCTTCAACACGGCGCAGCAACTCGGACTCCAGGCTGAGATTCTGGAGCACGATCTCCCGGTCCGTGGCCTTTCGGCCCCGATCGAGCGAATCCCCTCTATTGTCGATCGCCATACTATTTCGCAATGTGTGGATCGACCGGAGCAATTCCGCGCGCTTGGCGTTCAATTGACAGTTGAATCGGATGAGCTGTGTTCCGGTCATAATGGAACCTCCATGCGAATACTTACAGTTCCATGGTAGGCACTCCACCGGTCGGAGCCCATCACGCCAGCGCGGTAAAATCCACCCGAAATCCATGTAGAACCGGCTCGATCCGGCACCCAGCGGCGAAAATCGGCCGAATCACGCGCGCTTCCATCAGCGCGCCGATGTGATGAATCGCATTTCAGCCGCTGGTCTCCCACGTAGCGCGGCGGCATGCTCAAGCACCCGCCTTGCCTGCTGGGCCACCGTTCGCGCTCCTGCCTCATACTGCCGGTTGGGGTTGCCGGGCCCCCCGTTGTAGGCCCCCACCGCCGACGCCACATCCCCGTGGAACCGGTCCAGGAGGTCGCGCAACAGCAGGCCCGCGTATGTTGTCAGCAACTCGGGGGGAAAGTCGTCGAGATTCACCTCCTTCGGCGGCCGCAAGTGCTCAGGCAATTTGGAGTAGTCGCGTTCATCCTTCCGCCGAAGACGATCGGCGTATCGCAAAGTCTCCCGCGTAATTTGCCATACCCCGGACGACTCGTTGAGCACCAGTACACCCTTCCGGCCCCGCTTCAGCACAACATCGCCCTTCTGCGCGCGCCGCTTCCAGATGGCGTTGCCGATATCGCCCCTCACGTTCATGTAGTTGTTCTCCATGGCGCCGATACCCAGGAAAAAGTCGATCGGCAAATCGTAGAAGTCCGCGATGGTGACAATATCGCGCGCCAATTGGTGCGCTTGTGAACGGCTGGGAGGCGTGGGGATGGGTTCTATCCCTCTTCGGATGCGCCCGTCGGTCGCCGACTTGAAGCGGATGAAGCGCCGGACATAGGCCACCAGTTCTTCGCGGGGCAGAAGTTCGAGATGCCTGTTTGCCGGCAGATTGTAGGCTTGATCGAATGTCCGAGACTGGGACGCGAATTGAGCCGCTACCTCCGGGGCTACCCAGTAGTAGGTGGACTGGCTCAGGCCGCTCAGCGCCTCCAGGCCGAACAGAAAGGCAACGGCAGAGTCGAGGTCAGGCGGAAGGCTCAATCGGATCACATAGTTCAACTCACTTCCCTGCCTCTCGAAGGTGAGCCAGATCTGACGTCCATCTTGGGAGACCAGTCCGCGCAAATGGTCGAAGAACAAGTAGGCGAGCAGCTCATCGTCGAACGTCGCCAAGTTGGCGGCCAGGCACAGTCCCAGTACCTGGATCGAAGTGCGGCCGTCTCTGAGTTCCACCACCGGGGTAGCCGGCGTTCGCTGCACTGCCGGCAACTCGCGCGGCCACGTGCGATAGGCCGTCCAGCCGGACAATCCCGCAGTCACGCAGAACAGCACCAGCAGTAAAACGTGTCTTTCAGCAATCCCTCGAATTTTCCATCGATCCTTCACGGCAGATGAGCTTTCGACTATCTTCTGCGCCAACTTCTCAGACCGGCACACGCACAGCCTACCACCGCGTTTGCCCGGCAGCATCGGCACATCGCTCAAATATTCCGAACCTTGCTCTGCCAGGAACGTCAATACTGCCCGATTCGTCAGAACCTCACGTCCGAGCAGGATTGGAACCAGGCTGCCGTCACTTCATACTGGAAATCGACTGAAGGGATTCGCCTGGAGGATGCGGATGAAAACCATCCTGTATCTCTTTCTTGGAATCGTCCTCATTGTGGCTGGCACAGCCGTGTTGACCTATCAGGGCGTAACTCTGACAACCGCTGAGCGGCAGTTCCTCAACTTCGGCCCCCTCACCGCCGGCACGCATGAATTCAACAGGACCATTACGCTTCCTCCGCTCCTCGGAGGAATCCTTCTGGCAGCCGGGATGGTTCTGGTTTTCATCATCGCCGTCGTGAAGAGATCCCCGCGGCACGAGAAGCACTTGAAGCTGCCCTCGGGATCTGGATTGGCCGCGCCGAACATGAAGTGAACTGGCTTGGATCGGCCTGCACCCAGTGCAAGCACTGCCTTCGTCCATGAGGAAGCGGCCAGGGTTATTCGTGCGCCCCGAACGGCACTTTCATTCCGGCGAAGTCTCCGCTAGCCGGTGAACTCTACGCTAGCAGGCGAAATCTACGCAAGGAGGAATTCATGCTTCGAACTTTGGATTCTCTATTCGGCTCAACCATACACTCGCTCGACGGCGATCTCGGACACATCCGCGATTTCCTCTTCGACGACCGCGGCTGGACCGTCCGCTACTTCGTCGTCGAAACCGGTGGCTACCTCTCCAGCCAGGAAGTGCTGATTTCACCCAGCTCCGCAAGGCAGC
>JACQZS010000025.1 GCA_016213725.1 Acidobacteriota bacterium | reverse complement strand
GCCGCGTTGGTCTCCAACTTGCCTGGCTCCGGCTCCAGCAATTCCTCCTTCGTCACCATCGAGGGCCGCCCCGCTGAACGCGGGCCCGGGACCATTTCGCAAACCCAAAGCGTCTCGCCTAGCTACTTCCAAACGCTTGGTCTGCGCCTTCTGGAAGGCCGCTTTTTTGCCGGTTCCGATGGCGCGGAATCTGCCCCGGTTGCTGTGGTGAGCCAGGCCTTCGCCCGCCAGTTCTTCCCCGCCGGAAGCCCGCTAGGCCGCCGCGTTCACCTCGGCGACGGCCGCTGGATCACCATTGTTGGCGTCACTGGCGACATCCTCCACGACTACACTGAGCGGCAGCCGGGCCCCCTCGTCTACCGCCCCAACTCTCAGTTCACCTGGAACGCCTTCGACGTCATTCTCGATGTGCCCGGCGACGCTGCCGCCCTCGCTCCCTCCGCCCGCAAGGCCGTCTACGCCGTCGATCCCGTCCAGCCCATTCACCTCCTCCGCTCCTATCAGAAACTGATCCGCGACAACACATTCGGCATCGCCTATGTCGCCGCCAACCTGGCCGTGCTCGGCGCCGTTGCTCTCTTCATGTCGATGCTCGGGGTCTATAGCGTCATGGCTTTCATCGTCGGCGAACGTACGCGCGAGTTCGGTGTGCGCCTCGCTCTCGGCGCCCGGCGCGCGGACCTCCTTTGGATGGTCCTGCGCTCCGGCCTGGCCATCGCCGGGGTCAGTCTCGCCCTCGGCCTCCCGGCCGCTTACGCCGTCGTCCGTCTTCTGCAAGGATTTATCTATGGCATCTCGCCCTTCGACCTGGCCGCCTTCCTCGGCATGCCCGCCGCTCTTGCGGTTGCCTTGGTCGCCGCCTGCCTCCTCCCGGCCTGGCGCGCCTGCCGTACCGATCCGCTCATTGCACTCCGATACGAATGAACCCTATGATCTCGCTCCGCAACGTTGAGAAGTTCTATCAGCAGGGACCCGAGCGCTTCTACGTCCTGCGCCGCATCTCCCTGGATATCCGGCCCGGCGAATTTGTCGCTGTCATGGGCCCTTCCGGGGCGGGGAAGTCCACCCTCCTCCACGTCCTTGGTATGCACGACGCTGACTGGTCCGGCGAGTATCATTTCAAGGATCTCCCCATCCATCGCCTCGACCGGAAGAAGCGCTTCGAAGTCAGCAAGAAGCACTTCGGATTCGTCTTCCAGAGCTTCCACCTGCTCGACGATCTCACCGTCGCCGAAAATCTCGACGTCCCCCTTTCCTACCGCGACATCAAGAAGTCTGAGCGCCAGGCCATCGTCGCCGATGTTCTCGACCGGTTTCACATCGTCGGCAAGAAGGACCTCTTTCCCTCGCAGCTCTCCGGCGGCCAGCAGCAGCTCGTCGGCGTCGCCCGCGCCATCGTCGCCAATCCGGACGTCATTCTCGCCGACGAGCCTACCGGCAACCTCCACTCTTCGCAGGCTACCGAGATCATGGAGATGTTCAAGAAACTCAACCAGGACGGCGCCACCATCGTCATGGTCACTCACTCTGAGTTCAACGCCTCCTACGCCCATCGCATCATCCGCATCGTCGACGGCTGGATCGAACAACAGTAGAGGCTTCCGCCATGCCCGCAAACTCTCTCCCGCGGTTGCTCATCGCCGATGATCAGGAAGATGTCCTCGCCGCACTGCGTCTGCTGCTCAAGCCCGAAGGCTACACCCTCGATTGCGTTACCTCCCCGCAAGCCGTGCTCTCCGCTCTCGATCAGCGCGAGTACGACCTGCTGTTGATGGACCTCAACTACACCCGCGACACCACCTCCGGTGAAGAGGGGCTCGAACTGATGTCGAAGGCGACTCAGGCCGATCCCATGCTCCCCGTGGTCGTCATGACCGCCTGGGGCAGCGTCGATGTCGCCGTGGAAGCTATGCGGCGCGGCGCCAAGGACTTCATCCAGAAGCCCTGGGACAATGCCCGCCTTCTCGCCATCGTCAAAACTCAGCTCGAACTTTGCGCCGCTCTCCGCCGCGGCGCGCGGCTGGAAGCTGAAAACCGTCTGCTCCAGGCCGGTTCCCGGCCCGTCATGATCGCTTCGGCCCCTTCCATGGAGGCCGTCACCCAACTGATCGCCCGCGTCGGACCTTCCGATGCCAACGTCCTCATCACGGGCGAGCCAGGCACCGGCAAAGAGGTGGTGGCGCGCACCCTCTACGCCGTCAGCGAACGCGCCTCCCGCCAGATGGTCACGGTCAACATGGGGGGCCTCGCTGAAGGCATCTTTGAAAGCGAACTCTTTGGGCACGTCAAGGGCGCCTTCACCGACGCCAAGACTGACCGCGTCGGCCGCTTTGAACTCGCCGATGGCGGCACCATCTTCCTCGACGAAATCGCCAATCTCCCCTTCAATCTGCAGGCCAAGCTTCTCCGCGTGCTGGAAACCGGCGAGATGGAGCGTGTCGGCTCCTCGAAAACGCGCCGTGTCAACGTCCGCGTTATCTCCGCCACCAACGCCAATCTGCACGCCGATGCCGCCGAAGGCCGCTTCCGCCAGGACCTGCTCTTCCGCCTCAACACCATAGAAATCCACCTCCCTCCGCTCCGCGAGCGCAAGGAGGATATCCCTCTCCTCGCCGCCCACTGCCTCTCCCAGATGGTGCGCCGCTACCGCAAGCCCATCACCGGTTTCGCGCCCGAGTCGCTGCAGGCCATGCTCGACCACGCCTGGCAGGGCAACGTCCGCGAACTCAACCACGTCATTGAGCGCGCCGTCCTCATGGCACAGGGAAACCTCGTCCGCCCCGCCGACCTCGCCCTCCGCGTTTCCCGCGAACCGGCCGGTAAACTCGAGGAGATGAGCCTCGAAGAGGTCGAAGCGTTCCTCATCCGCAAGGCCCTGTCGCGCTACAACGGCAACGTCAGCCACGCCGCCGCCGCCCTCGGCTTGAGCCGCAGTGCGCTTTACAGGAGAATTCAACGATACGGCATATGAGGCTCCGGCGCCGGCTCCGAGACTGGTACGATTCGCTGGAAAACCGCGTCCTTATCGCCGCCCTCCTCTCCGGTTCCGTCGCCGTGCTCTTTTCGCTCATCGTGCTGTGGACCGGTCCGGATTACGCCACTCGCACCCGGACCACCTTTACGCTCATCATCGTGCTCTGCTGGCTGGCGTTCGCATTCTCGGCGCGCTCCTACGTCGTTCACCCGCTGCGGACTCTGGCTAATCTCCTCGAGGCCATGCGGGAGGGTGACTACTCCATCCGCGGCCGCCGCGCCCGTCCCGGCGACGCTCTCGGCGACGTCATGCTCCAGATCAACGAGATCGGCGCCACTCTCCGCGCACAGCGCCTCGGCGCCGTAGAGGCCGAGGCCCTCCTCGCGAAAGTCATGGCGGAAATCGACGTCGCCGTCTTCACCTTCGATGCAGCCGAATCTCTCCGCTTTGTCAATCGCGCCGGCGAACGCCTCCTGGCTCAATCGGCCGCGCTCCTCCTCGGACGCACTGCCTCTGAACTGCGACTTTCTGACTATCTGCATCATGCCGAGGACACCCAGTCCGTCACGCGCGTCTTCCCCGGCGGCTCCGGCCGGTGGGGCATCCGCCGCGGCAGTTTCCGCGAGGCCGGCCTGCCTCATACGCTCCTGGTATTGACCGACCTGACACGTCCGCTCCGCGAGGAGGAGCTCCAGGCATGGCAGCGCCTCGTTCGCGTCCTCGGGCACGAACTCAATAACTCGCTCACGCCCATCAAGTCCATCGCCGGTTCGCTCGCCTCGCTCATCACCCGCGATCCTCTCCCCGGCGATTGGCGCGATGACATGCGCGATGGGTTGAATGTCGTTGCCGCCCGCGCCGAGGCGCTCTCCCGCTTCATCGGAGCATATTCCCGCCTTGCCCGCCTTCCCCGGCCACGCCTCTCCCCCGTCGACCTGGCGCCGCTCATTCAAAGGGCCGCGAGCCTGGAAACTCGCCTATCCGTTCACCTCAACCCCGGCCCGGCACTCACTCTGGAAGCAGATGCCGATCAACTCGAGCAGTTGCTCATCAATCTGATTCGCAACGCGGCCGATGCCGCTGCCGAAACCCGCGGCTCTGTCTCCATCTCCTGGCTTCTGGAAGGTCCTTTAGTTCACGTCCTCGTCGCTGACGAGGGACTCGGCCTCTCCAATACCGCCAACCTCTTTGTGCCCTTCTTCACCACGAAACCCGGCGGTTCCGGTATCGGCCTCGTCCTTTGCCGCCAGATCGCTGAAGCCCACGGCGGCTCGCTCTCGCTCTCGAACCGCGAAGACCGCTCCGGTTGCGTTGCCTGTCTCGTTTTGCCTGCCTAAGCCGCTTTCCCGATATTCCAGAATATTTCCTCTGAAATGCGATACTATATTCCCTATTCAAGGTCACTCGATGTCATCGCTGTGGGAAGACATTCGCTACGCACTGCGCCTGCTGGCTCGCCAGCCCGGATTTGCTTCAACTGCAGTTCTTCTTCTCGCCCTGGGCATTGGCGCCAACACGGCCATCTTCAGCCTTGTTGACAGCGTCCTTCTGCGCCCGCTCCCGTATAAGGACCTGGACCGCCTTTCCTATCTGTGGATGAGGGACACCGCCCGCGGCCGCCCGCCCGCGCTCTTCTCTCCGCCGGAATATCTGGATTTTGACGGCAAGGTCGCCGCTTTCTCTCAAATTGCCGGCTTCCTCGGCCAGCCCATGACCGTGACGAAGGCCGGCGAGCCGGTTCGCGTCCGTGGGGCGTTCATCACTTACAACTATCTCGACACCCTCGGCATCTCGCTCGCCAAGGGGCGGCCTTTTCGCGCGGAGGAATTCGAGTCCAGCTCCAACCAGGTCGTCATCCTCTCCGATGCCCTCTGGCGCCGCCAGTTTGGCGCCGATCCCTCCATCCTCGGCTCCACCATCACCATCGAGAGTGAAGTTCACGTCGTGATCGGCATCCTCCCTCCTCTCGACACCGAGATCACAGAGACTGACCTCTATGTCCCGCTCCCCTTCACTCCATCCCTGATGACTGCCCGCGACGGCCGCACTCTCGTCGTCATCGCCAAGCTCAAGGACGGGGCAACTCCCGATCAGGCCTCCGCCGAACTCAGGGCCGTTTCCGCCCGCGTCGCCGAGGCGCATCCAGAGTCCAACTCCGGTCTCGAGGCCTTCGCCGTTCCGGTGATGGAAGAAGCCCGCCAGTCCGCCACTCAGCCTCTCACCGTTCTGTCCGTAGCCGTCGGACTGGTCCTGCTCATCACCTGCGCCAATCTGGCCAGCCTGCTCCTGGTCCGGGCTTCGGGCCGCGCCAAGGAAGTGGCTATCCGCACGGCTCTCGGTGCTTCCAGCTTGCGAATCTTCCGGCAGATGCTCACCGAAAGCATGCTGATCTCGATCCTCGGTGGCGCCGCCGGGCTCATCGTTGCCGCGTGGTGTATCCGTGCGGTCCGCAATTGGGGCTCTTTGAGCTGGCCGCGTCTGCAGTTGGCTCAAATCGGCGCCCCGGTTCTGATCTTTGCTTTCCTGCTCTCCATCGCCGCAGGCGTGCTCTGCGGCATTACGCCCGCCCTCAAGATGGTGCGACTGAAGCTCGCCCGAGTGCTGGGCGAGGAGTCGCGCGGCAGCAGCGCGGGTCGCGCCCGCGGCCTCTCCCGCTCCCTCCTGGTCGTGATCGAGGTCGCTCTCTCTGTCGTTCTTCTGGTAGCCGCGGGTCTTCTCCTGCGCACCTACACTGGCCTCACCCGGCTCGACATGGGCTTCCAGCCCGCCGGCGTGCTCACCATGCGCACCATGCTCCCCCTCAGCAGGTATACAACCGACGAGATGCGCGCGCGCTATGTGCGCAGCCTGCTCGCGAAGTTGCGCAGCCTGCCCGGCGTCGCTGCATCCGGCGGCTCCGGCATGCTCCCCATGATGTCCTCGGGCTGGATCTGTCAGTTCTCGGTGGATGGCGCTCCCACCACTGTGATCGAAAGCGCCGACTACAACTCCATTACCCCCGGTTACTTTGATACCCTGAGCGCCCGCGTCATCGCCGGCCGCGACTTCGCCGAGTCCGACGATCCCTCCGCCCCGCCCGTGGTCATCATTTCCAGTACGCTGGGCAAGCGCTACTTCCCCTCGCTCGATCCTGTCGGCCGGACGATTACGCTCCACTTCCGGGGCGTGGCCACCCGCGCCACCATTGTTGGCGTGGTTCACGACATGTCTCAGCGGCGTCCGGATGAGCCCCCCCGCGCTGTCATCTATCAGTCGCATGCCCAGCATCCCTGGCCCATCTTCACCTTCTCGCTCCGTACCTCCGGCCTCCAGCCCCAGGCTCTCATCCCGGCGGTCCGTAAAGCTGCTTACGAGTTGGACTCCGAAATCCCTTTGGATCGCATCCAGCCCCTGTCTCGGATGGTGGATCGCTCGCTGGCGCAGCAACAGCTAGCCATGGTGCTGCTGGCGTGCTTCGCCGTTCTCGCCATTCTGTTGGCGGCCGTTGGCCTATACGGCGTTCTCGCCGTGGCCGTGGCCCAGCGGGCTCGTGAGTTCGGCATCCGCTCTGCCCTCGGCGCCACTCAACGCGACATTCTCTTCGAGGTCTTCCGCCAAGGCCTCGGCCTCACCATTGCGGGCCTGGCAGCCGGACTCATCGCTGCTCCGATGGCCACCTACGCCCTGAAGCAGATGCTTTACGGCGTCACTTTCCTCGATCCGGTCACTTTCGCGGCCGTTGCCCTTCTCATGCTCTCCGTCAGTGCCGCATCCTGTTTCGGTCCCGCGCGCCGTGCCGCCCGCATTCACCCGGCCTCCGCTCTCCGCGAATAGTCTTCGCGCGTCGCTCGCCTGCGCGCACTGCGGTTCAAACAGTCTACTCCGCCGCAACGACCCATTCCCCGCGCGGCACAGCTCTTGTGACGCCTCGTCCGCTCGAATCTGTGGCCCGGCTCTGTGCGCCGAAGCTCGCTGCAAAAGCACTCATCGGCGCCCGTTCATCGCCTCTTGCCTTACCGGGAGTATCTATAGCTCTCGCCCCACCCCATCACGATGAACGGGTACCGGCTTCCGAAAAGGTGGTTATACGTCTGCGTGTAGTCCTCCCTGTGGTCCACCGTATGTCCCATCTCGTTCTCGTGGCCGGTCAGAATCAGTTCCGGATTCACGCCCCTCGCCATCCGCTGGATCTCTCTCGTCCAGCAATTCGGTAGCAGCACGTCCACGCGATGGTCCCGGCCGATTTGCATGATCCAGTCGAAATCGCTGCCAGGT
>JACQZS010000311.1 GCA_016213725.1 Acidobacteriota bacterium | reverse complement strand
TCACGGCCGCCGCCGAAACGGCCCAAGTGCCTGATTTATGTTTCACTTCCACCGTCACCGGCGCCGCGCTCATGTTCACCACCGTGGTCTCGATCTCGGCGCTCGAAACGGCCAGCCGCGGGGCGATCTGCACGCTCTCGATATAGGCCGTATCTGTAAGAATCAACGAGACATTGTCGTAAATGCCCGGCGTCCATTTGTACTTCTCGAAATCGGTCCCGCCTGGCGCCCACACCGGCAGCACCCCCGGATGGGCCCCGATGCGCACCACCAAGTCGTTGTCCGCATTGAACTTGATCGCCTTCGAGGCGTCGAAGTACCCGGCGCTGAAGCAGCCCAGGTGCTCGCCCAGCTTCACCCCGTTCAACCACACCGCCGTGCCGAATTGAGCCTTTGCTATCCGCAACATAGCCACCGGCCGCCGGTCAGCCGCCCGGAAGCTGCGGCGGTACCAGAAGTAGTTCCGCTCCTGCCGCGAAACCCCTGCCGTTTCAACGCGCGCGCTCTCCGGCAGCCTGTTTTCGCGGATCGAGATCTGAATGTACTCGCGGCTATCGAACTTGTCGACGTCTTTGAAAGCGGGGACGGCGAGGTTGGCGAGGCCGGGGACGGGGGCGGTGTGCTCGAAGGCGGCGGGGGCGGGCTCGGGAGCGACGCTGTCGGCCATTTTCCAATCGCCGTTCAGCGACAGGGTGACGCGCTGGGCGAAGGCGCAACCCGTAGCCAGGAGAAGCAGATACGCAAGTCTCATACGGGCAACATCGTATCATCAGATTTGGTTTACGACGCGATTGTGATTGGCGCGGGCGCCGCCGGGCTCTTTTACGCGGCCACGGCCGGGCAGCGGGGCCGGCGCGTGGCGGTGATCGACCACTCGGCGGAGGCGGGGCGGAAGATCCTGATCAGCGGCGGCGGGCGGGCGAACTTCACGAACCTGCGGGTGTCGGCGGCGAACTTCCTTTCTTCGAATCCGCACTTCGCGAAGTCGGCGCTGGCGCGCTTCACGCCGGCGGACTTTCTGCGGCTGATGGCGGCGCACAGGATCCGCTATCACGAGAAGACGCTGGGGCAGCTGTTCTGCGACCGCTCGGCGCGGGAGCTACTGGACCTGCTGCTGGCGGAGTGCTCGAAGGGCAATGTCGAGATGCTGCTCGATACGCGGGTGTCGGCGGTGTCGCGCGACACGGCGTTTCACCTGGAAACGACGCGCGGGCCGCTGCGTTCTGCGGCGCTGGTGATTGCCACGGGCGGGCTCTCGATTCCTAAGCTGGGCGCGACAGGGTTTGGATACGATGTGGCGCGGCAGTTCGGGCTGAAAGTGATTCCACCCTTCCCCGCCCTGGTGCCGCTGACGCTCACGCCGGGGTGGCCGGAGCTTTCCGGGCTCTCCACGGCGGTGAGGGCCAGCTGCGGAAAACAACAATTCGAAGAGAAGCTGCTGTTTACGCACCGGGGGCTTTCGGGGCCTGCGATCCTGCAGATCTCGTCGTACTGGAAGCCGGGCGAGGCGCTGAAGCTCGATCTGCTGCCGGGGACGGACTGCGCCGCGATCCCGCCTCAGGAGGCGCGCAAAGTTCTGGCGCAGAGGCTGCCGCAGCGGTTGGCGGAGGCGTGGCTAGAGATAGAAGGCTTCACCCAGCCGCTGCCGAGCATGAAGAAGCTGGACGCGCGGCTGCACGGGTGGACGGTGACGCCAAGCGGCACGGAGGGATTCGCGAAGGCCGAGGTGACGGGCGGCGGCGTGGACACGGCTGATCTTTCGTCGAAGACGATGGAAGCCAAGCGCGTCGCGGGGCTGTTCTTCATCGGCGAAGTGGTGGACGTGACGGGGTGGCTGGGCGGCTACAACTTCCAGTGGGCGTGGTCGTCGGCTTACGCGGCGGCGCAGGCCTGAACATCTAGTCGTGACGTAGCGCGTCCATTGGATCCAATTTGGCGGCGCGGCGGGCGGGGAGCCAGGCGGAGGCGGCGGCGGCGAGGAGCAGCACGGCGGCGCTGAGAGCGAAGACGCTGGGATCGCGGCCCTCAAGACCGAACAGGAGAGTCTCCATGGGCTTGGTGAGCGCCCAGGCTCCGGCGAGACCTACGAGCAGCGCGAGGCTCACCACCAGCAGCACTTCGGAGACGACCAGGCGCACGACGCTGCCGGCGGCGGCGCCGAGGGCCATGCGGATGCCGATTTCGCGGGTGCGGCGCTCGACCGAGAAGGCCAGCACGCCGTAGAGGCCGACGACGGCGAGGATGATGGCGATGATGGAGAAGCCGCTGGAGAGGAACGCCAGCAAGCGTTCGTTGATGAGGCGCATGTCGAGCTGCTCGTCCATCAGGCGGAGTTCGGAGACGACGAGGTTGGCATCCGTGCGGCGGACCACTTCGCGGATTTGGGGGATGACGGTGCGCGGATCGCCGGCGGTGCGCACGTAGACATTCACGGCATTGGCGTTGGTGAGGTACTGGGCGCTGCCCATGGAGACGAAGGTCTGGGGCGGAACGGCTCCGCGCACTTCGTGATAGTGAGCGTTGGAGAAGACCCCGATGATTTCGGTATCGGGCTGGCTGCCGCGGCCCTGGCCGAGTTTGTGTCCGATGGGCGTGGCGCTGCCGAAGTGCTTCTGGGCCAGCTCCACGTTGACGAGGGCGCGTCTCTGGGGCGAGCCCCAGTCACTCCAGGTGAAGTCGCGGCCCTGCATCACCTTCATGCCGAGGGCCTCGAAGTAGCCGGGGGTGACGGCGTTGTAGAAGGAGTAGGGCTGGTCAGCCAGCTTGGCAGGGGCGGTGGGGAGGGTGAGGCCGCCATCCCAGCGGCCTCCGGTGAGCAGCCGGGTGGAGTTGGCACCGGCGGCTTTGACACCGGGTGTGGCGGAGAGATTCTGGAGCACCTCGCGGTAGACCACGAGTTTGCGCTCGTCCTCATAGCGCGTGGCGGGGCGCAGGCCGAACATGACGATGTTTTCGGTCTGGAAGCCGAGATCGACCTTGCGCAGATTGCCGAGCGAGCGGGAGAAGAGGCCGGCGCCGACGAGCAGGAGAGCGCAGAGGGCCACCTGAACGCCGGCGAGGAGTTTGCGCACGGACATGTGGCCGTGGCCGCCGACGCCGCCGGCGGCCTCGGACTTGAGCACGGCGCCGGGCTGGACGCGGGTGGCGGTCCAGGCGGGAGCGACGCCGAAGAGGATGGCGGTGAGGACGGAGACGCCGAGGGAGAAGCCGAGGATGCGCAGGTCCGGCGTGGCGGTGATCGAGATCAGATTGCGGTCAGTGGGCATGAGCCCGATGAGGGATTGTGTGAGCCAGTAGCCGACGGCGAGGCCGGCCAGGCCGCCGGCGATGGAGAGCAGGAGGCTTTCGAGCAGAAAACGGCGGGCGACCTGGCTTTGTCCTGCGCCCATGGCCATGCGGATAGCAACTTCGCGGTGGCTGGCGGTGGCGCGGGCGATGAGGAGATTGGCGACATTGGCGCAGGCGATCAATAGAACCAGGACGACGAGGGCCTGCAGAAGCACGAGCGGCTTTTCCATGCGCTCGCGCAGGACGGATTGGCCCTTGCTACCGTCTTCGAGCAGGAACGACTGGCGGAAGAATCGTGGCTTTTCATCCGGGAAACGGGCGAAGAACGCGCCTTTGAGTTCCTCCTCCTGAATCTGGCGATAGAGGACGCGCATGGAGGCCTGGGCCTGTTCGCGGGAGACGCCGGGCTTGAGGCGGGCGAAGATGTAGAACCAGGCGTAGCGGTCGTCGTCGAGGGCATCCCAGGAGGGGGTGATGGTGGACTTCATCATGACGGGCAGCCAGCAGTTGGTGGGCAGTCCGGAGTCGGTGCCCTGGAAGTCGCGGGCGGCGATGCCGATGACGGTGAAGGGCTGGCCGTTGATGCGGATCTCCTGGCCGACGATTTCAGGGCGAGCGCCGAAGCGGTTGCGCCAGAAGTCGTACTGGAGGACGACGACGGGGTGGGCGCCCTTCCTGAGGTTGTCCTCGTTGCGGAGGAGGCGGCCGGCGTGGGCTTTGACGCCGAGGACGTCGAAGTAATTGCCGGCGACCATGGTGGCGCTGATAAGTTCGCTGCGGTCCGGACCGACGAGAGTGGCGCGCTCCACGCGGAGTCCGGTGACGCCCTGGAAGACTTCGTTGCGGTCACGGAACTTCTGGTATTGGGTGTAGGCGAAGGTATGGGTGCCGTCTCCGGTCTGGGAGCCGAAGCGGCCGCCGTTCATGCGGAACTGGACAAGATCTTCGGGCTTTTCGACGGGGAGCTGACGGAGGATGATCTGATCGACGAGGGTGAAGAGTGCGGTATTGGCGCCGGTGCCGAGGGCGAGAGAGAGGACGGCCGCGGCGGTGAGGACGGGCGCGCGGCCCAGGCTGCGGACGGCTGCTTTGAGGTCATGCGCCATATGACACTTTTACAGCAGCGCGTGCGTTACATGGTTCAACAATGCCTGGACCGGCGGTACAGAGTGACCGCCGGTCCAGACTCGTGTTGGCGATTAGCGGTCAGTGAAGGGGACTTCGACGGTGGTGACCACCTCGACGGGCTGGCCGTTGAGGAGAGTGGGACGGTATTTGTACTGACGGACGGCTTCCATGGCGGCCGGGACGAGTAGGGGATGGCCGCTGACCAGGGTGAGGTTCGAAACGCCGCCTTCAGGGTTGAGGACCACGGTGAACTTGACCACGCCGGAGATCCGGGCCTGGCGGGCGAGCGGCGGGTACTCCGGCTCGACGCTGGTGATCAGTTGGCTCTGCTGGACCTGACCGCCGACCGAGATGCGCATGGGCGGTTTGGGCGCGGCTGCCGGCGTGACTTCGGCTGCAGGCTCCGGCTGGGGTGACTGGCTAGGGGCAGGAGACTTGGCCGCCTGCACCGCGGGATGCGGCTGGGGCGCGGGCATCTGGCCGCGGAGAATGGCGAGCGAATTGGACCACTCGCGGTTGCTTCCATCCAGCTCGACGGCCCGCGCGTAGAGGCTGAGGCAGGCGCTCTTTTGCGATTCGTACGAGGCGCGGAACCTGGGGTCGACGTTGGTTCGGGAGAGGAGACTCGGCGGGCACACGGCGGCGGCGACAGCCCCGACGTAGCCTCCGTCGCGGCTGTTGAGGGCGTCCTGGAGCGCCTGTTTGGCCTCAGCCTCTCGATTTAGAAAGCGCTGCCAGAGGGGAGTGATCTCTTGCCATGCCTGCGAAGAGAGCAAGCGTAGGGGGCGCGGGTCTTCGGGCGCGGCGGCGCGGGCGGCGAAGTAGAGCCGTTTGGCCTGGGCACGATCGATGCGCTCGAAGAACTGGCCGGCGTGGAGGAGGACCTCGGCGTTGGCCGGGTTTTCGGCGGCCTTGCGGCGCCAGAGGTCCTGTACCCTGCTGAAAGTGGCGTCGTCAGCGATGAGGCCGCGGGAGGAGGCGACCCAACTGGGATAGGTATCGTGGATGGCGGCTTCGGGGTGGTGGTCAATGGCCCAGAGGAGATGGGCGAGCCACGGTGCGGCGAGAGCGTTGCTGTAGTAGTAGCCGAGCAGACGGGCGCGGGCATCGAGATCTTCCGGGTTCCGGTTGAGACGGGCCTCCAACTCGCCGGCTTCAGTGGCGGACATGCGGGCGCCGGGGATGGCGCGATGGGAGAGAGGATCGAGTTCACTGCGCTCTAAACCGGCAGACAATGGGACAGGCTCCTGTCCGGAGCGGAACATGGCGGCTCCGAGCATGAGCGGGAGAGTGCAGGCGGCGAGGGCGGCGAGCGCTTTGGGGCCGAGCGGGCGGGCGTGCTTCCAGCCGCCGGCGAGGATGCGTTCGATGCGGCCGCCGATTTTGCTGCCGCGGGCCATGGCGGTGGCGGGGACGGCCTCGCCGTTCATGATCATGGCGAAATCGAGGAGCACGGCGGCGTAGCGGCGGTCGTCACCGCTCTCAGCGAGGGCGCAGGCGTCGCAGGCCTCTTCGGCCAGGGAGGCGAGTTCGCGCTCGAGCCACCAGGCGGCGGGGTGGAACCAGAAGAGGGAGCGGTAGACCGAGGCGGCAACCAAGGCGGCCCAGTCTCCACGGCGGATGTGGGCGAGTTCGTGGGCAAGCACGGCGCGGAGGCGGAACTCCTCCCATGCGCGCCAGCCGACAGGCAGCACGATGACGGCATGGCGCCAGCCGAGAGCGTGCGGTACGCCGCTGGTGGCGCACTCGCGCAGGCCCGGCGGCGGGAAGCCGCGGCCCTGGCGCAGGGAGACCTCGCTCAGCAGCTGCGAGACGCGCTGGTCGCGGATTACCTCGCCGGCTTCGGCGTTCCGCCAGGCGCGGCGCACCCGCAGGGCCGACCGCAGGAGCAGTGTGACGGCCACCACCAGATACGCCGCAGCCAAGGGAAGCGGCCAGGCGGCGATTCGCGAGTCCCGCAGGGCCACATTCGTTGCGCCCGCCGCGCCGGTGTGCACGCCCAGCGGCTGGAGCTGCGGCATGACGGCCGCGGCGGCGTCCTCCGCCGAAGCCTTCTCCAGGTAGACACCCGGCAGGGCCATGCGCATGACGGGCAACAGAAACAGCCCGGCCAGCACGCCCAGGCAGACGGCATGGCGCGCGGCGGCGCTGCGCCCGCGCATGAGCCGGAGCACGGCCCAGCCGGCCAGCGCCACGGCCGCGGTTCGGAGGGAGACATCGGCGAGAATCGTCAAACCACTCTTGACGGTTTCCACGAGTTCATTCATCGGATTTGCCTTTCCGCTCCTGCTGCCGTTCCAGCTTGCTCGCAAGCTCCCTGAGCTCGCGGGCGTCGATCTCTTCCTGCTCCACCAGACCCGCCACCAGCGCGGTGACGGAGCCGCCCCAGAAACGGTCTGCGATCTGGCGAATGGCCCGGACGGCGACATTTTCCGCGCGTTCCACGCCCGAGTAGATGTAGGTGCGCCCCTCCTCGCGATGAGTGGCGTAGCCTTTCTCCTCGAGCCTGCGCAGGATGGTACGCGCCGTGGCATCCTTCATCGCGTGGCGCTTGGCCAGGCCTTCGCGCACCTGCTCCGAACTGGATGGGCCGGCCTTCCAGAGAAACTCCATGACGAGGTGCTCGAGTTCGCTCAGCCGTTTCCGTGCCTGTTTTGTGTTACGCATCGTACCGCTACAAGTTGTAACTCTAAACGGAAGCGGAGTCAAGGAAAATTTGCGGCGCGTCCCGGTGTAAGGTGGAAGCAGGGGGCGAACGATATGCGACTCATCATTTCCCTGCTGGCCGCGGCCAGCGTTTGCTTCGCACAAAAACCCGCCGCCAAACCGGAGTTGCACGGCCAGGGCGCGGACCAGAAGGTGGCGATCGACGCGGTGGCGTATTTGACGCGCGACGAGATCAAAGCGGTGCTGGGTCAGGACCCGGGCGAGAGCATCGTGGTGGTGAAGGTGACGGTGACGCCGGCCGAGGGTTGGAAGCTGAACCTGATCCGGGACGATTTTCTGCTGCGGTCGGACCGGGACGGGCAGAAGTCCCGTCCGCTGGAGCCGACACAGATAGCGGGGACCTCGGTGATGGTGGTGGGATCGCAGGGCGGGACGCAGGGCACGGGCATGAGTGAAGAGCGGCGAGTTCCCTGGGGTGTGCCTGGAGTGCCGGGCGGATCGCCGACAGGCGCGCCGGGCGCGGGACTGCCGATGCCGGGGCAGACGCCGAACGTGGGTTCCGCCACGGCCGACACCTCCGGCGCATCGGCCAGGATCGAGCAGCGCGAGGCGAAGTCCAATCCCCTGCTCGACGCATTGAAGGCGAAGGTTCTGCCCGAGGACGAGTTTGAGAAGCCGGTTTCCGGGCTGCTGTATTTCCAGATGGAAGGCAAGTTGCGGCCCAAGGACATCGAACTGGTTTACCGCAAGGCGCCGCCGCGGGTGAGCCTGCGATTTGTAGATCCGAAGAAGAAGAAATAGACGTTATGCATTTGAAAGACCTGGACACACCAGCGATCCTGATCGATTTGGACATCATGGAGCGCAACCTGGCACGGACGGCCGACTACGGGCGGGAGCACGGGTTGCGGGTGAGGCCGCACACGAAGACGCACAAGATTCCGGCGCTGGGCCGGAGGCAGCTCGAGTTGGGCGCGGCCGGACTGAGCGTGGCGAAGACGACGGAAGCTGAGGTGATGCTTTCGAGCGGGGTGAAAGATCTGCTGATCGCCTACCCGGTGGTGGGGCGCGCCAAGCTGGCGCGGTTGACGGAACTGGCGCGGAAGATCCAGGTGACGGTGGCGGTGGACAGCCTGGCGGCGGCGCGTCCGATTTCGGATGCGGCGCGGGCGGCGGGAGTGGAGGTTTCGCTGCTGACGGAGATGGACGCGGGTCTGCACCGGGTGGGCGTGCAGCCGGGAGTGGAGCTGGAAGCGCTGGCGGCGGGAGTGGCCCGGCTGCCGCACATCCGCTGGCGCGGTGTGGCGTTCTATCCCGGACACATCAAGGATCTGGATGAAACGGGGCGCAAGCAACTGGAGGCGCTGAGGCTGACGGTGCGGGGAGCGGTGCAGGGGCTGAAGGCGAAGGGGCTGACGCCCGAGATTGTGAGCGGCGGTTCGACGCCGCTGGAATGGGAGTCCCACACGATTGCGGAGATGAACGAGATCCGGCCGGGCACCTACATCTTCAACGACCGGAACACGGTGTTATCCGGGGCGTGCGGCAAGGCGGATTGCGCGGCGACGATTCTGGCGACGGTGGTGAGCGTGGCGCCGGGGCGGATCATCATCGACGGCGGATCGAAGACGTTTTCGTCGGACCGGATGTCCAGCTCGCCGGAAGTAACGTTCGGCGAGGTGGTGGGGCACGAGAAGATCCGCTTCCACAAGATGAACGAGGAGCACGGCTTCCTGGACTTGAACGGGGACGCGACGGAGTTCGCCGTGGGAGACAGGCTGAGGATAGTGCCGAACCACATCTGCGTGGCGATGAACCTGCACGAGACGGTGTATGGCATCCGCGGTGACGAGGTGGAGCACTGGTGGAGGGTGGAAGGGCGCGGGAAGCTGCAGTAGATCAGTCCTGATGGCCGGCGCGGGCGGGCAGGCGATCTGCGACGACGGTGACCTGGATATCGCGGGCGGCGCGCAGGACGCGCATGACCAGTTCCTGCCTGGGCGCGAGGAGGCGGAAGCGCGGGGCCTTGGGCTTGGAAAGGAAGATCTGCGTGATGCCGTTGGTGTGGGCGAAGCCGGCGAGAGCTTCGGCCGGGTCGTCGGCATCGAGGACACGGGTCTCGATGTGGAGCTTGCGGGCGAAATCGAGGTGCTGTTCGAGAGCGGCGCGTTGAGCGGCGGGAAGGCTGGCGAGGCCGGGTCCGGGGACCACGGTGACGGCGAAGCATTCGGCGCGGAGGTAATCAGCCACGCGCTTGCCGCGGCGGATGAGGGCGGCGGCGCTGGGAGAATCGGTGACGTGGATGAGGATGCGCTCGTGTTCGAGGGAGGGCAGACGAGCGGATTGGTCCGCGGCTAGCGGGCGCGGTTCCTCGAGCGGGTCTGGCTGGCGCAGCTCCACTTCGTGGGCGGTTTGGCGGAGGGCCATCTCGCGCAAGGCGGCGAGAGTGGGCTCGCGGAAGAAGTTCTCTTTGGCGCGCTGGGCTTTTTCGGGGGCGTAGACGACGCCGCGGTCGAGGCGGTTGAGGAGCGCACCCGGGGTGAGATCGACGAAGACGATCTCAGCGGCGCGCTGGAGCACCCAATCCGGCACGGTTTCACGCACCTGAATGCCGGAGACGTGGCGCACCTGGTCATTGAGGCTCTCCAGGTGTTGGATGTTCATGGTGGTGACCACGCCGATGCCGGCCTGCAGCAGGGTGAGCACGTCCTCCCAGCGTTTGGCGCGCGGCGAGCCGGGGATGTTGGTGTGCGGGAATTCATCGACGAGGCAGATTTCCGGCCGGCGGTGGAGGATGGCCTCTGTGTCCATCTCCTCGAAGGAGCGCTGGCGGTATTGGATGGCGCGGCGCGGAACGAGTTCGAGGCCGGCGAGCTTGGCGATGGTCTCCTGGCGGCCATGCGGCTCAAAGTAGCCGACCACGACGTCGTGGCCGGCGGCTTTCAGGCGCTGGCCCTCTTCGAGCATCCGGTAGGTTTTGCCAACGCCGGCGGCATAGCCGAGGATGACCGTTAAGCTTCCGGCCGCTGCTGGCATGGCTCCAGGGTACCCGAGTCCTCTCTGCGCGTCGATTCGGCCTGCGGGAAGACGCGCACATCGACGCCGGCCGATTCGAGGATGAGGCGTTCGACGGGATTCGGCCGCAGGCGCTGCCAGAAACCGGTGCGCTGGCTGTGGCCGACGAAGATCTGGGTGATGTTCTCGGCGGCCGCGCAGCGGAGGATGGCATCGACTACGTCTTCGCCGTGGAGCATGAGGACGGCGGCCTGGGAGTGGCGGGCGAGGTCCAGGTTGCGATCCAGCATGGCGCGGTCTTGCGGGGAGATTTCGGGCTGCTCGACATAGGCGGCGTAGAGCTGTCCGTGGAAACGCTGGGCCTGGCGCTGGGCGCGATGCAGCATGAGGGCGGCGTTGGAGCGGGGCGTGATGCAGACGAGGATGCGCTCATTGGCGCCGAAGGACTGCTCGACGCCGTTGCGCTGGAGGTAGCGGACGAGTTGCGCGTCGACCACTTCGGCGGCGAGGACCAAAGCGATTTCGCGCAGTTCGGAGAGCTGGCGGGCGAGGAGGTCGGAAGCGGCGTCGGGCTGGCCGGCGTTGGCGCGTTCCACGCAGTATTCGGGAGGAGCGTCCACGATTTCGATCTCGTCGGCGCGGAGGAGGAAGCGCTCCGGAACGGAATCCGCCACGCGGCGGCCGCGAATGGCCTCCACGAGCGGCTGCTTTTCAGCGATGTATTGGAGGTTGATGGTGGTGATGACGGAGACGCCGGCGGAGAGCAGGTCTTCCACGTCCTGCCAGCGGCAGTGGTGAAGAGTGCCGGGGGGATTGCGGTGCGCCAGGCCGTCGATGAGGCAGACTCCGGGGCGGCGGCGGCGGATGGCTTCGAGGTCGAGCGCACCGCCCGGCAACTGAGGGATGACTTCCAGACCGATATCGCCTTCGGAGGACTGGACGGCGGCCACCACGACGTCCTGCCCGCGAGACTTGCGGCGCCGGCCTTCGTCGAACATGCGCAGCGACTTGCCCACGCCGGCGGCATATCCGAGAAAGACCTTCAGGCGACCGAGCCGCCGATGGCCGGCCTCGGCCTCCACGCGGCGCAGCAGTTCTTCCGGGCTGGGCCTTCCTGGTATGTTGTCGCGCATGCGGGTGGCCTAAAGAGATTATGGGCGCGCGGGCCAGCGATGGTCCACGGCGAGGTTGAGCAGGAGGACGTTGACGCGCGGCTCGCCGAGGAAGCCGAGGGTGCGGGCTTCGGTGTGGCGATTGACGAGTTCGGCGAGTTCGGGCTCCGGAATGTTCCGCGCGCGTGCAACACGCGGGACCTGGAGCTGCGCGTTGGCCGGACTGATGTGGGGATCGAGGCCGCTGCCGCTGGCGGTGAGCATGTCGGCAGGGATGTTTGTTTGCAGGCCTTCGGCGCTTTTGGCGGCCTGGATACGATCCAGCAGCTTCTGGCTTGTGGGGCCGAAATTGGACCCGCCGGAGGAGGAAGCGTCGTAGCCGTCGCTGCCGGCGGCGGAGGGGCGCGGATGGAAGTAGCCGGGCCGGGTGAAGTTCTGGCCGAGGAGCGTGGAGCCGATGACGCGGCCGTCCTGCGTCAGGAGACTGCCATTGGCCTGAACGGGGAAGAGGCCCTGGCTGAGAGCGGTGACTAGAGCAGGATAGAGCAGGCCGGTGAGCAGGGTGAGCCACAGCGTCATGCGGAGAGCGGGAATCATTTGTCGCCACATAGATGAAGTTCCTTATGCGAGGCCGAGGAGGTGTACGAGACGGTCGATGGCCCAGATGCCGGGGAAGGGGGCGAGGAGGCCGCCGAGGCCGTAGATGAGCAGGTTGCGGCGGAGCAGGGCGCCGGCGGTTTCAGGCCGGTACTGGACGCCGCGCAGGGCCAGGGGCACGAGCACGATGATGATGAGCGCGTTGAAGATGACGGCGGAGAGCACAGCGCTGCGGGGGTTATTCAGGCCCATGACGTTGAGGGCGCCGAGGGCCGGGTAGGTGGCCATGAACATGGCTGGGATGATGGCGAAGTACTTGGCCACGTCGTTGGCGATGGAGAAGGTGGTGAGGGCGCCGCGGGTGATGAGCAGTTGCTTGCCGATGGCGACGACTTCGATGAGCTTGGTGGGATTGGAGTCGAGGTCCACCATGTTGCCGGCCTCCTTGGCGGCCATGGTGCCGGTATTCATGGCGAGGCCGACGTCGGCCTGGGCGAGGGCGGGCGCGTCGTTGGTGCCGTCGCCGGTCATGGCGACGAGGCGGCCTTCGCCCTGCTCCTTCTTGATGTAGTTGAGCTTGTCGGCGGGGGAGGCCTGGGCGAGGAAATTGTCGACGCCCGCTTCGGCGGCGATGGCGGCGGCGGTGAGGGGATTGTCGCCGGTGATCATGACCGTACTGATGCCCATGCGGCGAAGCTGGGCGAGGCGCTCCTTCATGCCGCCTTTGACGACGTCTTTGAGGTGGATGACGCCGAGTGCGCGGCGGCCGTTGGCGACGGCCAGCGGGGTGCCGCCCTGGCGGGAGATGCGTTCGGCGATCTCGCGCAGTTCGGGGGTGACGGAGCCGCCTTCCTCAGTGACGAACTGGGCGATGGATTCGGTGGCGCCTTTGCGCAGGCGGCCGCTGTCGATATCCACGCCGCTCATGCGCGTGTAGGCGGAGAAAGGGATGAAGTGGGCTTCGTGCTGGGCGAGCTCGCGGCCGCGCAGGCCGTACTTCTCTTTGGCCAGCACGACGACGGAGCGGCCTTCGGGGGTTTCGTCGGCGAGGCTGGAAAGCTGGGCGGCTTCGGCGAGCTCGGTTTCGGTGACGCCTGGCACGGGTAGGAATTCGACGGCCTGGCGGTTGCCGATGGTGATGGTGCCGGTCTTGTCGAGGAGGAGGGTATTGACATCGCCGGCGGCTTCGACGGCCTTGCCGCTCATGGCGAGGACGTTGTGCTGCATGACGCGATCCATGCCGGCGATGCCGATGGCGGAGAGCAGGCCGCCGATGGTGGTGGGGATCAGGCAGACGAGCAGCGAGACGAGCACGGCCATGCTGGGCACGGCGCCGGCGCCGGCGGCGGAGACGCTGTACTGCGAGAACGGCTGGAGGGTGACGACGGCCAGCAGGAAGATGAGCGTGAGGCCGGCGATGAGGATATTGAGGGCGATTTCGTTGGGGGTCTTCTGGCGCTGGGCGCCTTCGACGAGGGCGATCATGCGATCGAGGAAAGTCTCGCCGGGATTGGAGGTGATGCGGATGCGGATGTGGTCGGAGAGGACTTTGGTGCCGCCGGTGACGGCGGAGCGATCGCCGCCGGATTCGCGGATGACGGGGGCGCTTTCGCCGGTGATGACGGATTCGTCGACCGTGGCGATGCCCTCGATGACCTCGCCGTCGCCGGGGATGGTGTCGCCGGCTTCGCAGAGCACTTCGTCGCCGGCGCGGAGCTGCGAGGAGGCGACGCTTTCCGTTGTGCCGTTTGGGCGCAGGCGGCGGGCGGCGGAATCGGACTTGGTCTTGCGCAGAGTGTCGGCCTGGGCCTTGCCGCGGGCTTCGGCCATGGCTTCGGCGAAATTGGCGAAGAGGACGGTGAACCAGAGCCAGAGAGTGATCTGGAGGTTGAAGGCGGTGTCGGCGGCGCGGGTGGCGAGGTCGCGGGCGAGGAGCAGCGTGGTGATGGCGGCGCCGATCTCGACGACGAAGATGACGGGGTTCTTGAGCAGCCGCACGGGGTTGAGCTTGAGGAAGGAATCGCGGATGGCGCGGCGGAGGATCTCCGGATCGAACAGCGGGCGCGCGTGGGACAGCTTCTTGGGGAGAAGCTGAGCGGGGCCGCCGGCGGCGCGCGGGGTTTGGGTGAGCGGCATGTTAGAAAAGCCTCCCTTGCAGCATGAGGAGATGCTCCACCACGGGGCTCAAGGAGAGCGCGGGGAAGAACGTGAGCGCGCCGACGATGACCACGGTGCCGACGAGGAGCGTGACGAAGAGCGGGCCGTGGGTGGGCAGGGTTCCGGTGGTGGCGGCGAGCTTCTTCTTGGCGGCCAGCCTGGAGGCGGCGGCGAGCATCGGGACGATGATGAGAAAGCGGCCGACGAGCATGGCCAGGCCGAGGGTGAGGTTGTACCAGGGCGTGTTGGCGTTGAGGCCGGCGAAGGCGCTGCCGTTGTTGGCGGCGGCGCTCGAGTAAGCGTAGAGGAGTTCGCCGAAGCCGTGCGGGCCGGCGTTGTTGAGGTTGGCGGTGGCGGGGCCGCCGGCGTTCCAGTAAGAGGCTTTGGCGAAGTCGATGACGGCGCCGGCGCCGGTGAAGAGCAGGATGGCGGCGGAGGTGGCGATGAGGGCGAGCATGGCCATCTTCACCTCCTTGCCTTCGATCTTCTTGCCGAGGTACTCCGGCGTGCGGCCCACCATGAGGCCGGCGATGAAGACAGCAAGGATGGCGAAGAGCAGCATGCCGTAGAGGCCGGCGCCGGTGCCGCCGAAGATCACTTCGCCGGTCTGCATATTGAAGAGCGGGACGAGGCCGCCGAGCGGCGTGAAGCTGTCGTGCATGCCGTTGACGGCGCCGCAACTGGCGCCGGTGGTGATGGTGGCGAAGAGCGCGGTGGCGGCGATACCGAAGCGCACTTCCTTGCCCTCCATGGTGCCGCCGGGCTGGGTGGCGGTGGGCGCGGTTTGCAGGCCGAGCCTGGCGAGGATCGGGTTGCCGGATTGCTCGGCGCCATAGAGCACGAAGACGCCGAGCAGGAACAGCACGGCCATGGCGGCGAAGATCGCCCAGCCCTGTCTCTGGTCGCCCACCATGCGCCCGAAGGTGTAAGTGAGGCCGGCGGGGATGACGAAGATCAGGAGCATCTGGATGAGGTTTGTGAGGGGCGTGGGATTTTCGAAGGGGTGGGCGGAGTTGGCATTGAAGAAGCCGCCGCCGTTGGTGCCCAGCATCTTGATGGCTTCCTGCGAAGCGACGGGGCCTTGCGCGATGACTTGCGGCCGGCCCTCCAGCGTGACGGCTTTGGTAGAGGGCGCGAAGTTCTGGATGACGCCCTGCGAGCAGAAGAAAAGCGCGCTGAGCAACGAGAGCGGGAGGAAGAGATAGACGACGGCGCGGGTGAGGTCCACCCAGAAGTTGCCGATGGAGGTGGCCTGCTGGCGAGCGAAGCCGCGGGTGAGCGCGACGGCGACGGCGACGCCGGCGGCGGCGGAGGCGAAGTTCTGCACGGCGAGGGCGGCCATCTGCACGAGGTAGCTGAGGGTGGATTCGCCGGAGTAGGCCTGCCAGTTGGTGTTGGTGGTGAAGCTGACGGCGGTGTTGAAGGCGAGGTCCGGCGCGATGGGCGCGGCGGCGCCGAGGCCCATGGGGTTCAACGGCAGCCAGCCCTGGCAGCGCTGGAGCAGGTAGACAAACACGAGGCTGACGAAGCTGAAGGCGAGCAGGCTGGCGGAGTATTGGGTCCAGCGCTGCTCGCTATCGGGGCGGATGCCGGCGGCGCGGTAGCAGATGCGCTCGAGCGGCGCCAGCACGGGATGGAGAAAGGTGCGTTCGCCTTGAAAGACGCGCGCCATGAAGGCGCCCATGGGTTTGGTGAGCAGCACCAGGAGCGCGAAGTAGACGGCGATTTGCAGGAGGCCGTTGGGAGTCATGGATGGGTCCTTAGAACCGCTCCGGCTTGAGCAGAGCGAAGAGGAGATAGAGAAAGAGCAGTGCGGCGCAAGCGGCGCCGAGCAGGTAGTCCATGGGAGTTCCTTGGGAGAGGTATCAGAGCTTTTCGCAGGCCTTGGTGAGCGCCCAGCAAAGGGCGAAGAACGCGAGGGCTGTGGCGAGGTAGAAGAGATCGGCCATGACGAGTCCTATTGAAACGAGCGGGCGCCGTGCTCCGGGACGCCGCACGAGGTGCGGACCACGTGATGGCCGGCGGAGCGCAAACGGCGGGCGAGGCGGTCTTCGGCGGTCCACCGCCAGAGGGCACGGGTCCTCCAGTTGTTGTTGCGGCGGCCGATGACGATGACGGAACGGCGGGCGAGCCGCTTCTCGAGGCCTTCCCAGGTTCCGCGGCAGAGAACGATCTCCGCCGTGGCTTCCACCGGCGTACCGGCGCTGTCGAGGGCGCTGGTTTCAACAAGCGCACGGAAACGCCGCCGGAGGAAGGCGAGGTCATGCTCCGGGCGGTCCACCGGCAGGGGATAGGGCACGGTTTCGAGGACCAGCAGGCGGATGCGTGCGCCAAGTCCCTGGGCAAACTGCGCCGCGGTGCGCAGCGCGGCCAAGGTGGAAGCGACGCCGGTGTAGAGCACGTGCACCTCCATAGTCCAGGGAGGGCGCACCGGTTCCGGTGCCACTCCTGCGCCCTCCGGTTCTGAGAACTTCATCTGCATTGATTCGTCTCCACTCACGATGCTAAGAGCGAAGCCGTAAAGAAGTCATAAAGGGGGCCTAAGGATTCCGTTATGAGCGCAAATCGCCTTTTGCTGAGCGCGGGGCGGGCCTGAGCGGACGGCGCCGGCGGCGCGGGCTTACTTGCCCGCGGGCGGTTCGAAGCGGTAGCCCACCCACGGCTCCGTGAGCAGGTATTGGGGCTGGGAGGGATCCAGCTCGATCTTCTTCCGGAGCTGATTGACGAACACCCGGAGGTACTCCACCTGGTCGCCGTAGTCGGGCCCCCAGACGGCCTGCAGCAGCTTGGTGTGAGGGATGGGCGTGCGCGGGTTGGCGGCCAGGTAGTGCAGGAGATCGTACTCTTTGGGAGTGAGGCGGAACT
The DNA here is from genome assembly GCA_016213725.1 of Acidobacteriota bacterium. Lineage (GTDB taxonomy): Bacteria > Acidobacteriota > Terriglobia > Bryobacterales > Bryobacteraceae > Paludibaculum. Next base: position 21,519 of record JACQZS010000311.1, on the reverse strand, counting down.
CCTTGTCGCCCTTGCGGACGCGGCGGGCCTGCAGGTCGATCTCCACGCCCTGCAGGCGGATCACTTCGCTCTCGCCGCCCTGCAACACGGGGAGCCGGCGGAGCGCCGCGCGGATGCGGGCCAGCAGGTCCGGAATGCCGAACGGCTTGGTGATGTAGTCGTCGGCGCCGGCGTCGAGAGCCTTCACTTTGTCCTGCTCCGTGTTGCGCACGGTGAGCATGATGATGGCGGCATCGGAGCCGCTGCGGATCTCCCGGCAGGCTTCCATGCCACCGATGCCGGGCATATTCACGTCCAGCAGGACGAGATCAAAGCGCTGCTCCCGGATGGCCAGCAGCGCGGCTTCTCCGGTTCTGGCATCGAACACTTCATAGCCCTGTGCGGAGAGAGTGGTGCGCAGCACCCGGCGGATTTGGGGTTCGTCGTCTACCACCAGGATGCGGCCCATATTCATGGCTTGCCTCCTGTGGCCAGGGGCAGCCGGAAGCAGAAGACGGCGCCCTGCCCCGCTCCATCTTCCACCCACAGATCGCCGCCGTGCATGCGCGTAATCTCCCGCGCGATGTGCAGACCCAAGCCACTGCCCGGCACTTTGTGCAACGTGCTCGCCCTCCGGTAGAACTTGTCGAAGACCCGCTCGCGGTCGCGGTCGGGGATGCCGGAGCCCTGGTCCGCAATGCGCAGAAGGAGCGACCCGCCCTCCACGCGGCCCGCGCAACGCACCTGCGATTCCGCGGCTGAATATTTCAGGGCGTTGTCGAGCACTTGCCGGATGGCCAGCACCATCAGCTCGCCGTCCACCAGAACCGCGGCCGACTCAATGGCCTGTGCGGCGATGCGCTCGGCGCCCCGTCCCTCGAAGCTCCGCCGGGCTGATTCCAGCAATTGCTCGCCGCCGGTATGAATGCGATTCAGCTTCACCTTGCCGGCGTCGATTTCCGCCATTTTCACGGCTTCCGTCACCAGTTGGCTGAGCCGGTCTGCTTCTTCGTCGATGATGGCGGTGAGCTCCTGCTGATCATCCACGCGCTCCGGATCAATTGTCCGCAGCCCCGTGGCCGCCGCCTTGATGGATGTCAGCGGCGTCTTGAACTCGTGCGCAATGGCATCCAGGAGCGTGGACTTGAACTCCTCGCTCTGCCGCGCCACCTCCGCGCGGTTGGCGGCCTCTTCCGTCCTGACGCGCTCCAGTGCGATGGCCACCAGGTTGAGCATCGACTGAACGGCTCCATCGGAAACACGGTTTCCCACGGCGGCAAGCGCTCCAATCGGGCTGCCGCCGAGACTGATGGGCCAGATATCCAGCACTTCCGCGTCGTAGCGGCGATGCCCGCCGACGCGCACCACCTCCTCCAGGCGGGCGTCACCTTCCTCCACTTCGCGCGCGCCTCCCTGGAATCTCTGCCCTGACTTGGCATCCAGAATTGCCACGGCGCTGAGTTCAAACACCTGGGCGATGGTCTGCGCCACTTGCGTTCCAATGGGTCTCACCGCCTCGGTGAGAAGAATGGCGCGGCTGAGCGCGTAGAGCTGCTCGGTCTCATGCTGTCGCCGCTTCGCTTCCGCGGCCTGCACCTGGGCGCGGTTGGAGAGATGGCTGGCCACCAGAGCGGTGAGCAGGAAGGTGAACAGCGCCACCCAGTTTTCCGGATCCGCGATGGTCAACCGCCCCAGCGGAGGCAGGAAGAAGAAGTTGTAGCAGAGCATGGAGGCCAGCGAGATGAGGACCGACACCCGCAAGCCGCTGGTGGCCGCCACGCCCAGCACCACCATCAGGAACAGGAATCCGGCCGTGGTGACGTTCGCGCGCGGCAGGTTCGAGCAGAAAAACGTCACCAGCGCCACGCCTCCCAATCCCATCACCAGCCCTGAAAGGGAGAACGGCTTTTGGAAGATGCTGTTCATGACGGCGTCACCTTCCATGGAAGCACACCCTCAAGAAAACTTCGCGCCGGAGCTGGCCGGCTCCGGCGCGATTCTGATCGGCAATTGGTTGTTGATTAGCAGTTCGGGCCGAAGTCCTGGGCGAACTTGGCGGCGAGCTTCTGCCCCCAGCCGCCCAGCGGTTTCATCAGGCCGGCGAAGAAGCGCAGCACGGGCGGTTCTTCGAAGAACACCAGGCCGCCGATGAGGTCCGCGTTGGCTTTGATCCACTTCAGGCGGTCCACTGCATATTCGTAGTGCGACATGGTGAAGATGCGGCGCGGCACGGCCAGGCGGCACAACTCGAGGTCCGATGGCACGTCGTTGCCTTCGCGGTCTCTGTCCATCGAGACCGACCCGCGCTCCATGGTGCGGATACCGGCGGCGATATAGATGGCCGCGGACATGGCGCCGGCCGGATACTGCGATTGCGGCACATGGGGAATCATGCGCCTGGCGTCCACGTGGCAGGCCAGCCCGCCGGGCGGCGTGACGACGGGGATGCCTTCCTCCACGCAGCGGTTCACGAAGTACTTGATGGCGTCGGCGGCCGAGCCGGCCACTTCCAATTCGGTCATTTCGCGCATACCCACGGCCATCGCCTCGATCTCGCGCGACGACATGCCACCGTAGGTGAAGAAGCCCTCGTAGACCGGCAGCCAGGGCCGGATGGCGTCGTGGAGGTCCTTGCGGTTGGTGGCGATCATGCCGCCGCGCACGGAGCACGACTTGCGCGCCGACAGGTAGAGGATGTCGGCGATTTCCATCATTTCGCGGATGATCTCCTTGATGCTCTTGTCCGCATAGCCCGCCTCGCGCTGCTTGATGAGGTAGGCGTTCTCCGAGATCAGGCTGCCGTCAATGAGCAGGAAGATGCCCAGCGGCTCGATCATGGCCTTGATCGCCTTGAGGTTCTCCATCGAGTACGGCTGGCCGCCGAGCAGGTTCGTGGTGGCTTCCATGCGCACGAAGCTGATCTTTTCGGCCCCGTACTTGTCGATGCACTCCTTGAGCCGGGCCAGATCGATGTTGCCCTTGAACGGGTGCGAGGATTGGGTATTGAGAGCCTCGTCCGCATACAGCTCAAGCACCGTGCCGCCCACCAGTTCAAAGTGCGCGCGGGTGGTGGTGAAGTGGTAGTTCATGGGCACCACCTGGCCGGGCTTGATGAAGGTCTTGGCGAGCAGGTGCTCGGCGGCGCGGCCCTGGTGCACCGGCAGGACGTATTTGTAGCCGAAGACGTCTTCGACGGCGTCGGTCAGGCGGTAGAAGCTTTCAGAACCGGCATAGGCGTCGTCGGCCTGCATCATGGCCGCCTGCTGGAGATCCGTCATGGCGTTGGTGCCGGAATCGGTCAGCATGTCCAGGAAGATGTCGCGCGAACGCAACATGAAGGTGTTGTAGCCGGCCTTCTCCATGGCCTGCAGCCGCTCTGCCGCAGGCGCCAGCCGCACCCGCTGCACAATGCGGATCTTGTGCATCTCGATAGGGATCTCTTTACCGTTTGAGAGAAGAATGCTCATTTATGCCTCGTGATAGCCCCGCTGACAGCGCAGGGAAGCGCCATCATATCACTGCACAAGGCATTCGGACCGGATTGCCCGGTTTGCGGCGGCCGGCAAGCGCGCCGGCAAGGGAGGGATGGGGTATGCGCGCGCTTAGTCGGGAACGGCGGCCATCCAATAACCCGGCCGCGTCCTGACACGCAGCTGCGGGCGGTTCACCTTGACCTCGATCTTGTGGAATCCGCCTTCCATCTTGTTGTTGGGCGAGTAACTGAGGATGTACTGGCTGCGGATTTCGCCGCCGATGGCGGCAATGGCATCTTCCAGCCCGCGCTCCGTGGTGAAGGAGAACTCCCTGCCGCCGGTGAACCTCGTATACACCTCAGCCGGGTTCTTCACGAAGATCGCCTTGGTGGCGGTGAAGATCTCCTCGATCACCGGCACGAAGTCGATGGCATAACCCGGCGCGCCGTAGATCTGGGCCGCGGTGGTGGGATCTGGAGACGCCAGCCCCGGCAGCGGGCGCGAGCCGGCCGGGAAGGGGTCGGGCCGCGGCACCTGCGGCTTTTCGGTGAGGCGCGTCACCAGGCGGTTGATGTTGAGCGTGAAGACGTCGATGTTGTAGACCTGCAGTTCGGTGGCCACCTCTTTGACTGTGGTCTCCGAAGACTTGTCCATCGTTTGAGCGATGAGCAGAATCACCTTCCGCCGGTCCTTCTTGTTCCGCAGCATGCGGGCGGCGGTCTGTACGGCGTCGTTCAAGCGGAAGTTCTGTCCACCCGGCTTGAGCTTCTTCACCGCCTCGTTCATCTTGTCGGCGTCCTGGGTGAACTCCTGGAGCAGTTCGATGCGGTGGTCGAAGGAGAGGATCGCCGCCTCGCCGTCCTGGCCGATCATCAGATCGTGCATGACGTTGCCCATCTTCTGGATCTTGGGCAACATGCCGTCGATGTTGTTGCTGCGCTGAATGCACACCACCATCGACAGCGGCAGGAATGCAACGTCGCGGTTGACCTCCTGCTTCTTTTCGTTGTCGAACAACTCGAAGTCCTGCGGCTTCAGCCCGTTCACGATGCGGCCGGAGCGGTCGGTGACAGTCGTCGGCACCAGCACCACATTCACAGTGGCCCGGATGACCGGCCCGTCCGCCAGGTCGTCGGGCAGCCTGGGCGCCGCCTGGCCCGGCTGCTGTTTCGGCGCGCTCTGGCCCGGCTGAGTCTCTCCGGCCTTCGGCAAGCCCGGCTTGGGCGGCAACATGCCCGGCTGCGTCTGCGCCAGCAGAGCCGCCCCCAGTCCCGTGATCAACGCAAATCTTCTCATCATGTATTTGATGCCTCGCGCATTAGCCGCGTTTCGATTCTTCCCTGTGTTCCGTACGCCCCTGCAGCAAATCCACAACGTGCGGCACCAAGTCCAAGATAGCATTCAACGACTCCACCGCACCCTTCGGCGACCCCGGCACGTTGACCACCAAGGTCCGCCCTCGAACGCCAGCCAGGCCCCGCGACAGCGCGGCCCGCCGGGTCTTTTTCAGCCCCTCCGCGCGCATCAGTTCCGCCAAGCCGGGCAGCTCCTTTTCGATCACGCTGCGCGTCGCCTCCGGCGTTACGTCGCGCGCCGCCACACCCGTTCCGCCGGTGGTCACCACGAGTTCCGCCACGGCGTCGTCGGCCAGTTCCGCCAGGCGCCGCGCGATATCGGCCTGCTCATCCGGCAGCACCTCAATCGCCAGCACGGACCAGCCCTGATCCAGGCAAAGCCGCTCCACGGCGGGCCCCGACAGGTCCTGTCTTGCGCCGGCGGCAGCGCCGTCGGAGATCGTCAGCACGATAACGCGCATCATCATTTCCCGCGCCCGGACTTCCCGTGCGCGGGCTTCCAGTGCCCGGACTTTCCGCCCGTCTTTTCCACCAGTTCCACGCCTTCAATCACCATTCCCTTGTCGAGTGCCTTGGTCATGTCATAGACCGTCAGCGCCGCCACCGACGCGGCGGTGAGCGCCTCCATTTCGACGCCGGTCACCCCGGTGGTTGTCACGCTGGTTTCGATGAGGACCCCGCCGCGCTGCACGGTGGTCTCCACCCCGACGTGCGACAACGCCAGCGGGTGGCACATGGGGATCAGCTCATGCGTCCGCTTGGCGGCCATCACCCCGGCGATGCGGGCAACCTCCAGCGGGTTCCCTTTCCTGTTCTCCGGCAGCGCCTTCACCACAGCGGGCTTCATGCGCACGAAGGCGCGGGCCCGCGCGGTCCGCCTGGTAGCGGCCTTCTCCGAGACGTCCACCATGCGCGCCTGCCCGGTTTCGTCGTAATGCGACAGTTTCTTCTTCATGCCAGCAATACTCCGATCATCTCACCCTCGCCGTACTCTTCTATGTCAGGATCCGCCACCAGGAAGCAATTGGCCCGCGCCAGAGCCGGCACATCGCCGGAGCCCGACCATTTCACCGGCGACAACCGCCCGTTCTCCTCCAGGCGCGCGGGCAGAAAGCGGGTGAGCCCCGGCTTGTGCCGAAACGGCGCCGCCAGCGGAGCGCGAGTCACCTTCAACGTGCTTTCTTCCAGCCCGCCCAACAGCTCCACCGCGGCCCGCGCCAATGTTTCGAAACACACCAGCGTCGAAGCCGGATTCCCCGGCAGACCGAAGAAGAATTTGCCATTGGCCCGCCCAAAGACACAGGGCTGGCCCGGCTGCAGCTTCACCCGATCGAAATAGAACTCCGCTCCATACCGGGCCAGCGCCTGTTCCACCACGTCGTACTTCCCGGCCGACACGCCGCCGGAGAGCAGGAGCAGATCGAACTGCAAGCCCTCTTCCACCAGCCGGGCCGTCGACTCGATTTCATCCGGAGCCACAGCCAGCACCACCGCTTCTCCGCCGGCGCGCACCACCTGCATCGCGAGAGACCATGAGTTAGAATTCCGGATCTGGTGCGGCGCCGGTTTCCGGTCCAGGTCCACCAGTTCGTCCCCGGTGGCCAGAATCGCCACACGCGTCCTGGCGAACACCTCCACTTCCACGCAGCCCAGCGTCGCCAAAAGCGCCACCTCCGAGGCTCCAATCCGCACGCCGGCCTTCAGGAGAATCTGGCCCTGCCCGGCATCACATCCGCGCCCATTGATGTTCTCGCCTTCGCGCAACACGCGCTCCACGGCCACCCGGGCGCCCTCCACCCGCACGTGCTCCACCATGGCCACCGCGTCCGCTCCGGGCGGCACGGTGGCACCGGTCATGATCTCCACCGCCTCGCCAGGTCCCACCTGGATTTCACAGGCCTGCCCGGCACGCACCTCGCCCGTGACGATCAACCATCCGGGCAAGTCCCCAACGCGCACGGCGAAGCCGTCCCGCATAGACCGCGGCTCCGGCGGATAGTCCCGGTCCGACGCCACATCGGACGCCAGCACGCGGCCCGCCGCCTCCAACAGACCCACCCGTTCCACGGCAGGCCGCTGCCGCAACGCCTTCACCCGCTCCACCACCAGTTTCCGCGCCTGCTGAAAACTCACAGTTGCCACAAGGCCCATTTTACAGCCAGCCTCCGCCTGCCACCGCATCGCGGAGAATTCAGCGCTCATCCAGTCCCCTGAGCGACAATACTACTCAGCGCACTTCACCACGCTTCGGGATGCCCAACACTCGAATCAGTCCACGCCACCGTGACAGCCTCCGGGCCGCCGCATGAATACTTCCATGGCAGAAGATCAAGTTCTACCCTTCCCTTATCATCAGCACGACTTTGAGAACGGCCTCCGTCTGGTCACCGTGCCCGTGCCTTACCCCAACATCGTCAGCCTGTACATCGTGGTGCATGCCGGCTCCCGAAATGAGGTGGAGGAAGGCCGCTCCGGCTTCGCCCATTTCTTCGAACACATGATGTTCCGCGGCACGCCGGCCTTCCCCCCAGACCGCTATGAGGCCGTGCTGCAAGAGACCGGCGCCTCCTCCAACGCCTATACCGACGACGACCGCACCGTGTACCACACCACGCTGACGCGCGCGGACTTCGAGACCGTCCTCGCCATGGAAGCCGACCGTTTCATGAATCTCGCCTATTCGCTGGAGGATTTCCAGACCGAGGCCCTGGCCGTCTACGGCGAGTACAACAAGGACTCGGCCGAGCCGGTGAACAAGCTCTTTGAAGTGCTGCGCGACACCGCCTTCGACCGCCACACCTACAAGCACACCACCATGGGCTTCCTGCGCGACATCGAGCGCATGCCCAGCATGTACGACTACTCCCGCACGTTCTTCGACCGTTTCTACCGCCCCGAATACACTACGATCATCGTCACCGGCGACGTGGAGCCGGACGAAATCCGCACCTTGGTCCAACGCCATTGGGGCCACTGGGCCCGCGGCTCCTACCAGATCTCCATCCCCAGTGAACCCGCCCAGAACGGCGCGCGCCAGGCCTCCATTCCGTGGCCCTCGCACACGCTGCCCTACCTGCTGATCGCCCACAAATCTCCGGCCTACTGCGACGCAGGCGTGGACTGCGCCGCCCTCGACCTGGTCTCCTTCCTCGGCTTCTCAGCGTCATCACCTCTGTACGAGAAGCTTGTTTTGGAAGAGCAGTCCGTGGACGTCCTTTGGGCGTCCAACGCGGACCACATCGACCCTTACCTGTTCTCCGTGATGGCTCGCGTCAAAGACCCGGCGCGCCTGCCTGATGTGCAGTCCGCCATCCTCGCAACATTCCATTCCTTCAGCACCACGCCGATCGACACAGGCAAGCTCGAAGAGGCCAAGAGCCACCTCCGGTACCGCTTCGCGCTTTCGCTGAACAACACCGAAGCGGTGGCTTCCAACCTCGCCCACTACATCTCGCTGCGGCGCACTCCGGAGACCATCGACCGCCTCTACCGCCTCTACGCGCAGCTCACGCCGGAAGACATCCTGCGCGTGGCGCGATGGTGCTTCCAGTCCGCGGCCAGAACCACCGTCACCCTCCAGCAGGAGGCCGAATAAATGCAACTCATTTCGCTGCCGGATTCCTCCCCCCTGGTCACGCTCCGCATCCTCTTCCGCACGGGCTCGGCCCAGGACCCCGAGGGCAAAGGCGGCGCCGCCTGGATGACCGCGCTGCAACTGGCCTCCGGCGGCAGCCGCACGCGCTCCAACAAAGAGATCCTCGATGCCTTCTTCCCCCTCGCCACCTCGGTAGGCAGCCAGGTGGACAAGGAGATGATCGCCTTCTCCGCGGAAACCCACCGCGACAATCTGGACGCCTTCTACGAGATCTTCCGCGCCATGCTTCTCGATCCAGGCTGGCGCAGCGACGACTTTCAGCGGCTGCGCGACGACGCGGTGAATTACCTCGAATCCGGCTTGCGCGCCCAGAACGACGAGGAGTTCGCCAAGGAGATGCTCTACCAGTGCATCTACCGGGACCACCCGTATGAGCGCCACAACGCCGGCTCGATCAGCTCCCTCAAGACACTGACACTCTCCGACCTCCGCGAATTCTATACCGCCCACTTCACGCGCGAGAATCTCACCATCTGCCTCGCCGGCGGCTACCCGGCGGACTTCGAGCGGCGCATCCGCCAGGACTTCTCCTGCCTGCCCCCCAAAGCCCGCCCGCAGCAGCCCATCGCCGCGCCGGCCTCCGGCACGGAGTCCAACGTCCTCTTCATCGAGAAACCCGCCCGGGGCGTCGCCATCTCTCTTGGCTTTCCAATCGGCGTGCGCCGCGGCCACCCGGACTTCCCCGCCCTCCTGCTGGCCACCTCCGCGCTGGGCCAGCACCGCATGTCCAGCGGCCGGCTGTTCAACCGGATGCGCCAGATCCGCGGGCTGAACTACGGCGACTATGCCTACATCGAGTATTTCCCCGGCGGCATGTACTCCCTGGAGCCGGAGCCCAACCTCGCCCGGTCTCACCAGATCTTCCAGCTCTGGATCCGGCCCGTCGAACACCACCACGCTCACTTCGCGCTGCGGCTGGCGATCTTCGAACTCGACCGACTCATCCGCCACGGCCTGGACGCCGAGGAGTTCGAGCGCACGCGCAGATTCCTGCCCAAGTATTCCAAACTGCTCCTCAAAACCAAGGACGCGGAACTCGGCTATCTCGCCGACAGCGCTTTCTATCAGATCCCACCCTACCCCGAGTACTTGGAGAGGACCTTCGCTCAACTCACTCTTGAGCAGGTGAACGCCGCCATCGGCCGCCACCTGCACACGGACTCCCTCCAAGTGGTGATGGTCGGCGAGGACCTGGCCGCTCTCCGCGACGGCATTCTTGCCAACCGTCCCTCTCCTCTCGAATACACCACGCCCAAACCGGACGAGATCCTCACCGAGGACGTCGAGGTGGCGAACCTGGCGCTGAACCTCAAAGCACGGCTGATGCCGGCGGAGGATGCCTTCGCCTGAGGTGGACGTCGGCCCACCGGCTGGAACCGCGCTGCGGCGGCTCTATTTTTTCTTCTTTCCAAACAGGCCGCCCAGGCCGGAGACGTTGCCGCCCAGTGCCCCCGAAACCGCGTTCCTGGCCGCATTGCCGGCCATCGCCTTCGCATTGGGGAGGAACTTCGGATTCGAAGTGGTCCCTTCGATGAGAAACGGAACCCCGCTCTCTCCGCCGATGCCCGCCTTCTGCACCATCCCGCTGGCCGCGGCGATATCCGCGTTCATCGCGAAACTAAGCGCGCCTGAAGGGCTCACCGTACCGCCTCCGGTGATGGTGCCGAACGCCGGCAGCGCCAGGTGGATCACATTCGCCTGGGTCCCATCGGGGCCTGAGTTCACATTGGCCGAAAGATCCTGGATGGTGGTGTCCCGACCGCCGGTGTTTTTCCCGCCAAGCGCGGGGATGACCGCCAGTTTGGATGCCAGATCAAAAGATGCCAGCTTCGCGTTCGCCAGCTTCACCGCGCCCGCCACCACGGGCGCCGCGGAGCTGCCCGTCACGGCCAGATCCGCCGACAATGTGCCGCCTTCCAGTTTCGAACCGGACGGCAGCACGACGCCCAACGCAGGCAGCACCGCCTGAATCTCATCCACCGGCATGGCCGGGGCACTCAGCTTCAAGTTCCAGCCAGTGGCGTTGCCTTGAACTTGGTAAGAGCCCGTGATATGCGCGGCCGCTTTACCGATGCCCACGTCTCCCAGCATCAACTGGCCGGAGTCCGAAGCCAGCCGGTGCTCGACGGCGAACTTCAGCGACACCGGCACGGCCGAGGGGCTCCCATGGGAGGCCAGCTTCAATTTCTCGGCGCTGAGGGTGCCGTTCGCCTTGGCCACCTGCCCGTTTGAGGCGAGGACGCCCTCGAAATCGGCAATCCCCTGGATGCCCGTCGCCGGCTCTACAAACCCGGATAAGGCCAGGTCCAGATTCTTGACCTTGATGGCAGCTTCCACCGGCACCTGGCCCGCAGCGCCTTTCAGCGGTCCGCAGGTGCCCTTGAGGTCGAAACTCCCCCCGCCCGGAAGCTTGGCGCCAATTTCCAGAGGAAACTTCGCGGAAGTGGAGAAACCCTTCACCTCCAGAGATACGTCTTCGTAGGCATACGGTTTCTCCGCTGAGTTCGCTGTCCCGACTAGGATGCGACCCTTGGTGATCTCAACCTTGTCCACCGACAATGCCTGCTCCGCCGGCTTTTCACCCTTGGCCGCCGGCGCCGCTCCGGATCCGAGTGTGGCGAAATTCCAGCGGTTCCCCGGCCCCTTCAGCAGAGCAATCTGGGGCGCGTCGATTCTGATCCCAGTGACGTGCAGGGTCTTGCCGAAGACGAGCGGCAACACTTCTACCCCAGCCTCGAATTTCTTTGCGGCCAGGAATGCCCCCTGGCTGAAAGCCGGGTCGTCCGCAATCGAAATATCGTCGGCGGAGAGGGAACCGGAGAAGAGTGAAAAGCTGAGGTTTCCCACTTTCACCGCCCGGCCCAGGGCGCTGCTCAGCTCTCTCTCCAGCATCGGCCGGAAGCTGTTGACATTCACGAGCTTCGGCAGCAGCACTCCGGCCAGTAGCACGGCGCCTGCCGCAATGAGCGCAATTCGTACTCCACGCGTCATAGCAACACTCCCTTCTCTCCGGGTGGGGCCGTTGCCCACGGCCCAGGGTGATTCTAACCCTTCCTCCACCCGGTTACACCCCTCCGCCTCGCCGCCGTTTCGGCGCAACCCACTCTCAACGGATTGATCCCCTCATGGCGATGCCTCACAGTGTGTCGAACCGCCGGCCTGCTGGTTTCTCCGGCAAACTGATCGTACTTGCCGCCTCCACCTCGGAATCCAGCGAGTATCAACAAAGCACGTGGCGCCAGATGCTGCTGGCCACCCTTCCGCACCAATACGCGCGGGTGATGGGCACGGACTGGTCCTGTGCGGTAGAAACCAACGCCGACGGCAGCGCCAAGTATGTTCCGAATGGCCTGCGCGTGGTGGAAAGCCTTCTGCAACGGAGCTTTCGCACGGACCAGATCGCCGTTTGCCACCCCGACCAGCTGGAGCTGTTCGTCGGCCCCGCCACCCGCGTCGTCGGCATCCACGCCCACAACCCACTGGGCATTACCTTCGCCACTGACATCTACGCCAGCTTCTATGGCCGGCAATGCGAGCCCGTCAACGCCTACGAGTTCCGCCGTTTAATCGAGCATCCCGCCATCGCCGCCCACCGCCACCATCTCAAGCTGATTGTCGGCGGCCCGGGCGCCTGGCAGATTGAACACAAGGGGCTGCAGTCGCACTGGCACATCGACACACTCGTTCATGGAGAAGCCGAGGAGGTGATCGAACCACTCTTCCACGCTGCGGTTCGGGGGGAATCGCTGCCGCCGAGGGTGGAATGCTCCAGTCCGCCGCTCGACGCCATTCCCGTCGCCGGAAACCGCTCCACGTTTGGGGTGGTGGAGATCACGCGCGGCTGCGGGCGCGGTTGCCAGTTCTGCTCGGTCGCCCTCCGCGACGGCAAGAGCCTGCCGCTGCCCCACATTCTGGAGAACGTCCGCCGGCAGGCCGGGCAGGGTGCCGATACCATCATGCTCACCACCGAGGATCTGTTCCTTTACGAGCAGGGCAAGCGCTTCGCCACCAACTTGCCCGCGCTCAAGCGGCTCTTCTCGGAGGTGTCCGCCGTTCCGGGCATCCGGCACGTCATGCTCACGCACGGCACCTTGGCGCCCGTCGCCGTGCAGCCCGCCATCGTCGATGAACTCCACCTCGCCGTGGACCTGAGCCTCAACCGGCACCCCGACTCCACCCACGCCGAGAATCGCTACGCCATGATGTTCGTCGGCCTGGAAACCGGCTCTCCCCGCCTCTTCGAGAAGTTCATGAAGGGCAAGAGCTACCCCTTCCCCCCCAGCCAGTGGCCCGACGTGGTGGTGAAGGGCATCGAGATCATGAACCGCGCCAACTGGTTCCCGATGTGCACCTTCATCATCGGCCTGCCGGGCGAAACCCGCGAGGACACCAAGCAGTCTCTGGACCTGCTCTACGCCCTGCGGGACGCCAAGTGGTGCGTGATCCCGACGCTTTTCGTGCCCCTGGACGAGACCCGCCTGGCCGCGTCGGAGGGCGCCCAACTCGCCCGCCTCACTGACTTGCAGTGGGAGTTCTTCTTTACCTGCTGGCGCTACAACATCGACTTCTTCCGCCGCGAGAGATCCGTCCAGTGGAAGTTCAACGCCGGCATCCCGCTGTACTACTACTCGCTAGGCCGCCGCCTTTTCGGGCCCGCCATCAAATACCCGCTCTTCCGCCTGGCGCACTTCCCGGAGCGATACCTGCGCCGCCACCTCTATCTCGACTTCACGCGCCGCGACACACTGCGCCCGGTGCCCTGCACGGAACCGGTCGGTTGACGCACCGCCCCTTCTCGCGTAGCGTGGAGATACCCAATTTGAAAGGGATCTCCATGTCCTCTTCCCGCCGCGCTTTTCTCACCATGGCCCCGGCTTTCGCCGGTCTGCTCAAAATGTCGGAGTCTGCCGCTTCGCCCTATGCCCTCGAGCGCGGGCCCAATCCCAACTCCGTGCCCAGCGCGCTCAAGATCACGGACATGCGCTCCGTGCTGGTCGCCTCCAATTACGACTACCCGATCATCCGCATCGACACCAACCAGGGGGTGTACGGATTAGGAGAAGTCCGCGACGCGGGACGCGAAGGCACGGCACTCGTCCTCAAGCCGCACCTGGTCGGCAGGAACCCGCTCTCCATCGAGCCGATCCTCGATTCCATTCGCAATTTCGCCTCGCAACAGCGTTTGGGCGGAGGCTACTCCGCCGTTGACATGGCCTTGCACGACATCGCAGGCAAGGTTTACGGCGTCCCCGCCTGGCGCCTCGTCGGCTCGAAATACCGCGACCGCATCCGCTGCTACTGCGATACCGACCAGAGCAAAGACCCCAAGGTCTTCGCTGAGCGGCTCAAGAAGCGCAAGGCCATGGGCTATACGTTCTTCAAGATGGACCTTGGCACCAGGCTGGTCACCGATCGCCCCGGCGCCATCAACAGCCGCAATACCGCCACCGAGAAAGGACTCGGCTACCTGTGCGAGTACATCCAGGCGATTCGCGATGAGATCGGCTGGGACGCCCCTCTCGCCACCGATCACTTCGGCCCCCTCACCGTGAACGACTCCATCCGCTACGCCCGGGCCTTCGAGAAATACGACCTTGCCTGGGCGGAGGACATGATCCAGGTGGGGCACCTTGGGCCGGGCGGCGATGCACCCAAGAATTGGCGCGCCTACCGCGAACTCTCCGAGGCCACCGTCACTCCGATTGCCACTGGTGAGTCGCTGTTCGGACTCGAAGAGGGGTTCAAGGACCTGATCGACCAGCGTGCCATCGATATCATTCACCCCGATCCCCTCACGTCCGGCGCCATCCGCGAGACGAAGCGGATCGCCGACTACGCCGCCATGCACGGCGTGCAGACAGCCATCCACTTCGCCGGCTCTCCGGTCGGCTGCCTGGCTTCGGTCCACATGGCGGCAACGATCAAAGATCTGCTCGCCATGGAGAACCACGCCGTCGATATACCCTGGTGGAGCGATCTGGTCTCCGGCCCCGCCAAGCCCATCGTTCAACAGGGCCACATCACGGTCCCGGACACCCCTGGGTTGGGCGTGGAGCTGAACGAAGCCGTCGTGAAGGAACACATCCGCAAAGGCGGCTACTTTGAGCCGACCCCGCAGTACGACGACTACATCCTCGACCGCTTCCGCCTGGGGGGCCCCTACCCCCACATCGACGAAAACGGGAAACTGGTCAACAAGTAGGGCTGGCCGACCACCTCAGCCTGCTGGATCAGTCGGAATCCGCCCGAATTGTCGCCGGAGCAACGAAAATCCCCGCTGCATTGGCAGTGAAAGAGCCTCTTGCCAGCTCTATCATGACAGTCATTCAGCCACCTGGGATCCCTCTGGGGCAGCCCGCATGAACATCTGCCTGGTCAGCCAAGAGTATCCGCCCGAAGCACCCGGCGGAGGCATTGGAGCCCAAACCTACGCCAAGGCTCACGGCCTGGTTGCGCGCGGTCATCAGTTCACAGTCATCAGCAGCAGCCCTTCCCCGCTCCGAACCATCACCCGTGACGGGGCGGTGGATCTCATCCACATCCCCGATTGGAAAATAGACTCCTTCATGCGGCTCGCCGGGCTCAGCGGCTGGCTCTTCGACACCACTGACTGACACGGCGCCATCGCGGCCCGGATCAAGGCCCTGGTCTCCCCTGCCGGGTCCCCGGCTTTGACCGGAAACTCAGCCATCACCCAACCAACGGCCGTTTGCCGGTGAGGTGTTGAAAGATCCGGATCCGGCGGCTGCTTGAGGCAAACGGCGGATTGTGCTGGACCTGCGGCCCATTTGGCCTTATCATTGCCCAGCCGGATCGCCCCGCAGTAGCTTCCGGTACCAGAGGAGGACTCAAGAGATGAAGAAGCGTGTTGTGTGTGCTTTTGCCGCGGGCCTGGCGCTGATGCTGATTGGCTGCCAACAGGCGCCGCCGCCGGCTCCAAAACCGGACCTGAAGGCCGAAGCGGCCAAGATCATGGAAGCCGACGCGGCCTGGATGAAGGCCGCGCAGGAGAAAGACGCGGCCAAAATTGCCTCGTTCTACGCGGAAGACGGCACGTCGCATTCTGCCGGGCGCCCAGCGGCAACAGGCAGGATGGCCATCCAGAAGCTGGTGGAGGAAGTCTCCAAGGCGCAAGTCAGCTTGTCATGGAAGACCGCAAACGTGGTGGTGGCCGAAGCAGGCGACATCGCCTACCAGACGGGGAGTTGGGAGTCCGTCGAGAAAGACGCCAAGGGCAAGCCGATGCAGTCTGCGGGGAAGTTCCTGACCGTCTGGGCCAGGCAGGCGGATGGCAGCTGGAAGGTCAAGGAGGATATGGGTAACGCGGAAGCGCCGCCGGCGCCGGTGAAGTAAACGCACGGCCGGCAGTCGGAACGCGACTCCAGCAGAGCAGCCTGGAGTTGCCGGAATCGGCTGCTGCTGAGCGCGGAGGAGCTGAACCCGGCGGAGATGCGCTGAAACGGCAGCCGCCGGGTTTCCAATTCCGATGTTGGCGGGCCGGACTGCGGCGGGCGTGAAGAGAACGGAGGCGGAGTTAGGCAGGACTGCACTCTCGCTTGCCGGCGGATGCGTGGCGGGCGGTTCAGCGTTTGAGTTTGTAGACCTCGCTGGCGGCAAGGAGGAAGGCGCCGGTGACGTATTCGTGAGTGCTTTGGCGTGTGGCGGAGTTGGGGCGATGGTCCACCTGCTGGCCCCATTGGACCCGGCCGTCGTCACCCACGGCGGCCAGGAGGGCTGAGATGGATTTGCTGATGGCGGGAAGGTAGGTGGCACGATCGAGGAGACGGTGATTGACGCCCCAAGCCATGCCGAAGCAAAAGAAACCGCTGCCGCTGGATTCGGGGTCCTGGTCGTCAGGCGGGTCGTCCAGGCTGGCCCGCCACAGGCCGTCGGCGGGTTGGCGGCGGAGGAGTTCGGCGGCCATGCGGCGGAAGGTCTTTTCGTAGCCCACACGGCGGGGATCGTTCCTGGGAAGCGATTCGAGGAGGCGCGCGATTCCGGCAAAGACCCAGCCGTTGCCGCGCGACCAGAAGATCTTGTTGCCCTGGGGAGATCGCTGGCCTTTGTAACGGAGGTCGCGGTAGAAGAGACCGGATGGATCGTCCCAGAGTTCAGCGGAGACGTCGTCGAAGAAAGACTGCATGGGATCCAGGTAGGCGGACTGGCGAGTGGCGCGGGCCAGGAGGGCGAAGGCGGCAGCTCCGTAGAGTGAGTCGGCGTAGGTGCGGGTCTTGGCTTCCAGGTACCAGCGGCGCTGGCCGGCAGGGGAGTAAGGATCGGGGGTGGCCAGCCAACGGATGGTCGGCTGGATCATCGCAGGGTCTTTCGTTTTGAGGTAGAGTTCGATCCAGGTCTGGGAGCAGAAGAGGCGGTTGGCGCCGTTGGGCTCGGTGCCGGGGCTGAATTGGTGCAGGCGGCCCCAGTCGAGGGCCTGCTGGAAGTAGCGCTGGTCGTGAGTGGCTCTCCAGGCGGCCATGACGCCGGTGTACCAGGTGGCGCGCTCCCAGTTGCGGTCATCGGGCTTCATGACGGGGTGCGCCTGCTGGTAGGCGTTGGTGCGACGCATGGCGGCGGCCAGTTCCCGCTTGGAAGGGAGAGGCGGGAGCTTGGAGGAGGGCGCCTGGGCCGCGCCGGGAAGAAGAGTGAGGCCGATGGCGGCGAGCAGGCGGAGCGGGGCCATGCTCAGAGTCTAGTATGCGGCGGGGGACGTTCGAAGCGGCTGCGCGAGGCAGGACGAGCGGAGAGCATGAGGAGCGCCTCGGGCGTCTTTCCAAAGGCGCATGCCCGAGGAGCTCGAAGCGGCCTACTGCTGAACGAGGCGGCCTTGTTCGATGCGGAAGGGCGTGAGCGAGGAGTAGGCGCGTTGTGAGGGGCCGGCCGTGAGCCAAGCCTCCAGGATATAAGCGCCGTCTGGAAGCGGAGTGGGGATTTCAACGTTGTGGGCGAGGCCGGAGGTGACTTCGCGGGTGCGGATTGCCTGCGTGAAGAAACGGCCTTCGGACCATTGGTGGACTGGGCGTCCGGAGGAGTCCCAGAGCACGATGTCGTAGTCCTGAGAAGTGGGATAGACCAAAGTGAGCGGCTCCGGGGTGGAGAGCGTGAGTCGAAGAGCCGCGTTGAGGTGACCTCCGGGCGACTGCGTAACCGCGGCGTGGAAGGAGGCGGCAGGGCGGCCGGCGAACGTGAGATGACCGATACGGGCTTCGACGAGCGTGAACGTGCGGAATCCCGCGATGGTAGTTACCACGCGGCGGAGGAGGCCGAGGTTGGCGGCATAGGTTTCGGCTTCGATGCCGGCGTCCGCGCAGGAGGACGAGCGGTACTGAAGTTCGGTCGTGGCGGCAACTTCGCCGATGGGGCCGATGTAAGGGCCGGATTTGGAAATCGGCTGGGATTCCTGTTCACAGACTCGGAAGGGGGCGGCCGCCCATCCGCCGCGGGCGTCTTCGAATGAGGTCAGAATCTGATCGCGGCCGGTTTCTTCGTCGAGGAACAGGAGGTTGCCGTTGGCCGCGGTGCGGACCCACAGGGGCCGGTCGACGTAGCCGGTGAGGCGATAGTAAATGACTCCTTCCTGGGTGGAGAGCGGCGTGCCAACGCGAATGGTGAAGGACTCGCCGGAGGAGAGGTGCGTGTAGGTCCAGGAGTTGCCGGGCTGCAAAGGAAGGTAATCGGCGGCGAGGGCCGCAGCGGTAGCGGTGCAGGCGAGAAGCGCCAGTTTGAAAAATTGCATGATGTTAATGTAGACGAATGACATGCAAAACTTGTTCATGACAAAACGGTAACGGATTGAAATGGGTGGTGCTCAACCGGGGAGCTTACTGTTGGACTGGCAAGGCTTCCAATGCATGTATGTTATTGATTATTCAACTTCTTCCTACCAACCAAGGATCTGGCCGCGGACCCAGCGGAACCACGTGCGTACGGGCAACCTGCGAAGGGCGCAGGAGTGATGCCAGCACAGCCGCATGACAGTTACCGGGGAAGAATTAGCGAATGATTGTCGGCGTAGCCGTCGTTGTAGCTGCCTTGGGCACGCGTAAACAGCAACTCGATCCGGACGGACCGGGTCCCGGACGGCACGGTGCCGGAGGCCGACTTGAGAATCAGGCTGGTCGTACTATTCCGGTCGGCCGCGAGCACTGGACCGATCCAGGCGCTGCCCAGCGAGTTGCCGCCCGCGCCCAGGAATGTGGCGGTGACCTTGGCGGCGTCGTCCTGAACCTCGTAGCCGCCCAGCCAGCCGGACAGCGTGAAGGCCTGCGAGCCGGTGTCGATTTGAGTGGCACTGCCTGTCAGGTCGATGGTTTGCGAAAGAACGGAGGATGGGCCGGCCGCTCCCGCGAAGTAGTTCTTGCCGCGATTTGCAGGACCCGGCGCACCGATCGCGATGGTGGTGGGACCGTAGGCGCAGACCGATACGATCCCGTCCGTGGTCCAACCCGGGATGGTGGCCGAGCCCAGGCAGCCGGGGGTAGCCTCGCCCTTCTCCGCATCGCCGTTGACAATCAGGTTGTCGCCGGCAGGCTCCGTGACCGTTCCACTCTGAGAGACCGCCAGGCCCACGCCGGAGCTGACCAGAATGCGCGCGGCGCGGCTGGCTCCCGGGTTGGCGTCCACACGGTAGCCCACGGTAACGGCGCCGGAGGCGGGCGCGGAGAAGGAGGTGATCTTGATCCAGGAGCTCTCGGGGTTGAAGGACACCGCGCATGCGGGCGGGGTGGGCGTGATCACGAAGGAATAGCTGCCTCCGGAGATTGGGACCTCGCTGGAGGCGGGGCTGATCTCGTATCTGCAATCGGCGTCCTGCCGGATGACGAATGACGCGGCGCCAACCACGATGGCGGCGCTTCTCCCGCGCGTGCCGGTATTGGCGGCCACGGAGAAGCGGATGATCCCGTTGCCGACGCCGGTGCCATCGCCGGTGATGGTGAGCCAATCCACGCTCTCTCCCAAACGCGCGGTCCAGGCGCATGCGGGGCCAGAGGCGATCACGTCGATGCCGCCCTGGTTCGCGCCGGCGCTCAGATCGAGAACGTCGTAGAGGAAGTGGAAACGGCACGGGGCGGGCTGTTGAGTGACGACGAAAGGCAGGCCCTGCTTGCCGATGGCGATGGTCCCGGTGCGCGTGACGCTTTCGAGATTCTCATCGACGGTGAAGTTGAGGGTGGCGGCGCCGGATGAGAGCGGGGGGTTCGGCTGCGCGATTTTGATCCATGGCGCTTTGCTGACGGCGGCGACGGAGCAGGAGTCGTAGGATGCGCGAACGGCGGCGGTGCCGCTGCCGCCGGTGTAGGGCACGTCGTCGAGGCGGTCCTGAGGAAGGGTGAAGGTGCAATTCGGATCCTGGCGGACGACGAAGTTGCGTTCGTAGCCGGTCTGGCAGCCGGAGTCGTAGTGCGGCGTTCCGATGGAACAGAACCAGATCTGGCCGGTGGCGGGGCCGCCGGAGTTGGGTTTGGTGGTGTAGCTGATGAACCGCCCGCCGGTGCCTGAGGTCTGGTCGATGCTGAGCATGGCTGGCGAGGTGTTGAAGACCCTCCAGGAGCAGGCGTTGTTGCTGGGCGTCACGTAGACGCTTCTCACTTCGCCGCCTTCCGATTGAAGTCCCAGGTCCTCCTGGCGATCCAGGGTGAGGGTACAGTCGAGCGGGTCCTGAGTGACAGTGTAGGAGACGTTCTGGACGCGGATAATTCCGTTGCGAACGGCGGCGGTGGCGTTGGGAGTGAGGCTGAAGACGAGGCCGCCGTCGCCGGTTCCGATGAAAGGCGGGGCGTAGGTGGGCGCTGGCTCGCCTACCGAATTCGAGCGGACGATCTTGATCCAGGACTCGGAGGTGGTAGCGGTCCAGGGACAGCCGGCGGGGCTGGTGGTGACGGAAATCACGCCGTCTTCGATGCCGGCCGGTGGATAAGTGGGTGCGCTGCCGCGAAGCGAGTAAGAGCAGGAGGCGATGGTCCAATCCTGGGTGATGGAGACGGGAGTATCGGCGATGGTGATGGAGCCGCTCCGGGCCGAGGCGCCAGGATTGGGCGGAACGGCGACAGTTACTGAGCCGGGTCCGCTTCCGGAAGCGGGGCCGGCGAAGGAGATCCAGGCGGACTGGGCGGCGGCACTCCAGGCGCAGCCAACAGCGGTTTCGATATTCACCACCTGTGTGCCACCGGCGGCGGCGAAGTTGATCGTGCGGGGCGTGATCAGATACGAGCAGGGCTTGGGCGGATTGGCGGTGGCGGCGAGCTCGCGGACGGCAGCCACGTCGAGCGCGCGGCCATAGAGGCGGACATCGTCGATGAGGGCGGTGATGCGGCCTGAGCCGAGCAGGAACGCACCAAGGCGCCAGCCCTGGGCGGAGCCTGTCGCAGGCGGAGTGGAAAGGGCGCCCGCCACCTGCTGGATGCCATCGACGTAGATTCTGGCAATGTTGGTCGATGGTCCTTCGTAGACTCCGGCGATGTGATGCCAATAGGAGTCGCGGAGATTCGATGATCCCAGGACCGTGCCATAGCGGTCGCCATGGCCCAATCCGGGTTGGCCATTGGCGGAGATATACAGGTGGAAGTTGCCGGCGGCGGAGGTGTCTCCGTAGTGGAAGATGCTGTAGTCGGAGGGGAAGGTGACGGGGCTGAGGGGCTCCATCTTCACCCACGCGGCGATGGTGCGTTCCGCGCCGCCGCGCGGAAACGCGGCTCCCTCGCCCTGGCCATTCACTTGAATAGCGCCGTCGAAGGAGAGGGCGCCGCCAATTGCTCCGGCGGTCCAAACGGGAGCGCCGCCGGTGACGGATCCGTGATTGCCCAGACCGGAGGCGTCGGCCACAGAGGCGCCGGAGGATTCGTCGAGTTTCCACCAGCCTGCCAGATCGGCGTAGGCGCCGGCCCCGGCCTGTGTGACGGTGTAGGAGCGCACGCCGGCGACGACGATGGTGCCGGTGCGCGCAGCGCCGCTGTTGGCCGCCACCGAGTACGCAACGCTCCCGTTGCCGGCGCCGGAGGCGCCGGAGGTGACAGTGATCCAACTGGAATCGCTGACGGCGTTCCAGGTGCAGCCGGCCTGG
>JACQZS010000319.1 GCA_016213725.1 Acidobacteriota bacterium | reverse complement strand
GGGGTCCGTTCTACGTGAGCGCGTCTTCGAAGAACGTCGTCTGCTCCTCGTAGCGGTGCTGGCTGGCCTTGCCCATCAGGCCGTGGCTCTTGCCCGGATAAATCAGCGTCTGGTAGCTCTTGCCGGCCATCTGTAGCGCGTTCATCATCTGCATGGCGTTGCCGAACAGCACGTTGTCGTCCTCTATGTTGTGGATCAGCAGGAGCTTGCCTTTCAGGTTCGCCGCCGCGTTCACCGGGGAGCTGGCCTTGTAGCCCTGTTCGTTTTCCTGCGGCACGCCCATGTAGCGCTCGGTGTAGATGGTGTCGTAGTTGCGCCAATCCGTCACCGCTGCGCCGGCCGCTCCGGCCTTGAAGACGTCCGGCGCTTGCAGCAGGCAGTACAGCGTCATATATCCGCCATAGCTCCAGCCCTGCACTCCCACCCGGCTGGTATCGGCATAGCCGAGCGTAGCGAGGTACTTGATGCCTTCGAGCTGGTCTTCCAATTCCGTCTTGCCCATGCGGCGGTAGAGCGGCGTCTCAAACTTGTGTCCGCGGCCGGAGGAACCGCGGTTGTCCATCTGCCAAATCAGGAAGCCTTTGTGGGCCATCACCTGGTCCCAGTTCGGGCTGCCTGCCCAGGAGTTGCGGACGCTCTGCGCGTGCGGTCCGCCGTAGATGGCGACGATCACGGGGTATTTCTTCTGCGCATCGAAATTGACGGGCTTGATCATCCGGCCGTAGAACTGCGTGCCGTCGGCGCCCTTGAATTTGTGGATCTCGGTCTTGAGGATGTCGTACTCCTCGCTGAGCTTCGTGTCGGCTTCGCGCCACACCTTCACTTCGGCGCCGTCTCCCTTGTTCAGAGTGGTGCGGGAGGGCTTCTCCAGGCTGGAGTAGGTGTCCAGGAAATAGCTGCAGGTGGGGCTCATTGAGATCGAATGCGAGCCATCGCCCTTAGTGATCTGCTTCTTGCCCTTGCCGTCCAGCCCTACCGAGAAGAGCTGCCGGTCGAGCGGGCTGGTTTCGGTGCTGGTGAAGTAGACGAGCTTGGCCTTTTCGTCCACGCAGGAGATGGCCGAGACTTCCCAGTCTCCCTTGGTCAGCCGCCGGTTCAGCTTGCCGTCGGCGTTGTGAATGTAGAGATGGCGGAAACCGTCGCTTTCGCTGGATCTTAGGATCTGGCCATTCGAGAGGAACTGGAAGTCATCGGTGATGTTGATCCAGGATGGATCCTTCTCCTCGATGAGCAGTTGGGCGCGGCCCGTGGAGGCGTCGGCGGCGAGCACCCAGAGATGATCCTGGACGCGGTTCAGACGGTGGACGACGACGCTCTTCGAGTCGGGCGTCCAATGGAGGCGGGCCACGAGGAAGTCGCGGGTCTCTCCCAGATCCATCCAGCGAGTCTCACCGCCTAAGGCGGAGACCACCCCGACGCGGACATCGGCGTTGGGCGTGCCCGCCTTGGGGTACCGCTGCGGCTCGCTAACGGCGGCCACCTTCACGTAATCGCCGTGCGGGTACATCGTCTCGCGGCTGACGTCGAACTGCAGGTAAGCGATGCTCTTCGAATCGGGCGCCCACCAGTAGGCTGTGCCCAGATCCAGCTCTTCGGGGTAGACCCAATCGAGCATGGCGTTGAAGCGCGTGGCGGAGCTGTCGAAGGTGAGGCGCGTCTCTCGCTTGGAAGCGGCGTCGAGCACAAAGAGCTCGGCTCCGCGCCGGAAGCTCACCTTGGAGCCATCCGGAGAGAGCTTCGCGTCCCGCTCGGCGTCGCTGGTCGCGGTGAGCTGTTCAGCCTTGCCGGACTCCTCTGACCACAGGAAGACGTCGCCGCCGGCCATGATCAGCATCTTCTTCCCGTCGTTGGACCACTGCATGCGCTGGTCGCGGACCCGGCGGTTCTCCCAGCCCATGGCTGTTTCCGCCGGGACGGGGCGGGCCAGCTTCGTGAGCGAAGACATCTGGAGGATCTCTTTCTCCGTGCCGGTGGCGGCGTCGTAGATAACCAGCTTGTCGCCGCGGTTGACGGCCATGCGCTGGCCGTCGGGAGCCCACAGGCCCCCGCCTCCGCCCATCATCATGACCATCATGCGGCCCATGTTGCTGGCCATGGCTTCCAGGGTGACGGGCTTCTTCTGCTGGGCGCCGAGGCTCACGGCGGCCGCGGCGCATAGAATGAGTACTTTCTTCAAGGGTGTGCTCCAATCGGATTTGACGGGACCGGGGCATGCCGCCGGGTTGGGGCAGGCGGATGCGCGGGTCCGGGATGTGCGCTGGGTGGGAATGGCGTTTACTCCAGGCGGTGCTCGATAAACTTGGTTTTGCCGTCGCGTTCAATCAGCATCACCACCTGGGAGCGGGGCTTGAACGGCTCCAGGGCATCCCGGAGATCTTTCAACGTGGAAATGGGTTTGGCGGCGATGTCGTGGATGATGTCTCCAGGCTGGAGGCCGTCTTCCTGAACGTAGGCGCCGGGCACTAGGGCCGCGACGAGGATGCCATACTCCTTGCGGAGGCCGGGCAGCTGGTCGAGCAGTGGCCGATCGAGAGCCACCGCCAGGACGCGCAGGCGCTGGATGAGGTTGTCGGTGCCGAGGGTCACCTTGGGCATTGAAGAGCCCTTTTCCGTGCGGTCCAGCACGACGGCTTCGACGGTCTTCTTATCGCCTTTGCGCAGAATCTCGATCTTGGCCACGCTGGCGACGGCGCGGCGGTAGATGAAGACGTGGAACTGGCGGGCCGATTCCATAGCCCGGCCATCCACGCTGAGGATGACGTCGCCGGGCTGAATGCCGGCCAGGGCGGCCGGGCTCTTGGGTTCGACGTCGGCCACCAGCACGCCGGTGTCCACGTCGAGGTCGAGGCCCTGCGCGATGCCGTGGCTGAGGGTTTGCGCGGTGAGCCCGATGTCGCCGCGCGTGACTTTGCCGTTCTTCTTCAATTGTTCCGTCACCGGCTCGGCGATGCGGGCGGGAATGGCGAAGCCGAGGCCTTCGCTCCCGCCGGACTCGCTGAGGATCATCATATTGATGCCGATAATCCTGCCGTCCAGGTCCAGCAGCGGGCCGCCGCTATTGCCAGGGTTTATCGCGGCATCGGTCTGAATATAGACCATTCGGGCATCGGGGGCGAGTTGGCGCTGCGTGGAGCTGACGATGCCCCAGGTGACCGAGTTCTCCATGCCGCGCGGGTGCCCCATGGCGATGACGATCTCCCCTTGCCGGAGCTTCTCAGAGTCGCCCCAGGGGAGGAAACTATGGCCGGAGCCTTCGATCTTGACCACGGCCAGATCGCTTTCCTCGTCGACGCCGATCACCTCTCCTTCGAGCAGGCGAGTGTGCTCGGGAGCGTTGCGGGCTCCTTTCGGCGGGGCCAGGAGCACATCGACCCGGGCCGACTTGCCCACCACATGGGCGTTGGTGACGATGTAGCCGTCCGAGCTGATGATGACGCCGCTGCCCAGCCCGGTTTGGCGCACCGCGATGGCGCCGCCCTTGCCGGCTGCCTCGAAGCTGGCACTGCGGATGAGCACGATGCCGTCATGGACTTTGGCGGAGAGCGCGGCCAGTTCATTACTGAATGGCCTTAGCGGTCCAGCCCCGCGTTGAGCGTGCAGCAGGAGTCCGGCAGCGAGAAAAGACCACAAAACTCTCATTGAATCAGCATGGCACAATCAGGGAGTGGAGCAGAACTGGAACCGCTGGGCGAGGCGCCACGGCCCAACAAACACGTGGGGCGGAAGCGCACGCTGGGAGGTTACGCCCGGAACGGGGCAGGAGAGCTGTTGCCATGCAGGGTGACCGGCGCGAGGAGCGCATTCTGGCGTTGGATGTCGGCCGCAAACGCATTGGACTGGCCTTCAGCGACGGCGTGTGGGGCGCGGTGGCCCTCGATGCGATGCAGCGCAAAACGATGCGCGAAGACGCGCGCAGGCTCAGCGCCATGGCGAAGGAAAGGAAGGCGGCCTTCTTCCTCATGGGACTGCCGCTGCACATGAATGGTGAAGAGGGTGAGATGGCGGCGTTTGTGCGGACGTTTGGAGTGCGGCTGGAGGAGGAGAGCGGATTGAAAGTGGTGTACCTGGACGAGCGGCTGACTTCGGTGGAAGCCGAGGCGCGGCTGAAGGAGCGTGGTTTGAGCCTGAAACGGATGCTGGATGCCAAGCGTGGCGGGGCCGTGGATAGCCTTTCGGCCGCCATCCTGCTGGAAGACTACCTGCACACGGGAGATACGGCCGAATGAAGCTCTCTCGCATCCTGGCCGCTGTGGCGCTGGCGGGCGCGCTGGGCGTGCCGCACTACCTGGTTCGCATGGACAGTTACCGCGGGTTCGAACAGCCGGTTTTCGTCGATATTCCGCGCGGCACCTCGTCGTTGCGAATCGGTGAGAAACTGGCCGAAGCCGGCGTGCTGCGGAATCCGTTTCTGTTCCCGCTGGCGCGTTTGACCAAACCATCGTCGAAGCCGCAGGCCGGCGAATACCGGTTTGAGAAGGCCGCCACGCCGGCGGAGGTGTTTGCGCGGATTGCGCGCGGCGACGTCTATCTGGTGGAACTGAGAGTGCCTGAGGGGAGCGATGTTTTCGACATCGCGGAGAAGGTGGCGGCGGCCGGCCTGGCCCCGGCGGATGAGTTTCTGCATGCGGCAAAGACGCGGGAAGGGCGGCTCTTCCCTTCGACGTATTTGTTCAGGCGCGGGATAACCCCCGATGAGATTTGCCGGGCCATGGAAGCTCAGTTCAACAAGGTGTGGTCGGAGTTGAAAGGGGCCGCGGGGGAGCGGCAGCGGATTGTGACGCTGGCGTCCATCGTGGAGACTGAGGCGGTTCTGGCGGAGGAACGTCCAAAGATCGCAGGCGTCTACATGAACCGGCTGGCGAAGGGCATGCGCCTGGAGTGCGACCCCACGGTGGAGTACGCGGCAAAGCTCGACGGGCGTTGGAAAGGAGTGATCTACAAGACCGATCTCGAGAGCGCGAACCCATACAATACCTACCGCCACGAAGGACTCCCGCCTGGTCCCGTAGCCAACCCCGGCAGGGATTCACTGAAAGCGGCGCTGCATCCGGAAGAGACCGATGCGCTCTACTTTGTCGCCAGGGGCGACCAGTCGGGCGGGCACGTCTTTTCGAAGGAGTACTCCGAACACCAGAAGGCCGTCGCCGCCTACCGGAAGGGGCAGAGAAATGGGCATCACGACACGGGTGCTCCCAAGTAGAAACACTCCCGCAGTGCAGCCCGGGAGGGCCGGTCTGCGATGGTGAAGCGGAAAGAGATCACGGCTTGGGTGCTGAGGCAGGGCGTGCAGCGCATCGGCCCGGATCTGGCGGCACGGGTGGCCGGGGAGTTCCCCCAGGTCTCGCAAAGGACGATGCGAGCGGCGTTGATCGAATGCGGGCTGCCCATGGACCCTCTGGTGGAGGGAGTGCGGCAGGACTCGCTGGACCATCTGGCGCGAACCCTGCTGCGGCTGGGTGTGGTCTATGAGGATGGCGGCCCGGCGTTACGGAAGACGGTGCGTGCGCTGGTGATTACCGCGCGGCAGCACGCCGAACTGGCGGCCCGCAAGAAACCGAAAGCGGAAGAGATTCTGTGGATCCGCACCTGGTTGGAGAATCCGCCCCTCTTTGCCGAATGGTTGGAGTTGCGGCTGCGGGCGAAGCAGGGCAGTTAGAGCGGAGCATGGTTGCGCCAATGCTCGGCGTGCGGTTTGATAGACGCATGGTATCCAACCGCCGCGAGTTTCTGGAGGGCGTTTTGCCCGCTTCGTTGATTGCGAGTTCGGCACCGTCCCTGTTCGCGGCACAGAACTCTCTGTGGCTGTATATCGGCGCCTACACCGGCGAAAAGAACAAAGGAATCACGTTGTCGCAGTTCGATCTGGCGACCGGCGCCATCAGCGAAATGACACTGGCGGCTGAGTCCAGGAATCCGACATTTCTTGAACTGCATCCTTCGGGCAAATGGCTGTATGCGATCTGCGAAATCGGCAACTACGGCGGCCAGAAGTCCGGCTCGCTGTGCGCCTATTCCGTAGACCGGGCCTCGGGCAGGCTGACGCTGCTCAACCAGGTCGCAACGAAGGGCTCGGGGCCGTGCCATGTAAGTCTCGACCACAAAGGCCGGGTAGCAATGATCGCCAACTACGGCAGCGGCAGCGTGGCGTCGTTCAAAATCGAGGCGGACGGCAAGGTGAGCGAAGCCGTGAGCTTCTTCCAGCACGAAGGGAAAGGGCCGAACCCGAAGCGGCAGGAGGGGCCGCACGGCCACTCCATCAATCCGACGCCGGACAACAAGTACGCCGTGGCTTGCGATCTGGGGCTGGACGAAGTGCGGATCTACACGCTGAATGGGGCGACGGCGGAGATGGGCTTCCACAAGGCGGTGAAGCTCGCGCCGGGCAGCGGTCCGCGGCACTTTGCCTGGCATCCGTCCGGTAAGTATGGCTACGCGGTGAATGAGCTGGCCTCCACCGTGACGGCGTTCAATTACAGAGATGGAGACTTGACAGAGACGCAGACGATTTCTACGCTGCCGGAGGGCTTCAAGGGCGAAAACTGGCCGGCCGAGATCCGCGTGCATCCGTCCGGCAAGTGGGTGTATGCGTCCAACCGCGGCGAGGACACCATCGCGGCGTTTGTCGTGGACGCGAAATCAGGCAAACTCACCCGCACGGCAAACACGCCGACTCAGGGGCGGAACCCGAGAAATTTCCATATCGAAGCGAGCGGGCGCTGGATGTTGGCGGCCAACCAGAGCACGAATAACGTGATTGTCTTCGAGATTGACCAGAAGTCGGGGGCGTTGAAGACTACGGGCAAAGGGATCACGGTAGGCCAGCCGGTGTGTTTGCGGACGCTCGCGCGGGGATGACGCTGGGGTAGGGCGGAGTTGCGGGCGGGAGGCGAGCGCTGCTATTGTCTACTCCATGCGCGTACTCCTGCTGGGCATGGCGCTGAGCGTTGGGCTTTTGGCCCAGACGCCTCCGCCGAAGACGCATTTGAAGGTGGGCGACGAAGCGCCCGATTTCACTCTAAGAACAACGGCCGGGACTCCGTTTCACCTGGCCGAACAACGAGGCAAGACAGTGGTGCTGGCCTTCTTCCCGGCCGCTTTCACCGGTGGTTGAACGAAGGAACTCACGGCGTACCAGGCTGGTATCGCCAAATTCGAAGAGGCCGGTGCGGTAGTGCTGGGCATCAGCACGGACAATCTGCCGACGCTGAACCACTGGTCGAAGGAAGAGTTGAAGCTGGCGTACCCGTTGGCGTCGGACTTTGCGGAGCGCAAAGTGGCGGCGGCCTACGGGGTGTTGATCAAGCAGTCCGGCATTGCGAATCGGGCGACGTTCGTGGTCGACGCAGACGGCAAGATCCAACACATCGAAGAGGGCTCGTCGGCCGTCGATCCGACAGGCGCTGTGACGGTGTGTGCCCGCGTCAAGAAGAAGTAGGAATCGATCTCCTCCAGCCGGGTGGGCCCGAATTTCCAGTGAGTTTCTACTCCTGGAAGAACGGCTCACCCGGTTTTTTGTATTTGTAGGCCACATCGAGATCGATCTCGAGGCCGAGGCCGGGCTCCTGCGTGACCCTCACCTTGCCGTTGTGGACCAGCGGGCGCGGGCCGCGGGCGATCAATTCATCGAAAAAGGGCACGCTGGCGGCATGCCATTCGAGGGCCAATAGATTGGGGGTGGCGGCGCAGAGGTGCGCTCCGGCCATGGTGCCGAGGGGGCCGCTGATGTTGTGCCAGGTGAGGTTGACGTAGTGGAGATCGGCCAGGTCCGCGAGCTTGCGGCCCTCCCAAAGGCCCAGTTTCTGGACGTCGGGCGCCAGCACGCGCAGGCCGGCTTCGGTAATGAGACGTTGGAAGTCGAGGCGGAAGAAGTGGTTCTCGCCGGTGGCGAGCGGCGTGGAGGTGGCGCGCTGCACATGGCCGAGGGCGGGGATGTTCTCCGGCGGCATGACGTCTTCCAGCCAGAGGAGGCGGAGCGGTTCGAGGGCCCGGGCCAGATCCACCGCGGCCGCGGCACCGTAGTTCCAGTGGCAGTCGATGGCTAGCCCCACCTCGGGACCGACGGCGAGCCGAACGGCTTTGGCGAGATCGACGGCGAAGTCGATCTCCATCGGGCTGAGCGCGCGGTTGTACTCGTCGGTTTCGTACGGAGTAGGGACGTCGACGTCGAACTTGAGGATGCGGAATCCGCGGGCAGCCATGTCGGCCGCATGCGCGGCGTAGCTTTCCGGCGAGTGGGTCTCTTCGCGCGAGGCGTCCCAGCCATGGTGCTTGATGCTGATGCGGGCGGGGATGTCTTCCGCCTGCGAACCCATCCACGCCGGCCGGCGCGGCAGCAGAAGCGGGGAGATGGAATTGAGGGCGTCGTCGCCGTGGCAATCGGCGTAGATGGGGATCTCTTCGCGGTAAAGCCCTCCGAGAAGCTGCCAGACGGGCATCTTGTGAGCTTTGCCGAGGAGGTCGAGAAGCGCCGTCTCAATGCCGCCGATGGCATGCCAGACGAGGCCGGGCGAGGCGTAGACGACGGAGGCGCGCAGCCGGCGCAGGAGTCGGTCGATATGCGTGGGATCTTCGCCGAGGAGAATCTCGTTGAATTCGCGGATGACGGCGGTGAGGCCGGGGCCGACGAAGGCCTCGCCGAACCCGGTGTGCGGGGAGTCGGTCTCAATGCGGACGAGGGTCCAATCGAAGTTGGCCTCGAGGACGGCGGTGGAGACGCGGGTGATTTTCATTCAGGAGGAAAAGATATCACAGGGTGGATCTTGAATTGGGCCGGGAAGCCCAGCCTGGCCGGATTGGGGGGCTATTTGAATTCGAGCCAGACCAGTTCCCCCGCCACCGGCGGCGCAGCCGGTTTGGCGGGAGCCGGTTTGGGGGCCGGGGACTTCTTGGCCGGAGCGCCTTTCTTGGCCGCGCCTGTCTTGGCCGCGACCGTCTTGGAAGCTGTAGTCTTGGCGGCCTCCACGGGCGCGGGCGGCGGAGCTGTCTCCATGACCTTGGCGATGTAGCCTGCTTCGACCAGTGGCCGGGTGGCCTGACGGCCGCAGACGAATTCACGCTTCTGCGCGCCGGCGCCGCGCAGCATGATCTGATTCGGCTTTTCGGTGCCGAGGATGGTCTTCTGCGCGGGAATGCGCGCGGCGGCAGGCTGGGTTTCGATGTGAAACTTGAGCAGAGAGGTGTCGCAGTCTACGAGGACCAGGCGCCCTGTTACTTTGGCGTCGCCTTCCTCCGGCTTCCAGCCGCGCGGTGTCGTGACGGCGGGTTTGGGGCTGGGTTTGGCCGGCGGCGGAGCGTCGGCGTCGCGGAGGAGTCCCTGGGCCATCTGGGATTGCTCGGTGGTGGCCGCGGAAGCGGTGGCGGAGCGCGCGGCATCGCGTGCTCCGGCGCGGTCGCCGGCGGCCAGCAGTGCCCGGCCGTAGGCTTCCCAATACACGGAACTGCGCGGCAGGATGGCCACACATTGCTTGAAACAACTCAGGGCTTCCGTGATTTCACCTTTGCGGGCCAGGGCTGCGCCCAGCGCGTGCCAGGCCGCCGCGTAGGACGGGCTGATTCTGACGGCGTCGCGCAGGCTCTGGATGAACAGGGCTTCCTGGCCGTTGGTGTCGCGGACCAGCATCGCGTACTCGTAGTAGGTGAACGCGTCCTTGATTCCGGCGGCGATGGCGCTCTCGAAGTGGCTGCGGGCCGTGGCATAGTCGCCGCGGCTGAGCGCGAGGTAGCCCAGTCCGGTGGCGACCGATGGGTCTTTGGGCCACTTCTTTGCTGCCGCTTGGATGATCTCTTCAGCGAGGGGCAGCTTCTGATCGTCGATGAAAGCGGAGGCGCGCACCAGCTCCCATTCGAGTTCCGTGAGGGGCTTGGCGGAACCGGACAAGGCCGGCCCCGGTTCGACTGAGATCGTCCGTTGCGGGAAGATCCTGGCGGCGACTGTCTGGCGGGCTTCGTCAATCGCCTGGGACGGGCTGCGTCCGAACGCCTGCTGGAACGCGGTGGGCTGGCTGAGGCCCTCGCGGAGAAGACGGATGAACTCGCGCAGTCGAAGGTGAGGTTCTGAGCCTCTCATCAGCAGGTGAACGAGAGCCCAGCTCTGCGCATAGTAGAGGCTGGTGTGTTCGGCGGAGTCGGAGTCTGGCCCGAATGGGCCAAGGAACTGTTCGGGATTCGACCATGGGCCGCTTGCGGGATCGCCGGCGATGCGTTTGACGTGCCCGTCAATGGGCGCCCCGAAGGTGACGCGGTTGCCTGAGCGCTGAATGGTGGAGTAGTACTCAGAGAGCCCTTCCTCCAGCCATTGCGGCAGTCGTCCGGAGGTGCGGTACAGGGTGCGGTGAGTGAGTTCGTGAGGCAGGGAGCGCTGGGCCTCTTCGTTTCCAATCAAAAGGAAGATGTAGTCTCGCTCCGCGCCGGGCTGGAAGAGGCCCAGGTTGGTTTCGCTGCGCTGAAATGGCCGGAAGTCGCGGGCGGAACGGAAAAGAAGAATGCGGACGGGGGGCGCCGATGGCGAAGGCGGCCCAAGGATTGTGTTGAGGTCGGCGGAGATGGCGGCATGAGCGCTGGCGATGTTGCTCAGTCCTTGCTGGGCGGATTTCTCGCCTGCATCGGTGAGAAGTTCCCAGCGGCCGGATTCGATGCGTTGCCACTTGGAGGCTGCCTCGGCGGGAGGGATTGCCAAGAGAAGAACCGCCAGGAGGGCGAATCGCAGAGGATGTGAGATGACGGAAACGGACATTGGACCTCGTGGCGCAACGGAGGGCGTGGCAAAGGGGAAAAAAGAGGGCGGGGCCAACCCAACCAACTGCTCTTGCTCTGGACTCCGCCGGGCTTGAATCGGTTCCAATTTTCGCCTCTGGACCGCCTACAGAATATTGGCGCTAAGGTGTACCGCCCAGCGGGCCGGTGCTCCACCTACAGCATGATGATTGCAAATGAGTTAGAGAAACAAGACACTGGAAGGGAATGGGCTTGATAGAAAGATTCGATTGGACCCTTCCGTAGTCCAGTTCTTATCCTACAAGCAGAATGGCACACGTCATCGCAATGGAACAAAACCTAGCGCAAATCTCACTGCTGCACCGAATCAGCAGTATTGTCAGCTCCAACCGGACTGTAGACGAGATGTTGGGCGAAATCGTCGGCATGACCGTACAGGTCACCGGCTGCGACGCCTGTTTGGTGTACCTTCTGGAGGCAGGTTCGGGCGAAATCGTGCTGCGGGCATCGCAGGTGCCGCACGCAGCGGAAATCGGCCACTTGAGCGTGCAGATGGGACAGGGCGTCACGGGTTGGGTGGCCGAAAACAAGAGCGTTGTCGCGCTGGCGGAGAACGCCTCGCAGGACAAGCGGTTCTTAAGCCTGCCGGGCCTGGTGGAGGACACCTACGAAGCGTATTGCTCCGTGCCGCTGCTGGGCGCCGG
>JACQZS010000028.1 GCA_016213725.1 Acidobacteriota bacterium | reverse complement strand
TGGATTCGGCCCACCACTGGCTGGGACTGCGGAAGCCGCTGGCCGCGGTAGCCGGCGGCGGTATTTACCATTTCAAGGACGGGCGCGACACGCCGGACGTATTAAGCTGCATACTCGACTACCCGCAGGAGGTCAGCGTGACCTTCAACGCCGAGTGCCTGACGGCGAACGGCATCAATACGTCGGCGGGCGTGGAACTGCGCGGCACGGGCGGCGTGCTGCGGGCCGAGCGTTACGCGCCGGATGCGGGTTATTCATTCACCCCGCACCGCAAGACAGGCACGGCTCCGGCGGACGTGCGGATGCCGGCAACGAACGCCGAGTTCATCCTCAAGAACTGGCTGGAGCGCATTCGCGACCGGAAGAAGACGGTGGCGAACGAGGACGAAGGTTACTACTCGGCCGTGGCTTGTTACATGGCCAATCAAGCGCTGCGCACTAAGTCCCGCGTGGTTTGGGACCGGCGCTGGGATTTGCCGGTCTGAGCCTACCGGCGATCCCAGCCGCGCGTGGCTGCACCTTTCACCCCGGAAATGCAGTTTTCGTCTTCGACGGGCTCAGGGATGCGGTTCTTCAGCCAGCAGTGGGCCAGGTCACCCTGGATGCCGGGCTTGACGTAGGTCCAGGCCCGGCAGGAGCGGTCCTTTTCGCAGGCTGCCTGGCAGAGCTGCGGGCGGGCGTTTTCCAGTTCCAGGTCGCGATAGTCGTCGCCGGGGCGGTTGGTGTTGCGCTCCATGTTGGCGGCGGTTTCCGCCTTAACGCCGGAGACGCAACAGGTGTTTGGCGTAGGGTCAGGGACTTCGTTCTTCAGCCAGCAGTGGGCGGCGTCGCCGGCAAAACCAGGCTTCCCATAGGTCCAGGCGCGGCAGTCGCCTTCCTTCAGACAGGCCGCGCGGCAGAGAGCCGGGTCGGGGCGGGTCAGAGCAAAATCCTTGTAGTCGCCGCCAGTGCGATCGGTGTTCCTCTCCAGTTGTTGAGCGGACAGGGCCGTGGCGGAGAGCAGGACGGCCAGAAAGAGACTGAGCATGTATACCTCCGCGGGCAGAGGAGCAATTCGGAGGCCGAAGGCCAGCCTTCGAGCCATGAGGCACTTACGCCGGGGAGTGTATCGTGGCGATTACAGCAAGGGCCGCGCTACTTAACAACGATGCTGACCAACTTGCCGGGGACGACTACGACCTTGGCGACGGTATTGCCGGCGGTGAGGGCCTGGATCTTCATGTCAGCCAGCGCCAGTTGTTCGAGCGTTTCCTGCGAAGCATCGGGGGCGGCGAGGATGCGGCTGCGCACCTTGCCGCCGATCTGGACGGGGATCTCGATGACGTTCTCGGCCGCCAGGGCGGCGTCGAATTGGGGCCAGGGCTGTTTGAACAGCGGCCCGGTGCGGCCCATCATCTCCCACAGCTCTTCGGAGACGAAGGGGGCGAAGGGGGCGAGCAGCAGAACCAGTTTTTCGGCGCACTCGGCGCGCACGGAGGCCGACAAGCCGGCTTCACACAGGTAGAGCTCGTTGGTCAGTTCCATCAGCGCGGCGATGGAGGTGTTGAAGTGCCAGCGGTTCTCGAAGTCGGACGTGACCTTGCCGATGGTCTGATGGAGCTTGCGCAGCGCGCGCTGATCGGTTGAACCCGAGCCGGAGCCGGCATCGATATTGCGCGTGACGAAGCGCCAGACGCGGCTGACGAAGCGGTACTGGCCTTCGACGCTGGACTCGTTCCAATCCATGTCCTTCTCTGGCGGCGCGGCGAACAAGGTGAAGAGGCGGCAGGTGTCGGCGCCGAACCTCACCACCATCTCGTCGGGGTCAACGATGTTGCCCTTCGACTTCGACATGGTCTGCCCGTTGAGCTGGACCATGCCCTGGGTGAAAAGGCATTTGAAGGGCTCGTCCACGGAGACGATGCCGATGTCGCGCATCACCTTGCACCAGAAGCGCGCGTACAGCAGGTGCAGGATGGCGTGGGTGACGCCGCCGATGTACTGGTCCACGGGGAACCAGGGAGTGACGGTCGCGGTGGAGAAGGGCGCCTGGGCGTTGTGCGGGTCCACGTAGCGGAAGAAGTACCAGGAGCTGTCCACAAAGGTATCCATGGTGTCGGTCTCGCGGCGGGCGTCGTTGCCGCACCGTGGGCACTTCGTGTTCACAAAGCTCTCGACGTTCTCGAGCGGGCTGCGTCCTGCGCCGGTGATGTTGATCTCATAAGGCAGAACGACGGGCAGGTCCGACTCGGGCACGGGCACGACGCCGCAGGCCGGACAGTGGACCATGGGGATGGGCGTGCCCCAGTAGCGTTGGCGCGACACGCCCCAGTCCTTCAGCCGGTAGGTGATGGAGGCCTTGCCGAAGCCATCTTTCTCGGCCTTCTCCGACATCCGCTTGCGGCCCTCGGCGCTGGTGAGGCCGGTCCACTCCGCGGAGTTCGCCATAATGCCGTACTCGGTGAATGCTTCCGTGGGATTCACGGCCAGTTCTCCGTCCACGGGGCGGATCACAGGGACGATCGGGATTCCATACTTGGTGCAGAACTCGAAATCGCGCTCGTCGTGCGCCGGTACGGCCATGATGGCGCCGGTGCCGTAGCCCCACAGGATGAAGTTGCCCACCCACACCGGCACCTCCTGGCCGTTGTAGGGATTAACGGCGGTGTGGCCGGTGTAGAAGCCTTCTTTCACCAGGTTCTCGGGATCCTTGCGGCCCTGGTCGTCGACCATCGCCTTGAGCGTAGCGGCCAGTTCGCCCGTGCAAAGGCGCTTGGAGATGGGGTGCTCCGGCGCGAGGATCACGCAGGTGGCGCCGTAGATCGTGTCTACCCGCGTCGTGAAGACCCGGATGTTCTCGTCCGCGCCCTTCAGCCGGAAATCGACTTCGGTGCCCTCGCTGCGGCCAATCCAGTTGCGCTGCATGGTGAGCACCATGGACGGCCAGCCGGCCTCGATCTGCGCCATGTCGTCCAGCAGTTGCTCGGCGTAATGCGTAATTCGCAGGAACCACTGGTCCCGCTCCCGCTGCTCCACCGGCGTGGTCTCATGCCGCCAGCAGCAGCCGTTCTCCACCTGTTCGTTGGCCAGGACGGTGGCGCATTCCGGGCACCAGTTCACCAGCGAAGTCTTGCGGTAGGCCAGCCCGCGCTCCATCATGCGCAGGAACAACCACTGGTTCCAGCGGTAGTATTCCGGCGTGCAGGTGTTCACCTCGCGGTCCCAGTCATAGGCAAAGCCCAGGCGCTGGAGCTGCCTCTTCATGTGGGCGACGTTGGAGTGCGTCCACTCGGCCGGATGGCGCTTGTTCTTGATGGCGGCGTTTTCGGCCGGCAGGCCGAATGCGTCCCAGCCCATGGGGTGCATCACGTCGTAGCCGCGCATCCATTGATAGCGGGCCAGCGTGT
Organism: Acidobacteriota bacterium; assembly: GCA_016213725.1. Classification (GTDB taxonomy): domain Bacteria; phylum Acidobacteriota; class Terriglobia; order Bryobacterales; family Bryobacteraceae; genus Paludibaculum. The sequence continues at coordinate 27,653 of JACQZS010000028.1, read as the reverse complement.
CGCCGATCGAGTAGTTCCGCACGTGGCCCATGTGGAGGCGCCCACTGGGGTAGGGCAGCATCTCCAGCACGTAATAGCGCGGCTTGGCGCCGTCGTCGGCGGCCTGGTAGAGTTGTGGATCAGACGACCAGCGGCCTGACCATTTCAGCTCGATTTCCTGGTGGTGGTACGGCGTTTCCGGCATAGCGATTTCAGTGCGTCCACATTCCGCTGGTCGTCGCCCGGCTGGTCGATGGGGGTCTCCAGCACGAAAGCCTTTTCCGCGAGATCCGGATGGTTCAGGATCCGGCGGAAGCCTTCCAGCCCGATGTGGCCTTCTCCTATGTTCGCATGCCGGTCCAGGCGCGAGGCGAGCGGGCCCTTGGAGTCGTTCACGTGAATCACGGGAATCCGCTCCAGGCCCAGGATGCGCCCGGCGTCGGCCAACGTCTCATTCAAGCCCTTCTCGGTGGCGATATCGAAGCCCGAGGCGTAGAGGTGGCAGGTGTCCAGGCAGAATCCGACGCCGAACGGGACGCGCCCCTCTACCTTGGAACGCAGTTCGGTTAGTTCCTCCAGTGTTCGCCCGATGGTCGCCCCCGCGCCTGCCGTATTCTCGAACAGGAGCGTGACGCCGGATACTTCCAGCTCCCGTGCGGCTTCCTCCAGCGAATCGGCGATCCGTCCGATTCCCCGTTCCACCGTGTCGTCCTTGGCCGACCCGGGATGCATCACAAGGTACTCTGCGCCAATCGCCGCCGCCCGCAGCAGTTCGTCCCGAATGGCCGCCACGGACTTGCGGCGGATCTCCTCGTCTGGCGCGGCCAGGTTGATCAGATACGAGTCGTGAATCACCAAAGGGGCCAGCCCATGCTCCTCGCGGTACGTCCGCATTTCGTCGGTCTGCTCCCTCGGCGGCATCACGGCGCGCCACATCCGGGGACTTGCGGAGAAGATCTGGAAGCAGTTCGCCCCCAGTTCCTTTGCCTTCACCGCAGCGTTCACCAAACGGCCCGAGGTCGAGGTATGGATTCCGATTCGCATCAGCGTGAGTGTAGCGCACCCCCTCGGGGCGTGTCTCTCTGTCCACAGCTGGGGCGCTAAAGTGTGTCTCTCTGGACACATGTCAACTTTTGTAAAACTATCTATCCAAATGACTTAACACGCCTTGCTGCTTCTGCTAGGATGTGGAAAGAAGCAATCCGAGGCACTTCGTGAGATTCGAAACCACCATTCAACGCCCCGTCGCCACCAGCGGCGTGGGGCTGCATAGCGGCGTCGCGGTTGCCATCCGCATCCTGCCGGCGCCACCGGCCACTGGGATTGTCTTCCGCCGTACTGACCTGGACAACTTCGAGGTTCCCGCGAGTTGGAAGTATGTTCAGCGCGTGAGCTACGCGACTTCCCTAATGCGTCAGGGCGTGCTGATCTCCACCACCGAGCACCTGCTGAGCACGTTCTTCAGCATGGGCCTGGACAACGCCTACGTCGAGATCGACAACCTCGAAGTGCCGATTCTGGACGGAAGTGGCCAGCCCTTTGCCGAACTGCTCCAGCAGGCCGGCATCCGGGCCACTCGCCGCCGCCGGCGCTATCTGCGCATTCTGCGCCCCGTGACGCTGGAAGGCAACGGCAAGCGCATCTCAATCGTTCCTTCAGAGTCGTTCCGCCTGCGCTGCGACGTCTTCTTCAATCACCCTCTGGTCATGCGCCAGACGCTGGAGATGGAGGTCAATCCCGAGAACTATTCGCGTGAAATCGCTCCGGCCCGCACATTTGGCTTCGCTCCGGAACTCGACCAGATGCGCAACATGGGACTGATTCGCGGCGCCACGTTGGAGTCCGCCGTGTGTTTTGCGGCGGAAGGAGTCTTGAACGAGGGCGGCCTCCGGTTCCCCGACGAACCCTGCCGGCATAAGGCGCTGGACCTGATTGGCGACCTGGCGCTGATCGGCAAACCCATTCTGGGCGAGGTGATCGCGGAGCGGGCCGGGCATGCCATGCACGTGGCCCTGGTGGCCAAGATCATGTCCGATACCTCCCTGTACGACATCGTTACGGCCGACGAAGCGGTCCCGGCAGCCTCGATCGCAGCCATCGCCTGATTCCATGCTGCGGCACCTGCCGAATCTCATTACCAGCGTTCGTATCCTGCTCACGCCCTACCTGGGGTTCCTGATCGCTCGTGGCCAGTACCGCCCGGCCTTCTTCCTGCTGATGGCCGCAGGCCTCTCCGATGGCCTCGACGGCTGGCTCTCGCGCCGCTTCCACTGGCAGTCTGACCTCGGCGCGCGCCTGGATCCCATTGCCGATAAGCTCCTTTTGGCGACGCTATTCCTAGGGCTGGGCTTTGCCGGGGCTCTTCCCTGGTGGATCGTCATACTCTCCTTCTCGAGGGACCTCCTGATTCTGGCTTTCGCCGCCTACGCCTGGCGGGCACATGGCCTCCGCAGTTTCCCTCCGTCGATTTGGGGCAAACTCTCCACTCTCCTTCAGTTGCTGCTGTGCGGAGGCGCCTTGCTCCGGAATCTCTGGCCGGACTTCTTCCTGGCCGCGCTGGTTCCCACCGTTCTCTACCTCAGCGCGGCGGCCACATCCTGGAGCGGAATCGACTACGGCCTCACCGGCGCACGGATGCTCCGGCGCCCGGACGCCTCCGCCGGCACTTCTGCCGATTGATTCCGCCGGGTCATCGAGGTTACGCTGGAATCGTGGCGCAATCTTCCACCGGTCCTGGGCTCCAGAGCAAGGCTGTCAGGTTCGCCCCTGCCCGCTCTTATCTGACTGCCGCCGCGGTCGCATTCGGCCTGGCTGCGTTCTCCGGCTGGATAGCCCTGCGCTGGCTACCCGCCGCCGTGCCCGCCATCCTTCTACTGATGAGCGCGGCTGCCGTGCTTTGGCTGGCCCTTCGTCCCGCCATCTATGTCTCTGACGCCGGCCTGAGCGTGGAGTCGGCCTCGATTCGCTGGTCCGAAGTCCGCCGGGTGGATCAAACCGGCTGGGTCTCCCCGCTGGTCGTCTATCTGACGCTTTGCGGCGGATCCAGGCTCCGCCTGGTCTACCCAGGGGAAACGGAGGAGTCCAACCGTCTGCTGCGCATGATTCAGCAGCGCTCCACATCGGCGCTGATCAACGGCGTGCCTTACCGCCAGATCTTCGGCGATCCCAAACCGGCCCAGCCCGCCGCCCAGCCCGCGCCGAAATTCCGCCTGCTCACGGAAGACGACGAGGTGGAAGTCGAGCGGCTCTACCAGAAGCTCCGCACTGCCGGCCGCATTGATCCCGAAAAATGAAGTCCGCCCGCCGCCTCAGCCGCGGTTTCACCTTCCTCCCCCTGATCCTGTTCGTCGCTTTCATCGTCATATTGTGGTGGCAGCGGCACGCGATCCTGGCTCCGGCCGGAACTTGGCTGGATATCGCGGAACCGCCGCGGAAGGCCGATGTCGCTCTGGTGCTTGCCGGCGGCTGGCAGGGTGAGCGGGTGCTCTATGCCGGTGAACTCGTTCGTCAGGGCTATGTGCCCTATGTGCTTCTGAGCGGGCCCATGTCCTACTACGAACAGCCGGAGTGCAATTACGCCATTCCTTTCGCCGTCCAGCATGGCTTGCCGGCAGCGTACTTTCAGTGTGTGCCCAATGCCTCGCATTCGACGGAAGAGGAAGCCGCCGCCATGCTTCCTGAACTCCAGCGCCGCGGCGTGAAAAGAGTCCTCATCGTCAGCGTCCGCACCCATATGCGGCGCGCCCGCGCCATCTTTTCCCGGATCCCTCACGACGGCGTCGAACTGTTCTACGTCTCAGCCGAAAACCGCGCTTACCGCCTCCAGGATTGGTACAAAACGCGCGAGGGCCGAAAGGCCGTGCTGCTTGAGTGGCTGAAGCTCGCCACCTCATCGCTGGGGGTCGATCGATGAAGGAAGCTTTCCGCACCGCGTGGCCGTACCTCCGCAAATACCGCCGCGGCCTCGCCATGGGCGGCGCAGCGCTGGTACTCAAAGACCTCTTCAGCGTTCTCATCCCGCTGGCCGTGAAAGCCGGCATCGACACGCTCACTCGGCCGGGCGCGCCGCTTTCGAACGTGTTCCTCTTCTGCGCCGCCCTGCTCGTCCTGTCCCTGCTGAAGGGCTTCTTCATGTACTGGATGCGCGTGATCATCGTCTCCATCTCCCGGGATGTCGAGTACGACATGCGCAACGACCTCTTCCGCAAGCTGGTGAGCCTCAGCCACGATTTTTACGGCCGCTACCGCACCGGCGACATCATGGCCCGGTCCACCAACGACCTCAATGCCGTCCGCATGATGCTCGGCCCGGCCGTGATGTATTGGGCCGAAACCACTCTCACCTTCGTCCTCGCCCTGGCCATCATGTTCTCCGTGGACTGGAGCCTGACCCTCTGGGCGCTGCTGCCCGCGCCGATCATCAGCCTGGTGGTGATGGTCTTCGGCCATCGCATCCACGTCCGTTTCGAGGCGATCCAGAAGCTCTTCTCCGACATCTCTTCACGAGTCCAGGAGAGCATCAGCGGCGTGCGCGTAATCCGGGCCTACGTCCAGGAGGAGGCCGAGCTGCGGCGCTTCTCCGAGCTCAACCGCGCCTACATCGCCGAGAGCATGAAGCTGGCCACGCTTTCCGGCCTGTTCATGCCGCTGCTCCAGTTCCTGGTGGGTCTGACGTTTCTGCTCGTCCTGTGGATTGGCGGCCTGCGCCTGCTCGACCACCGCATCAGCCTGGGCAGCTTCGTGATGTTCAATACCTTCATGGGTATGCTGGTGTGGCCCATGATCGCTTTCGGCTGGGTGGTGAACCTCATGCAGCGCGGCAGCGCTTCCATGAAGCGCCTGAGCGAGTTCTTCGATCAGCAGCCCTCCATCGCCGCGCCCGCCAACCCAAGACCGATTCCGGAGGGCGCGCAGGCGCTCGAATTCTCGGGCGTCACGCTGGCCTTCGACGGCCGCAACGCCCTGAACGGCGTCTCGCTCACCATCCCGGCCGGCTCCACCATCGCCATTGTCGGCCGGACCGGCAGCGGCAAGTCCGCCCTCGTCTCGCTCGCCGCGCGCATGTACGACCCCACGGAGGGAAGCGTCTTCCTGGGTGGCATAGATCTGCGCGAACTCGACCCCTCCGAACTCCGCCGCCGCATCGGTTTCGTGCCTCAGGAGACGTTCCTCTTCTCCGCCACCCTGTCAGAGAACATCGCCTTCGGCGTGGACTCAGCCACCGCCGAAGAGGTGCGCCGCGCGGCCGCCCTAGCCGGCCTCTCCGCCGACATCGATGGCTTCTCCAAGGGCTATGAAACGGAAGTGGGGGAACGCGGCATTACCCTTTCCGGCGGCCAGAAGCAGCGGACGGCCATCGCTCGCGCCCTCATGCGGGAGCCCGAAATCCTGATTCTCGACGACGCCCTCTCCGCCGTGGACACCATCACCGAGGAGAGCATCCTCTCCGGCCTTCGCCAGTTCCGCCAGGGGCGCACCACCATTCTCATTTCGCACCGCGTCTCCACTGTGCGCGACGCAGATTGCATCTATGTGCTCGACGAGGGCCGCATCGTCGAGCAGGGTTCGCACTCGGAACTCCTCGTTCAGGGCGGCTACTACGCGGATCTCTACCAGAAGCAGTTGCTGGAAGAAGAACTGGAGAGCATTTGACGCCCATCAATCCGGGTTGGCGCGCGGCTTCCACTGGTATGCCGCCTGTGAATTGCCCCGGAAGTACAGCCGGCTGGCCTCTTCACCTTTGGCGGTGAAGTACTCCCGCACCACGCGCAGCACTACTGCGTAAGGGCCTGCCAGTTCGCTCACCGGCCAGTTGCTGCCGTAAATTACTCGTCGAGGTCCGAACGTCTCGCACAATTCATCCAGGGCCGGACGGTAATAGGCTGCATCCGTGATCAGCCTGCCCTCCCGCCTCCGCAGTACTCCGGAGATCTTCGCGTAGACCCGCGGCGCGCCGCGCAGCGCGTCCAGCGGAGCAGGCGGATCGAACGGCAGATGATCGATGACAATCCGCAGGGCAGGTACCCGCTCCGCCAGGCGCGCCACATCGGCCAGCATCGGCGCGCCGCCCAGGGCATCCAGCGCCAGCCCGCGCTCCGCCAGGCGATTCATGTCGTCGATGAATGCGGCGCGTTCCAGGCCTTCGCGAATGGCCGCAGCGCCCAGCCTGATCCCCAGAAACAGCGCGTTCTTTGCGAATCGGCGGAGCAAGTCCGCAAATGCCGGGGTGCCCGCCGGCAGCCTGCCCACGAGCCCCAGCAGGAAAGGATCGTCCTTCGCCAGGCCGAGCACCCACTGGTTGTCCTCCACCCATTCGCTGGCCTCCACCACGATGGTGCCCTCCACGCCCAACGGCCGCACCAGCGCTTTGTATTCGGCGGACAGAACCGTGCGGTAGAGGAGCGTCTGGCTCCTGGGCGGCCAAGGCACTCCCTGCGGCCGGGTGGGGTCGTAGAAGTGCGTGTGGGTGTCGATGATCCCCGCGCCCGTCTGGGCTGCCCCCGCCGCCAGTGCTACAAATTCCCTGCGCCGCATCACGCCGGCCATGGTAGCAGATGCTCTGGGAGCTGTAAGATACAAGGATCGGCATGAATCTCGAAGAAGTTGCCCGGCGCGCCGGCGTTTCCACGGCCACCGTTTCCCGCGTTCTGAACAATCTCGATGTCGTGCGTAGCGCCACCCGCAGCAAAGTGCTGAAAGCGGTGGCCGAACTCAACTACCACCCCAACCTGCACGCCCGAACCTTGGCCGGCGGCAAGAGCCACACCATCGGCATGATCGCCTCCAATATGGAAAACCCGTTCTTCTTCGATATCTTCCGCTCCCTGGAGGCGGAGGCGCTGCGGAACGGCTACGAAGTGGTGGTCTCCAACACCGACTACGATCCGGAACGGCTGGTGCGCAGCGTGCGGCTGATGATCGGCCGGCGCGTGGCCGGCCTGGCCATGGTGGTCTCTGAGATGGATGAGTCTCTGGTGGATGAATTGGCGGCGGCGGGCATCCCGTGCGTCTTCTATGATGTCGGCGCGCCGCGCGAGCACATCTCCAATATCCGGGTGAACTACCGCGCTGCCATCGAATCGCTGGTGAAGATGCTCCACACACAAGGGCACCGCCGCTTCGCCTTTATCGGCCATCACTCCGCCCTGGGCCCCACCAGCGAGCGCGAGCGCGCTTTCACCAAGAGCATGGTCAAGCTGGGTTCCGGAGTCGAGTGGCGAACCGTGGCCGACCGCGACGGTCTGGAAGGCGGCCTCCAGGCCGCACGCCAGCTTTTGAACAGCGGCTTTCGGCCCACCGCCATCGTCTGCGTGAACGACTTCACTGCCGTCGGCGCCCTGCGCGCGCTGCGCGAACACGGCCTGAACGTGCCTGGCGATGTCTCCATCACCGGTTTCGACAACATCCTGCTGTCCGAGTACTGCGATCCGCCGCTCACCACCGCAGATATCCCGCGTGCCGACATCGGCCGCCTGGCCTTTGAAGCGCTGGCGCCTGCTGGAGATCGCCAGCCGGCGCCAGGCCGTGAAATTGTCATCGAGCCGCGCATTCTGGTGCGTGGCTCCACCGGCGCCGCCTACTCGCGCAGGAAGCCGTGATACAGACCCATGTAGTAGGGCAGGAGATAGATGGCTCCGTCGCCCAATGAGCGGCCCGCGCCCCGGTAGTCCAAGGCCCACGGGTCGTGGTTCCAGTGACCCACATACCGCTCGTCGATCGGCAGCACTTTGCCGTTCACCCGGTAGCCTGTCTGTCGCGCGCCGCCTTCCCGCACGTGCGGCGCCAGCGGGACGATGTCCTTGCGATGCGAGTTCTTCACACCCCAGTCGATGCGGTCCATCGGCAGGCGCTGCAGCGAGTCCAGCGACTCTTCCAGCCACGGCCCGCGCGCCGTTAGATCTTCCTCTCCATACGCATCGTGGAACTTCCCGCCTTGCGCCATCGCCGCGTACATGAAATTGAACAGCGGGTTCAACTCCGGCTGCTCGTTCTGGTAGTGGCAGTAGAAGCCCATCAGGTACTTCTCCCGCAGATCCGGATCCTTCTCGTACTTCAGCAGGCTGTAGTAGTTCATGAAGATCATCTCGTCGTCGCTCTGGTTGCCCGCGCCGGGCCCCAGGTGCGTCTTGATGATCATGGCGTTGGCTGCGTAGTCGTGCTGCCGAATCAGGCGATCGTAGGCTTCCGCGTATTTCTTGTCGCCGGTGATGTGTTCGGCAACCTTCAGATACGCCAGGATGCTGATGGAGTTCATTCCGCGCTCCTGCCAGAAGTCCTTGCCTTCGTTGAGCGACTCGGGATTGAAAATCGCCCAGCGCGTCGGCGTGCTGTCGTGGTCCACCAGCGTGAAATTGTGCACCAGCAGATGGTCTGTCAGCGCGGCCACGTGGTCTCGCACCGCCTTTTTGTCGTCCTCGTTCTTTGCCACCAGGTCGTAATAGAGCGCGTAGAAGAAGTAGTGGCCGTCCAGCTCATCGGAACTGGTATCGGTCTTCCAATACCATTGGCCGTCGGCGCTCACCGGCCAGCGCGGCTCGAAGATCTTCCAGCGGTGGTCGCGTTGCGCCTGGTTGACACGGTCGCGCGCGGCGTTGTCGTGGTCGTTCGGATTGCGGCCGGAAGTCGGCAGAATCGAGCGCGCCACGAATCCCCTCGGCGCCGGGTGCGCGCCGCCCTGCGTCACCGTGCCCAGGAAACGCAGCGCTTCGAACGCCTGCCTGGCGCGTTTCTGAGATTCCGCGCTGCCCGTGGCCCCATAGGCGAAGCACTCGCCCGCGCCGTACATGGAGGTCCACAGCCCGTCGTTGTCGCTGTCCACCTGAGTGTACTGGCTCACGTCGCCCGGCTTCTTCAGCACCACTGGATGCACGTACTGATACGGCGTGCGGCGGTGGCGCTTGTCGATCTCCGCCTCAAACCAGTTCGCCTTCGACATCAGCGTCATCGGCTTCCGCTGGATCACCGCCAGGCCAGCCGGCGTGGCGATCCATGCGTCGCCATTGGAGGCCACCGCGATGGCCCGCACTTCATCGGCCGGCAGCCAGCGCAGCCCTTGCCTGTACTCCCATACCTTGCCGTCGAAGCGGATGGCGCCGATTTTCGTGCCGAACCATACCTCGCCCCCTTCGCCCGCCGCCACGCATGTGAAATCGTCATAGGGCAGCCCTTCGGCGCCCGTGTACAGCGTCCACTTGCCGTTGTCCGCGTCTTCCTGCACGCCGGCGCCCTGCGGCGAGGCGAACCACAGGCGGTTCTTTGCGTCGAACGCCACGCCGCGCACGTCCACGGGAGCCCAACTGCGCTTGCCGTCCGAAGGATACGCCCTCTCCCAGTTCTTGCCCTTCGCCACAAAGAGGCCCGCCGGACGCGCCTCCGCTTTGCGGCCGTCCTTCGCTACCGCGATCGCGCTCTTCGCCGGCGCCGGCTTGGCGGCGGTCCACTGCCCGCCTGTCAGCGTGACACTCCCCTTCGACGTCACCGCCGTTACTTCGCCTGAGGCGGAGATTCGGACGTCCGTCACGTCGTTTGATGGCAGGCCGTTCTCCGTCGTGTAGAACATCCGCGACTGCGCCTGGAATGTGCCCGTCTTGATCGACGGTGTCTGCGCCGCAAGCGTCATGCCGGCGGCCATGAGTATCATCGCTCTCATTTGGAAACGACCTCGAATTCGTAGATATTCTCTGAGATCACTTTGCCCTGCGCGTCCACTATCTCCGCGCGCAGTTCATAGTTGCCCGGCGTGCCGGCAGTCCAGGCCGCCGCACCCGCTTTGATGGAGGAGTCCGCCGCCAGTGATACCGGGAACGATCCGGTCTTCACCGCGGCCCGGCTTGCCGGCTGGCCCGACTCTCGAATCTGCCAGCGCAACGCCGCCTGGTTCACTGCCTGCCAGGTGTCATTGGCCGCCCACAACGTGCACGTGAACGGCTCGCCCGCTTTCCACTTGTCGCGGTCGTATTGAAACAGCGCCGCCACGGGCGCGAAACTGCGCCGCACCGTGTCGTAGACCTTCGTGGGCCGTCGTTCGAAGTCGATGGCGGCCATGGTCACCGACGGCCAGATGTCGATGGCATGGAAGTGCAGGATTCCACCCGAGCCTTCGCTCTTGCGCTCACGCGAACGTTCCAACGCGATCTGGAACAGCCGCGACACATAGGCTTGCGTTTTCGGAATGTACTGCTCCATGGTGAGCCCGGCCGGGTTGCCCCACGCGCGGAAGGCTTCCATGATCTGCAGCCGCCGCCACTCCCACTCGTTCCTATGCTCCAGAATCGGCCACTGGTCGCCCATGAACTTCTTCAGCGTCTCGTAGTTCGGCAGCGACGTTGCGCCCAGCTCTGAAACGAAATTCTCCGTCATCTGCGTGTAGTCCCACACCGATCCGTTGTACCAGCCGTGATAAACATGGCTGTCTCCAAACCGCCCCGTGGAGCGCACCACCGGCCGCCGCTGCGGGTCGAGCAGGAACGGCCGCGGCGCCAGGTGCTTGGTGATCTCCGTGTAGTTCTCGAAGTCCTCCTCGTCGCTGGTCGCCCACAACGCCACCGACGGATGATTGCGCACGTAGCGCAGATGGTTGTCGTAGAGCGGGGCGGCGTGCTGCGCGAAGCCGCGGTCGTGGGGGTACCAGGCTTCCAGGAAGTCCTGCCACAGCAGCACGCCGCGTTCGTCGGCCAAGTCGTAGAACTCGCGGTTGGAGAAGTGGCAGTGGATGCGAATCATGTTCACATTCATGCCCAGCATCAGCTCCATGTCGCGCGCATACTTCTCGCGCGTCATCTCCGACATGTAGAGGTGGTAGTAGTAATTCGTCCCGCGGATGAACATCTTCTTCCGGTTCAGGTAGAAGTCCCAGCCGATCTTCTCGATCTCGCGGATACCTACCGGCAGGCTCTTGCCGTCCACTGCCCGGCCGTTGGCGTCCAGCAGCCGGATGTCGAGCGTGTAGAGGTTTGGCTTGCCGTGGTCCCACGTCCACCACAACTGCGGCTTCGCCACCGGAACCACCACGCGATCCGTCACCGGCGAAATCACCTGCACGCGTTCGCCCTGGAAGTTCCGCGGCGAAAGCGTCAGCTCGTATCGATACCCGGGCTGCGCATTCTCCGCCGCCAGGTCCACCTCCACCCTCGCCGCCGCGCCTTCCAGACGGGTATTCACCGCTGTGTCGGTGATGCGGGCCGGCTCGCCAGCCTTCACTCGCACGCTCCGCGTGATGCCCACCGGCGTGATGTCGTCCGGCTTCTGGTCCACCGCCCCATAGGCGCCCTTGATGGTGTACGGCCGGTGCTTCCAGTAGTAGCTCACCGGCGTCCAAACGCGGACCGCGATCTGGTTCTCCTGCCCCACCTTGGCGCGGCCCGTCACGTCAAAGTCGTAGGGATCGACATATCCCTCGTGCCGGCCCAGGAACTCACCGTTCAGATAGACGTCGGCGTAGTAGTCGGTCGCTTCAAACTCCAGCCGCAGTTGCTTGACCTGCCAGCGTTCCGGCAGCCGGAAGGTCCGCTTGTACCACCACTCCTTGTAGCTCACCCACTCCGCCTCGCGCGAGTAAAGCTGCTTCTCATCGAGCCATTGTACGTGCGCCGTACCCGGCACCTTCACCTTCCGCCAGCCCGACTCCGGCTGCCCCGCGCCCTTCTCGGCCCACATCAGCTCCCACTCGCCGTCGAGCGAGAAGGAGTCCTGTTCAAAAGGGGAGGCCGCCCCCGTTCCGATCTTCGCTTCCGCCTGACGCTCGGCTTGCGCTTCCGGCTGCGCCGCGCCTGCCTTCGCGGCCGAAACCTGCACCAGCACCGGCTGCCGCAGAATGCGGTTCTCCTTCCGGGCTTCCAGCACCGTCTCAATCCCCGCCCATTTCGGGAATGTGACGGCGATCGCCGCCGCCCCGGCCGCCTTCCTGGCCAGCAGACGCCGCGATCCCGCCCCCGTCCAGGCCAGTTCTCCATCCAACGCCACAATGCCCAGCGCGCCGTAATCCTCTTCGCGCTGGTAGTACACGATGTGCCCGCCCGGCAGCTTGCTCCACGGCCGCGGTTCTATCGCGTTCGGTTCCATCTCCCGTTCGCCCGGCCCCGTCGGTCCGGTGTACTCCGAGCCGCCCAGGCAGCGGTTGAACGGCACATAGGGCGACGCAGACAGGCTGGCAAAACGGAATCCGCCGCTGGCCTTCCACTGGAACGCCGCGCCGCCCGACGTGAACGCGATCTCCCATACCTCTCCCGCCCGCGTCAGCCGCAGCCGGCCACGCAGCGGACCCGTCTCCAGCAATTCGACATTGGTGAACCCGCCCTTGCCTCCTAGCGTGGTCCAGCCGTCGTTCTCCCCCTCGATGCCCGGCACCACCGGCGGGATGATGCTCCGTGCCTGCGCCGTGTCCTCATGGATGTCGCCCTTCAGCGCCTCCTTGGTCTCCGGCGAAGTCTCCACCAGATTCAACTGCTTGTGCGCTGCCGCCCGCAGCGAGTACACCTCCACGAACGCCCCCGCCTTCGTGTCGATCACCGCCCGGAAAAACCCATTGCCGAACTCCACCCGGCTCAATCCCACCTTGCGCAGCACGATCGGGTTGGCGAAGCGCCCTTGCGGCGCCGTGCAGCACGTCACCTTGTACTGGGGCAACTCGCCCGGGATCAGCGATACCGGAAGCAACAATTCGCCGCCGGCCACCTGATGCGGCAACTCGCGCCCCTGCGGATCCAACACCGTGTAGCCCGCCGCCTGCCCGCCCACCTTCGCCAACGGCACGGAAGCCACTTCGTTCGTGCGCCGGTAGAGCCCGGTGGGCTCTTCCACGCGCACGGTCCACGTCGAAGCGGCCGTGGCCGCCGCCGCACACCCAAGCAATAGTAAGCCAAGTTTCACGGCCAGTGCTCCCGTTTCCTGCCTTCCGGACGCTTATATACTATTGCCCGGTGAGTCCAATATAGCTTATCATTGAGGAAAAAAGTGAAACGTCACTTCAAAAAATAGTTAAGGAGTCTTCAGTGAGCCAACTCGCCATCCTTGGCGGTGACCCGGTCCGCAAGAAGGGCTTCGCCCCCTGGCCGCAGTACAAGCCCTCGGACCTCGACCGCATCCGTCAGACCGTGGAGAGCCGCCACTGGGGCGGTTTTCCTTATCCCACTCCACTCGCCACGGAGTTCTGCAAAGCATTCGCCGATTTGCACGGCGCCCGGTACGCTCTGCCCATCGTCAACGGAACCGTCTCCCTCACCGTCTCCCTGCAGGCCTGTGGCGTCAACTTCGGTGATGAAGTAATCGTTCCCGCTTACACCTGGGACGGTACCGCCACGGCTGTCCTTGCCATGGGCGCCGTGCCGGTCTTCGTCGACATCGATCCCGACACCTACTGCCTGGACGTAGAGGCCGCGCGCCGCGCCATCACGCCGCGCACCAAGGCCATCATCCCCGTCCACCTCGCCATGCGCTTCACAGACATGGATGCCCTCATGGCCTTGGCGCGCGAGCACAAGCTGAAGGTGATCGAGGATTGCGCCCACGCCCATGGCGGCGCCTACAAGGGGAGGGGCGCCGGCGCCATCGGCGATATCGGGTCTTTCTCGCTGCAGGAAAGCAAGCTCATGACCTCGGGAGAGGGCGGCCTGCTGACTACCAACTCGCTCGAACATTATGAAGCCCTCCAAACCGTCATCAACTGCGGCCGCGCCTCGCTCACCGACGAATACGGCCGCCGAATGATCGGCCTCAACTACCGCATGACCGACCTCCAGGTGGCGCTGCTCGTCGGCCAACTGGAAATGCTGCCTGAACTGCGCACCCTCCGCGCCCAGCGCGCCGCGCTGCTCACCTCATTGCTCAACGGCGTCCCCTCCGTGCGTACGCTGCCCGCCCAGCCTGAAATCACCCAGCCCACGCACTACACCTACGTCTTTCAATACCGGCCCCAGCCCGGCACGCCGGCTCCTCACCGCGACCTCTTCGTCGCCGCCATCGCTGCCGAAGGCATCCCCTGCGACGGCCGCTTCTATGAGGCCGTCTACAAGAGCGATCTCTTCCACGCCACGCCCGACAACTGCGCGCAGCTCAAATCGGATTACTCCACCGTCTCCTGCCCCGTCTCCGAGCGCGCCGCCTACGAAGAGTCGGTCTGGTTCTTCCAGTTCTGCCTCATAGGAGAGGAAGAAGACGTCCGTGACCTGGCCCGCGCCGTGGAGAAGGTCTCCAGCAACCTCGAGTTGCTGGCGAAGCAGGATCCCTCGCTGGCCGGCGTAAAAGCCATGGGCCGCGCCCAGCGTGCCCGCTTTGAACGCACGAAGAACTACTAGTCGTCCGTTAGACCCCTGAATACGAAAGCCCCCGGGCCGCCGTGCCCGGGGGCTCATTTTGTGCCGGGATCGGGACTCCGCGCCGGCTCAGTCGAAATAAAAAAAGGGCGGCCGCTGGGCCGCCCTTTTCTCTTGCCGGTTGCCCTGACTAGAACATGATCTTCATGACCAGCGAGATGATTCTCGTCTCGTTGTTCATGTCGGCCCTCAGCTTGCCGAAGTCGGAATTGGTCACGCTTGTGGTGGCCGGCTGGCCGAACCACGGGTGGTTGAACGCGTTGTAGGCGTCCGCGCGGATCTGCCACTTTACCCGCTCCTTGATCACAAACTGCTTGTAGATCGAGAGTTCCACCGAGTCCACGCCCTGGGCGCGAACGTCAGAAAAGCGGGTCGGGTAGGCTCGCCACGTGTAGGCCGCCTGGGCGGACTTCGGGAACACCGTGGTGTCGAACCATGGATCGTAGCTCACATCCCAGTAGCTGCGGCCGTTCGCCTTGGCGATCTCCGTGCGCTGGTCGTTCGTCAGCTTGGCGCTGCGGGCCACGATGTTGGCGTTATTCGGGAAGTCCATCGGGAAGCCGCTCTGCTTGGCCCACTGGCCACTCAGGTTCCAGCCGCCGATGAAGGCATTGACGAACGAGTTGGCCGAGGAAGCCAGCGGCTTGCCCTTGCCGAACGGTAGTTCGTAGATCGCCTGGATGTTGAACTTGTGCGGGATGTCATATTGCAGCAGACGCTGTTCCAGGCCCGTGTCGCGCAGATTCAGCACATTGATGTCCTGCGCGTTCAGGTAGGAGGTCGCCTCCAGTGTCTTCGACCAGGTGTAGGAGCCCTGCATCATGAAGCCCTTCGAAAAGCGGCGGGTGAGGCGGGTCTGCAGTGAGTGGTAGCTCTGACGGCCGATCGGGACGTCGCTGAAATTCACCTGGCTGAAGTGGGGGTATGCGTACATGAGTTGCTGCCGCGGTACCGTCGCCCCGTTGATGCCGGAATTCGGCAGTAGGCCGGCCATCGGGTTCGGCACTTGCTGCGTAAAGTAAGCCTGACGCTGCTCCACCGGTAGCTTATTCAACTCGCCCAGCGGAATGAAGTTATTGGGCAGACCCACCGGCAGCCGCTGCGTCAGATTGCCCACATAGCTCGCGTCACCCACCATCGAGAACGGAAGTTCCCTCTGGAAGCCGAAGCTGAACTGGTGCGATTGCGGCAGGGGGCGGTCCAGGAACTGGCCGGTTACGCCTTGGCCCAAGTTCGTCGACAGGCCCATGCTGTTGCCGATGGGCTTCAGCAGCCCATTCGGGAATAGGCTCGTCGGGTAGGGATCGGACAATGACACAGCCGGTGTCAGATTGCCGTCCGTCGATGAGATCAGGTTCGTCGGCTGGCTGTAGCCCGTCGCCGGGCCGAAGCTCTGCTGGCCCAGCATGCTGAAGCCATAGCCGCCGCGCGCCACCCACTTCGGCGCAAACTGCCACGCGAAACCAACGCGCGGCTGGAAGTTCATCCGCTTCGGATCGAACGCGAACCGGCTCACCCCGTTCGCGCCCGCGTACACCAGGCCGCCGTACAGGTTCATGCTCGGCACCTGGGGCTGGATCGGGCTGCGCACGCCCACATCGTAAGTGCGGATCATGCGGTCGTAGCGCTCAATCGCCGGCGACTCGTAGTCCCAGCGAATGCCGATGTTGATCGTCAGTGTCCGGCTGGCCTTGAAGTCGTCCTGCACGAACATCGAGTAGTACTGCGACCTGTAGGCCGGGTCGATGTTGCGCGCCACCGTGCCGCCAGTGGGGTAGCCCAGCAGGAACGTGGCAAAATCGTTGCCGGAAGCCGAATCGCCCGTTTGCGGGTTCGACTGCGTCCATCTCTTCGCGAAATCGTAGCTGCCCGACGCCACGCCCGGGCCCATCGTATTGCGGTTGTACCGGCGCAGGTCGCCGCCGAACTTCAGCACGTGCCGCCCCAGAACCAGGTTCAGGATCGGCGTGATCGAGTAGTTGTCGTTCGTTTCGTAGCTGGTCACCGTGCTGGCGCCCACTTCCGTGTAGTTGCCCATGTTGAAACGCGGGAACTGCAGCGTCGTGAACTGGCTCACCAGTTTGTCCGGGAAGCCCAGTTGCCGCGGATCGAAGTTCGCAGCGAACGTGTTGCCGCCGAAGCCTTCATACCGCGCTAGGCCCGCGCGCAGGCTGAACACGGCCACCGGGTTGATCGTCCACGTGTAGTCGAAACCCCAGTTGCGCGAAATGCGCTGCGAGGGCCATTCGCCGCTCGGCTCGGCCGCGTTCGTGCCCCAAACCACCTTGCTCCAGTTAATCCACGGCGTTTCGCCATAGCGGCCAGCGAAGGTGTGGTTCTGGGAAGGCTTGAAGTCAAAACGGCCCAGCCAGGAGTTGTAGCCGTTTGTCGCAGGGCTGAAATTGGCGTAGTTGTTGAGGTGATCGCCGCCTTCGCCAGGCCCGGTCGGCAGTGGAATGTAGCCGGTCACCGCCTTGGCCACGGGGCTGATCCGCGCGCCAGGAAGAATGTTGCCGGCAAACGGCGTACGCACGTACTTGCCGTCCACGAGCCGGGTCGTCATCGGATCGTAGATCGCTATCTGCTGGCCGGAGCTGTTGCGCAGGGCCGAGAAGTCGCCTCCACGCTCCGCTGCTGTCGCCATCGTCTTGATCTGCCCGCTGGCGATGTGTTCGCGCAGGCCTTCCAGGCTCAGCATGAAGAACGCCTTGTTGCGGAGATCCAGGACCTTGGGGATCCACACGGGACCGTCCACTTCAAAGCCGTATGTGTTGTTCCGCATCGGCGAGCGGCCTTCGCCTTCCTTGTTCGCGACCCAATCCGCCGCGTTCAGCTTGTCGTTCTTGAAGAACTCAAAGAGCTGCCCGTGGAAATCGTTCCCGCCCGACTTCGTCGTGATCAGCGTCACGCCGCCGCCGATGCGGCCGTACTGGGCGTCGTAGGAGTTGGTCTGCACCGAAACTTCCTGCGTGCCGTTCAACGCCGGCGCGTAGGCCACGCCACGGTCCATCTTCGTGTTTGCGATGCCGTCGATCATCGTCTCGTTTTCGCCGCTGCGGCCGCCGCTGATCGAGACGCCGTTGATGTTGCCGAATGCGTACAGCTCCATCGAGCCCCAATACCGGCTCTGCTTGATCACGCCCGGCAGCGAATACTGGAATTGATAGAGGTTCCGTCCTGCCGTCGGGATGTCCTCGATCGCCCGCGATTCCACCGTGGCCGACCGCGTGGACGTCTCCGTCTGCAGCAAGCTCACGTCGCCCGTCACCGTGACGGAGTCCGACGTCTGGCCGATCTCCATCTTGACTTCAATCTGAGGATTATCCGCCGCCGCCAGGTTGATCCCCGACCGCACGAACTTCTTAAAGCCGGACTTTTCCGCCGTCAGCTTGTAAGAGCCCGGCTGCAGGAAGCGGACAAGATACAGACCCGCTTCGTTTGATACCGCTTCGGTTACCGTTCCACGTTCGACACTTGTGACCCGGACTTGGACCCCGGCAATGACCGCTCCGGAGGGATCCACAACCGTCCCTGTGATTGTTGCGCGGACGTCTTGTGCCAAGATGCTTGGCGCCAAGGCGGCCACGAGGAGCATAGCGAGACACACTACACGCTTCATATGCGACTCCCTGATTTGCATTCAACACCCAGCCGTGTTTCAAAATTGGAACACAGCTATATATATTTCCTTATGAAGTATACGACTCGAAGATCCGATTGTCAATTATTGAAACGAAAGATCGGTTTTATGCAATACTGCGAACCGATTGTAACGTCTCAAGCGCCTGGGGCCACCATGGTTCAAACCACTGGCGGAACCCTTGCGCAGCCGCCTGCCTTGCCGGAGACAATGGCAGCGGCAGGGACAACGGACTCAAGTTCCGGCACTCTGCCACAAGTTTCAAACCCCACGGCACAGGCCAAGCCCCTAGTTGTGCGATGAACTCGTCCAGCAGACGGTTAGCGTTTTCAAACGCGCTGCCCTTCGGGTCGGTTCTCGCTTCCCATAGTCCCAGAATTAGCTCCGGCAGCACACAGGCCACGCCCGAGATGCTCCCATTGCACCATCCCTTGCTCAGACACTCGGCGAACACCGCGTCATTGCCCACGAAACGAACGCATTCCGCCGGGCCGCCCACAGTCAACTCCTCTAAAATGTCCACGCGGCCGCTGCTGTCCTTGATCCCGGCGATCTTTTCCACGCCGCGCACCAGTTCCGCAGCCAGCGGCTTGTCGATCCCTGTCGTGAACGACGCCAGGTTGTACAACAGCACCGGCTTCTCCACTGCTGCCGCAAACTGGCGGTAGAACTCGCCCAAATCGTCCTGCGAGTACGGGAAGAAATGCGGGGCCGGAACCAGGTGCGCGTCCACACCTTCCGTCTCAGCGTCCTTGGCCAGGCAGATTGCGTCGTGCAGCGCGCACGCGCCCGCTCCGCTCACCACCAGCCCCTCGGAGCCCATCACCTGCCTCGCCACGTGCACGGTAAACCGCCGTTCCTCCGCCGTCGCCCCGGCGTACTCGCCGGTAGCGCCGTTGACGCAGATGCCCGCCACCCCCTGTTTCTTGAGGAACAGCAGAGAATCCGCAAAGTTGTCCCACAGAACTCGGCCTTGGGATCCACGAGGCAGAAGAGCGGCTGAGATTACTCCACCGATAGGCTTGTTTCGAGACATAATAGAGCCTGACCTGTTACGGCGGCCTGCCAACCTGTTCCAGGCTGTCAAAACCACTAGCTGTATAGTAGAATCAAAATGTTGAGCCAGTCAAATCAAAAATTGAAACGACGTTCCGTCAAGCCTGCCGCGAAAACCGGCGTAACTCCGGAATCGCGCTCTCTCGCCAAAGGACTCCTCATCGTCGAGGCGCTGGCCACTGGCGCCGATCCCATGGGCCTTCGCGACCTCTCCGTCCTGGCCGGGCTCGGAAAAGCCTCCACCCTCCGCCTGCTCCGCACCCTGCAGGGCCTCGGCTACATCGCGCGCGACTCCAACGACAACTATTACAGCCAGCACAGCTGGCCCTCCATGCAGTTGCAGAAACGCCTGGCGGCCCTCCGCGAATGCGCCCTGCCCGTCCTGCAGCGCCTGAACGCCGAACTCGGCGAAACCGTCGCCATGGCCTTCCTCTTTGAGGATGTGGTCCGCGTCATCGAAGTCATCGAAAGCACCCACCACATCCGCATGTCGAACTACAGAGGCGGCATCCTCCAGCCCTACGCCTCCTCGCTCGGCAAGTGCATCACCGCGCATCAGTCGCCGGACCTCGCCCAGCGCCTCCTCTATACCTACGGCATCTTTTCTCTCACGCCGCACACCATGACCGATTTCCGCGCCATTCAGGACGACCTCGTCGCCGTCCGCGAGCGCGGCTACGCCTGGGACCGCGAAGAGACCGTCCCCGGCGGCACCTGCTGCGGCGCCCCCATCTTTTCTCCCGAAGGCGAAGTCTACTCCGCCATCAGCATGTCCATGCCCAAGGCCCGCTTCACGAAACAGATCGAGGAGCTGCTGCCGAAGATGATGATGGACTACGCCTCGGAAATCTCCAAAGCGCTGAAGAAGGTCCCTGTTTGAACTCCACCCACCCCGACATCGAAATCCTGACTGGCAATTCCGCGGCTCATACCCGCGTCGCCCTCTTTGACTTTGACGGCACGCTCTCCCTCATTCGCGCCGGCTGGTTCCACGTCATGGTGCCCATGATGGTGGAGATCCTGGCCGAGTTGAAGACCGGCGAGACCGAAGAGCAACTCACCGCCGTCGTCAGCGAATTCGTCTACACCCTCACCGGCAAGCAGACCGTCTACCAGATGATCGAACTCGCCCGCCAGGTGGAACTCCGCGGCGGCACGCCCAAAGACCCCCTCGTCTATAAGCACCGCTATCTCGATCTCCTCCACGAGCGCATCAAAGACCGCCTTCGCGCCCTGGAAACCGGCGAGGCCTCGCCCGAAAAATACCTCGTCCCCGGCTCCATCGCACTCCTCGACGCCCTCAAGGAGCGCGGCATGAAGCTCTACCTCGCCTCCGGCACCGACGAGCCCTACATGAAGCGCGAGGCCGAACTGCTCGGCGTTACCCCCTACTTCGACGGCGGCGTCTTCGGCGCCCTCGACGACTACAAGAGCTTTTCCAAGAAGATCCTCATCGAGCGCATCATTGCCGGCGCCGAATGCGACGGCCGCGAGTTCCTCGGTTTCGGTGACGGCTACGTAGAAATCGAAAACGTCAAGAGCGTTGGCGGCATCGCCGTCGGCGTCGCCACCGACGAGCCCGACTGCCTCAAAATCGACGAGTGGAAGCGCAACCGCATGGCCGGCGTCGGCGCCGACTACGTCATCCCCAACTACCTCTGCCTCGACGCTCTCAAACCGCTCCTGTTCGGCAACTGATCCCCATGTCCCGCCGCCTCCTCTGCGCGCTGCTGGCAGCCTCCCTGGCCGCCGGCCTCTGGGCGCAGCGGAATACGGGCCCCGCTCCCGCGGATTTCCATTTCGCCGTCATCGGCGACCGTGCCGGCTCCCCCGAACCCGGCGTCTATGAGCGTGCCTGGTACGAGATCAACCTCTTCGGCCCCGCCTTCGTCATCAACGTCGGCGACACGATCCGAGGTGGTGGTGACGACTCAAAGATCGAAGAGCAGTGGCGCGAGGCCAAGGCCATCCTCGAACCCTACCGCCACATCCCCTTCTATTACATCCCCGGCAATCACGACATCTGGTCCGAAGCCTCCCGCCGCGCCTACATCGGCGAATCCGGCCGCCCCTGCCATTACTCCTTCAACCACGGCCCACTCCACGTCACCGTGCTCGACAACTCGCAGGCCGGCGACGGCGCCCTGCCCGATGCCGAACTCCAATTCCTCGAGGCAGACCTCGCCGCCCACAAGGCTCAGCCCCTCAAGCTCGTTGTCTTCCACAAGCCCTTCTGGATCGAGCCAATCGAGCAGGGCCGCACGGACTTTGCCCTCCACCTTCTCGCCAAACAGTACGGCGTCACCCACATCGTCTCCGGCCACGGCCATCGCTTTGTCCACATGCTCCACGACGGCGTCGATTACATGGAAGTGGGTAGCTCCGGCGGCACCATGCGCGGCAAGCTCGTTCGCGGCGAAGGCTTCGCCCAGGGCTGCTTCTACCACTATGTGTTGGCCCACGTGCGCAACGGCCGCCTCGATTTCGTCGTCAAGGAACTGCCTCCGCCTTACGGCCAGGCGCGCTTCTTCCCGGCCGCGGCATGGGACTCCAAGGGCCCCCGCTTCGATTCCAACGCGCCCACTCTGCCCGCCATCCCCGGCCGTTGATCAGCCCTTCTTCTTCGGCATCTTTCCCGGCAGCCCCACCGGGTTCTCGTGCACCCGCTCGGCGTGATCCCCGCCCATGCCCGCCGCCAGATGCACGCTCTTTTCTCCGAACTTGTCCCGAATCTTGTCCACCGCCGAAAGCGCCCGCCGCGCCCGTTCGTTCTTCTCGCCTTCAATCAGCGCCAGTTGCCCTTCATTCTCATCGAGCGACGCCACGCCCACGCCGATCAGCCGCACCCGCGCCCCAGAGCGCCATGCCTGCCGGAACAACTTCCGCGAAGCCGCGATCAACTCGTGGTCCAGTTGCGTCGTCCGAGGCAATGTGTGGGACCGCGTCAGCGTCGTGAAATCCGAATACCGCAGCTTCAGCGTCACCGTCCGCGCGTGCAACTCCTGCTCCCGCAGCCGCCGCGCCACCTTCTCCGTCAGCCGCGCCAGCGATGTCTCCAGATATGCCTGGTCGTTCGTGTCTTCCCCAAACGTGATCTCATGGCTGATCGACTTCGGATCCTCATGCCCGCCGATCTCCCCGTCAAACCACGCCCCCGCGTCCACCCCCTGCGCCTTCCCAGCCAACGCCAGCCCCCACTGCCCGAACCGTTTCCTTAGGAAATCCTCTTCCAGTTTCGCCAGGTCACCCACTTTCCTGATTCCCAACTGGTGCAGCTTTTCCTCCGTCACCTTGCCCACGCCCGGCAGCCGCCGAACGTCCAAAGGAGCCAGAAACCGCGCCTCCAGCCCCGGTTGAATCCACAGCACCCCGTTCGGCTTCGCCTGGTCCGAGCAAACCTTTGCCACCATCTTCGAAGTCGCGATCCCGACCGAGCAATTCAACCCCGTCACGGCCTTCATTCGCTCATGCAGCGCGTGCGCCGCCGCCAGCGGTGGGCCCAGCAGCCGCTCCGTCCCAGTTAGATCCAGGTAGGCCTCATCCACCGAAGCCATCTCCACCTGCGGCGAAAACTCCTTCAGCACCCCGTGGACCTTGTGCGAATACTCCCGGTATCGGTCCGGGTGCCCATTGAGGAAGATCGCATGCGGGCAAAGTTGTGCCGCCGTCCGCAGCGGCAGCGCCGAATGCACCCCAAACTTCCGGGCCTCATAAGATGCCGCCGAGACCACTCCCCGCTCCCCTTTCTGCCCGCCCACCACTACTACCTTCCCGATCAGCGAAGGATCAAACAATTCCTCCACCGAAACGAAAAACGCATCCATGTCGACATGGAAAATAGTCTTCACAGTTTGCACACAATCCCCGCGCATCCAGTGTAGACAAACGCTGGGAGCTTCGCGCCGGCAGAGGCCGGCCTTACCTGCAGGCCGCGTTCGCAGCGCCGGCCACAGCGAAGAAATTGATGCTCAACGGCGGCAGTTTCTGAATTCCCGCAGCCGCCTTCGCACCCTTCAGCTCCGGCACGTCGCCCGCGCTGCCCACCTTCAGCGGGTGCCCGTTCAAATCCACATCTCCTCCCAGCAGATCTTTGGCCGTCAGCGTGTACCGCTCGGAAGCCGCTGGAAGATTCAACTCCACCCCGCTATCCCGGCCGGCATTCATCGCCAGAATGGCCACCCCTCCAGGCTTTCCGCTCAAGCAGTGCGCGTAGACGTACGTGTTCTCCGGCGCCTGCACGCCGGCATCCAGTACCGTCGATCCCATCGTCTTTGCCCACAACACTGCGGCCCAATAGTCCGGCCGAGGGGTCAGCGTCTCTTCGTCGATCAGCGCGTAGTCGCTCGCCGAGAGCGTGTTGTGCATCACCACCTGCACTCCGCGCCGGGCCAGTCGGCCCAACTGACCCAAGTAGCGGAAGCTGTCGATGAATGTGGACGCCCACGGATTGCCGCCACAGGCCGTCTCGCCGGTCTCGGTCAGCCATATCGGTTTGCCTGGTTCGTACTTGTCGCGCAGGGCTTCATAGAACGCCGCATCGCGCTCCGTGCGCCCCAGCCACTCCGCGGTCAGCGCGGTTTCCGGCGACGATTGCGGCACGCGCGGCATGCCGGCGCAGCGCTTGGAAACCGCTCCGTAGAAGTGATACGAAAACGCACCGATGCCTCTCGGCGAGGCCTGTAGCAGATCCGCCGTCTTCAAGCCGCCGAACGCGGCCAGTTCGCCGGTCTCCCCCACCGAGCCGGGCCCCAGAATCAGCATCTCCGGCGCCTCCTGTTTCGCAAACTTCAGGAATGCCGCAAAGTCTCTCCCGTAGCTCTCCGCCGTGTAGCCCTTCGGCGCGCCTGCCATCGCCGCGAAGTTCGGCTCGTTGAACATCTCCGCCGCCGCGATCGACCCGCCGATCGACTTCGTGTAACGCGCCAGCTTGCCGGCCTCCCTGTCCGTCCAGGTGCCGCTCTCGTCCCGCACTCCCGGGCTGATGGCGAACGACGTCACGATCTTTCCGTTCACTGATTTCGCGAAGCTCATCACCCCCCGCCACTCCGCGCGCGTCAACACGCCGCCGAAGCCCGGCGGCGGAGTTGTTGGAGCGGGCGTGTCCGCGTCATGAAAGTAAGTGGAATTGGCCCAACTCCCACTCACGCGGATGTACGCCGGCCCCAGAGCCGCCGCCAGTTTCAGCAGCCGCGGATTGGCCAACTCGATGGGCGAACGCCGCATGAACAACGACGGATCCAGGCCCGGCACTGCCGGCGCCGAGGCCGGCGCTTCCGCTGCGGCGGCCTGCTTTTTCTTGTATGGCGCCCAGAACCGCCCGCCCGTCACCTCCACCATCTCCACGTTGTAGGACTGAAACCGCTCGTCCACTTTCCCCACCCGCGGCATCTTGGATGGCGTCACTTGCACCACATCCGCGGCAATCAACGCCGCCGGAAGCAACAGCACCGGCAGCGCCGCCCGGCAACACAACGGTGGGGATTTCATTCTCTTCAAACCTCCTGCCCGGGACTCAGGGCAGAGCCAGTGTACACCCAGAGCGCATGTCCGTTGTCTCCGCCCCTACTCGGGCGTAAAGCGCCCCAGCACCACCCGCGGCCACCCCGCCAGATCGCACACCGTCCGCACCTCGCTCCACCTCTCCCCAAACGCCGCCCGCACCCCGGCCTCTCCCTGATACCCAATCTCAAACACCAGCCGTCCCCCCGGCTCCAGCAACCCCTCCGCCTGCGGCACAATCCGCTCGTAGACCTCCGTCCCGGCCTCTCCGCCTAGCAGCGCCAGATGCGGCTCGTGGTCCCGCACCTCATGCTGCAGCGTCCCCATCTCCCTCGCCGGAATATAAGGCGGATTCGACACAATCAACGGAAACCGCCCCCCTACCGCCGCCGCCAGATCGCACTGCACGAACTCCGCCCGTGCCCCCAGCCGCGCGGCGTTCCCGCGCGCCACCCCCACCGCCTCCAAGCTCAAATCCGGACCCACCGCGAAGGCCCCCAACTCCAGCGCCAGCGTCACCGCCAACGCCCCGGACCCCGTCCCGATATCCAATACCCGCCGAGCCCCCGGCGCCACCTTCAGCGCTTCTTCCACCACATGCTCCGTCTCCGGCCTTGGGATCAGCACCGCCGGCGACACCCCGAACTCGCGCCCGTAGAACTCCTGCACCCGCGTGATGTACTGCGTCGGCTTCCCCCCGGAGCGCTCGTGCAGATATCGCCCGTAGTGAATCCACTCCACCGTCGAAAGCTCGTGCTCCGGGTGCGAGTAAAGATACACCTTCTCCCGCCGCAGCGCGTGGCAGAGCAACACCTCCGCCGTCAGCCGCGGCTCATGGACGCCCGCCTTTGTGAGGATCTCAGTTCCTTGCCGCAGCGCCGTTCGGAGCGTCATGGTGCGACGACTCGGCCTGTTCCTTCAGCTTCTGCGCGTTGTAAAACGTCGTGCATGCCGAAATCAACTCCCCGATCTCGCCTTCCATAATCCGGTCCAACTGGTGCATCGTCACGCCAATGCGGTGGTCCGTCACGCGGTTCTCTTTGAAATTGTACGTGCGGATCTTCTCTGACCGGTCGCCCGTGCCCACCTGGGACCGCCGGTCCGCCCCAATCGCCTGCTGCTGCTTCTCCAACTCCAGCTCATACAGCCGCGAACGCAGCACCCGCTCCGCCTTCGCCCGGTTCTTGATCTGAGACTTCTCGTCCTGGCACGACACCACCAGCCCCGTGGGCAAGTGCGTGAGGCGCACCGCCGAGTACGTCGTATTCACGCTCTGCCCGCCCGGCCCCGACGAACAGAACGTGTCCACGCGGACGTCCTTCGCCTCGAGCTTGATCTCCACTTCGTCGGCTTCCGGCATCACTGCCACCGTGATTGTGGACGTGTGAATCCGACCCTGCTGCTCCGTCACGGGAACGCGTTGCACCCGGTGCACGCCGCTCTCGTACTTCAGCTTCGAATAGACCTTGTCGCCGTTTACCAGCGCCAGAATCTCTTTTGCTCCGCCCGCGCCGGACTCGCTCATGGAGGTCACTTCCACCTTCCACCGCAGCGATTCCGCATAGCGCGTGTACATCCGGAAGATCTCCGCCGCGAACAGGCTGGCTTCGTCGCCGCCCGCCCCGGCCCGGATCTCCAGCAGCACGTTCTTGTCGTCGTTCGGATCCTTCGGCAGCAGCAGCATCTTCAGCCGCTCCACCATCTCGGTCTCCGCCGGCTCCAGACGCGCGATCTCTTCCTCGGCCATCGCCAGCAGTTCCGGGTCTTTCTCCTCGGACATCAGCCGCGCCCCGGCCAGGTCTTCCACAATCTTCTTGTACTCGCGGTACGCCGTCACGATCTCATCCAGATCGCGGTGCGCCTTCGCCGTCTTGCGGTACGCATCCGGGTCGTTGATCACTTCCGGATCGGCCATCTGGCCGGTGAGCGTCTCAAACCGCTTTTCTACTTCTTCGAGCTGTTCTGTGAACTCCATCAGGCAATTACCAATTCGCCGCCCTGCTCTTCTTCCATCTTCATGGCGCCATCCAGGGCGATGATGGCCACCTCGGTCTGATCGTCGGCCGGCGGCTGCGTCGTAATCCGCTGCAGCCACAGCCCCGGCGCCGTAATCATCGCCAGGAAACTGCCGCGGTGCTTCGCCGCAAAGCGGATCATCTCATAGCTCAGGCCCGCAATCAGCGGTAGTGCCACCACGCGCACCGCCATCTTCGCCCAGAACGAATCCACCGGGATCACCGCGTACACCACAATCGAGACGATCATCACCACCAGCAGGAAACTCGTCCCGCACCGCGGATGGAACGTCACGAACTTCTGCGCGTTCTCCACCGTCACCGGTTGGCCGCTCTCGAAGTTGAACACCACCTTGTGCTCCGCGCCGTGATACTCGAACACCCGGTGGATGTCCTTCCAGCGCGAAATCATCCACAGGAACCCGACAAAAATTACCATGCGCACCACGCCGTCCACCAGGTTGAACGCGATGCGCCCGGAAATCTCCGGAAACACCTTCTGCAACTGCGTGGTGATCACCAGCGGCACGAACTTGTACAGCGCGATGAAGAACACGAACGAGAACAGCAGATTCGCCGTCATCACCCAGCCCGGGATCTCGCCCGACTTCTGCCCTTCCGCCGTCTTGCCTTCCTTCTCCGCTTCGGCCTGCATCGCCACGTCGGCGCTGAACCGCAGCGCCTTGATGCCCAGGCTCATGGCCTGTCCCAGCGTGCCTACGCCGCGCAACACCGGAAGCTTGAACGCCGGATACTTGTCCGACACCTTCGCCAGCGGGTGCGTGTCCGTCACCACCTGGCCGTCCGGCCGGCGCACCGCGATCGAGTAGCTGTGCGGAGCGCGCATCATCACGCCCTCCATCACGGCCTGACCTCCTACCAGCGTCTCTTCGCCGCTTTCCAGGATCGGCAGCATTTGCGTGTGCGCCGCCAGGCGCACGAAACCTTTCCAGTTCAAGGGAATTCGCCTCTCTTCTCTTCCAGTATAGCGACCCCCGGCCGAACCGCCACCCGGCCCCGCCCGCTGCCGGCCGGGTAAACCTTTTGCGGTGCCTCGAGCCACTTGCAGAACTCGGCCATGCAAAATGAACAACTTACGTGGCGATGATTTGTGAGATGGGGCTTCGAACAGTTAAGATGTTGTCGCCAAACAAG